>JAODNN010000122.1 GCA_025465355.1 Blastococcus sp. | reverse complement strand
CCGGGGTGTTGTTGCCGACGATGTCGAGGTTGCCCTCGGACGTGTAGAACCTCTGCGCCCACCCGCGGGGGTCCCGCCAGGTGTCGGGGCTGCCCCGCTCACCGGCGACGGTGGAGAACCGGTTCAGGGTTTCCACCTTGGCGCCGGGCTGGAAGACGGCGGCCCTGGTGAAGGCGCTGACGTCGCCGGTCACCTCGAACTCGCCGAACGCGCCGTGGCCCTTGGCGTGGGGCTGGCGCTCCGGGGTGCGCTCCCGGTTGAAGTTGGCCATCTGCTCGATGAGGTAGAAGTCGTTGAGCACGATGGGGCCGTCGGGTCCGACGGTCAGCGAGTGGTCGTCGCTGGCGACCGGGATACCGGCGTCCGTGGTCGTGGGCTTGGGCTGAGTGGTGGTCAAGGGTCTGCCTCCTGAGGCGTGGACGGGACAGCTCCCACGATCGGCGGCCCCGGTCGCGCATACCTCCCGGCGAGCGGCCAATACGGCTACCCGCCACCGGGAATCCGAGGACTGCAGTCAGCAGCGAGGCACCTTGGCCGCTGGCGCCGATGCCCCCGGGGCATGCGCGCAGTGACGCTCGGCTCAGTCGGAATCACGCCCGGTTCCGTCATCGATCGAGAGAAGAGGATCTCGATGACTCAAGCGACAGCTACGCACAACAACACCGTCACGCAGGCCCCCCCGGTACAGGCCCCGGTCACTACTCCCGGAGCGCTCGCCGTCCGGAAGTACGCCGTGGAGCTGCTCGGGACGTTCCTGTTCGTCTTCACGGTGGCGACGGCCGCATCCATCAGCGGCACGTTGGCGCCTCTGGCGATCGGCGCGACCCTCATGGTCATGATCTACGCCGGGGGCCACATCTCCGGCGGGCACTTCAACCCCGCGGTGACTCTGGGCGCGCTGGTACGCGGCCGGATCGGCGCGGGCGACGCAGTGGCGTACTGGGTCGTCCAGGTGGTCGGGGGCATCCTCGGTGGGCTGCTCGCCCGCTGGGTGATCTTCCCGACCCACGACGTGGCCAAGACGCTGTCCGGTCACCTGCTCGGTGCGTCGTTCGTGGTGGAGTTGCTGTTCACCTTCGCGCTGGTCTACGTCGTGCTCAACGTCGCCACGAGCAGGGACCACCCGAACAACTCCTTCTACGGCCTGGCGATCGGCTTCACGGTCTTCGCGGGCGCCACGGCCGTCGGCGGCATCTCCGGCGGCGTCTTCAACCCCGCGGTCTTCTTCGGGGCGGCGACCGCCGGCCTGTTCGCCTGGTCGACGATCTGGGTCTTCCTGCTGGCGGAGTTGCTCGGCGGGCTCGTGGCGGGACTCGTCTTCCGTGCCCTGAATCCTGCCGACAAGTGATCCCGGTTGCCGGTCCGCGGGGTTGCTCCCGGCGTCGCACCTGGACCGGCAGCCACTGATAGCAGGGCGTTGCAGAGCCGGCCGTCTCCGGGCGGCCGGCTCTTGCGTCATCGGTCGGGCGCGGCGCTCTGCCGGCGTCGGGGACAGCAGGAGCGCGGACCCTCCGCCGGCCGCGGGCACCGACCCCGGTGGGTTCTTGATCGGTCTCCTTGCGGGGAGCAGGCTGGCATCGTCGAGCGGCTGGCGAGCAGGCGGCGCGACTGCCGCCGGGGCGGAGGCTTGATGGCCACCGGGGTGAGCGGACGGCTCGCCGAGGAGCAGACGGCGCTGCGACGGGTGGCGACGCTGGTGGCCCGGGCTGCGCCGCCGGCGGACGTGTTCGCAGCGGTCGTCGCCGAGGCCGGTCGGCTGCTGGGCGCCGACGCCGCGCTCCTGAGCCGGTACGACCCGGACGACGTCGCCACGATCGTCGCCGCGTGGACCAGCACCCGCCCCGACGGCCCGGCCCCTGTCGGCGGCCGACACCGGCTCGGCGGGCGTGACCTGCACACGCTGGTCTCGCGGACCGGCCGGCCGACCCGGATCGACGACTACGCCGACGCCTCGGCCGCGGTCGCCGACATCGCCAGCGAGGCGGGCGTCCACTCGGCCGTCGGTGTGCCGATCATCGTGGAGGGCCGGATGTGGGGCGTCATGGCCGCGATGTCCACCCAGGAGGGACCGCTGCCGGCGGACACCGAGGCCCGGCTCGCCGGCTTCGCCGAGCTGGTCGCAACCGCCCTGGCCAACGCGCAGGCACGGGTGGAACTGCGCAGGTTCGCCGAGGAGCAGACGGCACTGCGACGGGTGGCGACGCTGGTCGCCCGGGGGGCGCCACCGGAGGAGGTGTTCGCGGCGGTCGCCGAGGAGGTCGGCCGGCTGCTGGCCACCGACCTGACGACCGTGGGCCGCTACGACCCCGGTGGTGTGGTGTCGATCCTCGGCGCGTGGAGCAGTACCGGTGCCGCACTGCCCTTCTCCATCGGCACCCGGACGAGCCTCGGCGGACAGAACCTGTCCACGCTGGTCTTCCGGACCCGCCGGCCCGCGCGCATCGACGACTACGGCGACGCCACGGGCCCGGCCTCCGAGGTCGGACGCGAGTGGGCCTTCCGCGCGGGCGTCGGCGCGCCGATCAGCATCGAAGGCCGGTTGTGGGGGGTCATGAGCGTGGCGTCCACCCACGAGGGGCCGCTGCCGGCGGACACCGAGGCGAGGCTGGCCGGGTTCACCGAGCTCGTCGCGACCACCATCGCCGACGCCCAGGCCCGCCTGGAGCTGCGCGGAGCCGCCGAGGAACAGGCGGCGCTGCGGCGGGTGGCGACGCTGATGGCCCACGGGGCGCCGCCGGAGGTGGTGTTCGCCGCCGTCGCGGAGGAGGTCGGGCGGCTGTTGAAGGTGGACTTCGCGCATGTGAGCCGGTACGACCCTGATGGCGCGGCCACTGCCCTCGGGGTGTGGAGCAGCACCGACGCCGCCGGGCCCGTTCCCGGTGAGACCCACTGGAGCCTCGGCGGGTGGAACGTGACCACGCTTGTGTTCCAGACCGGTCGGCCGGCGCGGATCGATCACTATGGCGAGGCCTCGGGTGCGGGCGCCGACGTCGGACGAGAGTGGGGGTTCCGTTCGGCTGTCGGGGTGCCGATCAGCGTCGAAGGGCGGTTGTGGGGCTTCATTCTCGTGGCGTACAGGCGCCCGGAGCCGCTGCCGGCGGACACGGAGGCTCGGCTGGCCGGCTTCGCCGAGCTGGTCGCCACGGCGCTGGCCAACGCCGCGGCCCAGGCGGCGCTGACCGCCTCGCGGGCGCGGATCGTGGCCGCCGCCGACACCGCGCGGCGCCGCATGGAGCGGGATCTGCACGACGGTGCCCAGCAGCGGCTGGTCTCGCTCGCGCTGCACCTGAGCAGCACCCTGCTGGCGGCCGTACCGCCCGAGGCGCACGAGCTCAAGGCCCAGCTGGACGGCGTCGCCGCCGAGCTCGGCGGCGTGCTCGACGAGCTGCGCGAGCTCGCCCGCGGACTCCACCCCGCCGCGCTCGCCGAGGGCGGGCTGCGCCCGGCGCTGAAGGCGCTGGGCCGCCGCTCCGCCGTCCCCGTCCGGCTCGACGTCCGCATCGACGGGCGGCTGCCGGAGCCGATCGAGCTCGCCGCCTACTACGTGGTCGCCGAGGCACTCACGAACACCGCCAAGCACGCGGACGCCACCCTCATCGACGTCCATGCGGCCGCCGACGCGGGGGTGCTGCGGGTCGGTGTCCGCGACGACGGCCGCGGCGGCGCCGACCCCAACGGCGGTTCCGGTCTCGTCGGGCTCACCGACCGGGTGGAGGCGCTCGGCGGCCGGCTGTCGCTGCACAGCCCACCGGGCGCGGGCACGACGGTGGAGATCATCCTGCCCCTCGCTCCCGACCGAGCGAGGCCACCCAGCGCGGAGCACCGACCGGCTGGGTGACCGCGGGGTGGGGGTGCCGTGGGTACGACGACGCCGGCCGGGATCTCAGGGGCCGCTCGTTGACGGTGACCGCCTCGGAGGACCAGGCTGGTCGAGCAGGACTACCGCCCGCGCACCCAGTGGCTCGGAGGTGGATCGTGTCCCACGCGGAAGTAGAGCACGTCGGAGCGCTCGAGCTCGAGTCGGAATTCGAGCACGAGGCCGTTCCCCTCTCACACCGGAAATCAACGGTCTCCGTCGCTGCCGTGTGGTTCGGATTCCCGATGATCCTCACCTGCGCGGTCTTCGGCGGCGTCATCACAGCGTTGCTCGGATTCCAGCGCGGGGTCCTGGCGATCGTTCTCGGCAACGTCCTCCTCATGGTGTACGTCGGCGCCCTCAGCTACCTGTCCGGCGAGTCGGGGCTCAGCTTCGCGCTGATCGCCGGCCGGGTCTTCGGGCGGTACGGCTACACCGTGGCGTCGGGGTTCCTGGCGACGATCGTGGTCGGCTGGTACGCCTTCCAGACCGGACTGACCGGATTGACCGTGCACGAGTCCTTCGGCTGGAACGAGAAGCTGGTCACGCTGCTCGCCGGCATCCTTTTCATCGCGATCACTTTCATCGGGATCCGCGCGCTCTCCTTGCTGGGGATGGTTGCGGCACCCCTGTTCCTGATCGTCGCCGCCATCGCCCTGTGGCTCATCGCCGGACGCGGCGGGCTGGGCGACGTGTGGAACTACCGGGGCGTCGCCGGCGGAGCCGCCGCGCTGTCCATCGGCGCCGCCATCACGATCGTCGTTGCCGCCTTCGCCGACTCGGGAACGATGACGGGAGACTTCACCCGCTGGTCGAAGGACGGGCGGTCCGCCGCCCTCGCCGCATTCTCGGCGTTCCCCGTCGCCAATCTCGTTGCGCAAATGGTGGGCGCGGTGATCGTCGCCACCGGTGCGATCACGAACCCCGGGACGAATGGAGGCAACTTCCTCCCGGTCATCGCGACCGGACACGGGTGGCTCTTGTCCGCCCTGGCGTTCACTTTCATCATCGTCAACCTCGGCTCTGTGTGCACCCACTGTCTGTACAACGGAGCGGTGGGCTGGAGTCACATCCTGGGCAGACGGATGCGGCTCCTGACGGTGATCCTGGGTGCTCTCGGCACGATTGCCGCGCTGGCAGGGGTGTGGAACTTCTTCCTCGACTGGCTCAACATCCTCGGTGTGTTCGTGCCACCGATCGGAGCGGTGATCCTCACGCACTACGCATTCGATCGTCGCGTGGCCGCACGCGCCGACGCGGCCGTGCGCTGGCCTCCGTTCGTCGCCTGGGCTCTCGGCGCCCTGAGTGCCGGCATCGTCCATTTCCAAGCCCCGGAATACGTCGAGGCGTTGGTCGGAATGGTGACCGCCGCGCTCGCGTACGCGCTTCTCGCCTTCGCCACACAGCGCTCGGGCGGCCGGGTCCGAGCGGATCGACGGTTACCTGCCCGGTGACGGGCCGGCCTGGACACACCGGAAAGGGACGAGCTGTTGTGACGACCGACCAGACGATGGGTCAGGACATCTGCCGCGCCGATGCGGTCACCTTGGCGCAGGACATCCGCCGGAAGCGCGTGTCGCCGACGGAGGTGATCGAGGCCGTGCTGGATCGGATGGACCGCCTGGACCCCACCCTGCACGCCTTCTGCACCCCCGCGCCCGACCAAGCTCGCGCTGCTGCACGGCGGGTCGAGAACGCCGTGATGAGCGGCGAGGACGTCGGCGTGCTCGCCGGCGTTCCGGTAGGAATCAAGGATCTCGTCTGCACCAAGGGGCTGCGCACGACCTCTGGCTCACGGATCTATGCCGACTTCATCCCCGATGAGGACGACGTCGTGGTGGAGCGACTGAAGCACGCGGACGCCATCGTCCTCGGCAAGACGAACGTGCCCGAGTTCGGGTACAGCGGGGTCGGGCACAACATGCTCTTCCCGGCTACGCGCAACCCCTGGGACACCTCCAGGACGTCCGGCGGGTCCAGCGCCGGATCGGGCGCGGCCGTTGCCGCCGGCATGGGCCCCTTCGCGATCGGCAGCGATGGGGGTGGATCGATCCGGATCCCCAGCAGCTTCTGCGGGCTGGTCGGCATCAAGGCGTCGATGGGGCGGGTCCCGCTCTATCCGGGCACCAAGGACGAGCGGTACCCCGGTGTGTCCAGTTGGGAGTCGCTGGAGCACATCGGCCCCATGAGCAGGACCGTCGCCGATGGGGCGCTCATGCTGTCGGTGATCGCCGGCCCGGACGACCGGGACCGGTTCTCCCTACCCGGCCCCGACTTCGACTGGTCGGACGTTCTGCAGGGAGACCTCCGCGGCCGGCGCGTCGCCTACAGCTCGGACTGGGGGTACGCCGCGGTCGACCCGGCGGTACGCCGGATCGTCGGTGACGCGGTCCGCGTCTTCGCCGACGACCTCGGATGCATCGTCGAGGAGGTCACGCCCGGATGGCCACATCCCTACGAGGCGTTCTGGGCGATCGTCGCCAACGAGACCGACCTGACCGGGCTGCGCCGCGAGCTCGACCGCATCGGCGAGGAGAACATGACGCCCCACGTCGTGGACTTCCTCCGACGCCCGTGGACGGCGGAAGAGTTCACCGATGCGCTCATGGTCCGTAAGGCGGTCAACAACACGATGTGGCGGCTCATGCGCCAGTACGACCTGCTCCTCACCCCCACCCTCGCGGTCCCGCCGTTCGAGATCGGGATCCAGGGGCCGACTGTCATCGACGGACGGGAGGTCGAGCCCTTCGAGTGGCTGCACTTCACCTATCCCCTCAACTTCACGGGGCAGCCGGCGGCGAGCGTGCCGGCAGGGTGGACCGAGGACGGCCTTCCCGTGGGCCTGCAGATCATCGGGCGCCATCTCGATGATCCGGCGGTGCTGCGTGCCGCAGCCGCGTTCGAAGCGGCGGCACCGTGGAAGGACAAGTGGCCGGGCATCGTGACGGACACGGGCCTCTGACGCCCGGTTGGCCCGGCGTCGTCCTCGTCGGTCGTGGGAGGCGGCTGCCACCGGCATCGGTCCCGGCGTCTTCTTGATCGGTCTCCGCGCTGGGAGCACGCTGGCCACGACGGAGGTCTGGCGAGGAGGCGGCGGCGTCGGTGCTGCCTGTGGGGCGGAGGCCCTGATGGTCACGGGACTGGGCGACCGGTTCGCCGAGGAGCAGGCCGCGCTTCGCCGGGTGGCGGGGCTGGTCGCGGGCGGGGCGCCGCCCGAGGGGGTGTTCGCGGCGGTCGCCGAGGAGATCGGGCAGCTGCTGGAGGTCGACTTCACGATTCTGAGCCGGCACGAGCCGGACGGCGAGCAGGTATCTGTGGGCGCCTGGAGCGGCACCGACGACCCTGTACCCTTCCCCGTCGGCACCCGGGTCCGACTCGGCGGGCGGAACGTGGTGTCACTCGTGATCCAGACGGGTCGACCGGCGCGAATCGACGACTACGCGGACGCCTCGGGCCCGGTCGCCGCCGCCGCACGAGGGTGGCGGCTTCGCGCGGCCGTCGGCGTGCCGATCAGCGTCGAGGGCCGGATCTGGGGCGTCATCAGCGTGGCGTCCGGGCAGGAGCAGCCGCTGCCGCCCGACACCGAGGCGCGGCTGGCCGGGTTCACCGAGCTGGTCGCGACGTCGATCGCCAACGCGCAGGCGCGCCTTGACCTACGCGGCTTCGCCGAGGAGCAGGCAGCGCTGCGGCGGGTTGCCACACTGGTGGCCCGGGCCGCGCCGCCGGGGGAGGTGTTCGCCACGGTCACGGCGGAGGTGGGGCGCGTGCTGGGTGCCGACTTCACGGTCCTGGGCCGGTACGACCCGGACCGCGCGGCCACGGTCGTCGGCACATGGACCAGCAACGGCGTCGCCGTACCGACCCCCGCCGACGGCCGAGTGGAACTCGGGGGACAGAACGTGAGCACGCTGGTGTTCGAGACGGGCAGGCCCGCGCGCCTCGACAGCTACGCCGACGCCTCCGGCGAAGCTGCCGACGTGGGCCGCGGGTGGGGCCTTCGCTCGTTGGTCGGCGTGCCGATCAGCGTCGAGGGTCGGCTATGGGGCGTGATCGTTGTGGCCTACACACATGCGGAGCCGCTGCCGGCGGACACCGAGGGGCGGCTGGCGGGCTTCACCGAGCTGGTCGCCACCGCGATCGCCAACGCGCAGGCGCGCGCTGAGTTGCGGGACTTCGCCCGGGAGCAGGTCGCGCTGCGGAGGGTGGCGACGTTGGTCGCCCGGGCGGCGCCGCCTGCGGAGGTTTTCGCCGCGGTCACCGCCGAGGTCGGGCGGGTGCTCTCCGCCGATGTCACGGTTCTGAGCCGGTACCAAACGGACGGCACACAGACGGCCGTCGGCGTGTGGAGCAGCACTGGTGCCTTGACCGTCCCTGTCGGCACCCGGACGAGCCTCGGCGGGCGGAACGTGACGTCGCTGGTGTTCGAGACGGGCCGACCGGCGCGGATCGACGACTACACCGGCACCACGGGGCCCATCGGCGACGTCGCGCGCGGGGCCGGCATCCGGGCGTCGGTCGGCGTGCCGATCAGCGTCCAGGGCCCGCTGTGGGGCGTCATGATCGTTGCGTCGAGAGGGGACATGTCCCTACCGGCCGGCACCGAGGCGCGGCTGGCCGGTTTCACCGAGCTGGTCGCCACAGCGATTGCCAACGCCGAGGCCCAGGCCGCGCTCATCGCCTCGCGGGCGCGGATCGTGGCGGCCGCCGACGCCGCCCGCCGTCGCATCGAACGCGACTTGCACGACGGCGCCCAGCAGCGGCTGGTATCCCTCGCCCTGCACCTGCGCAGCACGGTGAAGGCGGCGGTCCCGCCGGAGGCCGAGGAAGTGAGGGCGCAGCTGGACGGGATGGCCGGCGAACTGGGGGGCGTGCTCGACGAGCTGCGCGAGCTCGCCCGCGGACTCCACCCCGTCGCCCTCACCGACGGCGGACTGCGCCCGGCGCTGAAGACGCTGGCCCGGCGCTCCGCGGTGCCGGTCCGCCTCGAGGTCGACATCGACGGCCGGCTGCCGGAGCCGATCGAGCTCGCCGCCTACTTCGTCGTCTGCGAGGCGCTCACCAACGCGGTCAAGCACGCGCAGGCCACCGTCGTCGACGTCCAGGCAGCGGCCGACGACGAGCTGCTGTGGGTCCGCGTCCGCGACGACGGCTGCGGCGGCGCCCATCCCGCCGGTGGTTCGGGTCTGATCGGGCTCACCGACCGGATCGAGGCGCTCGGCGGCCGGCTCACCCTCCACAGCCCCCCTGATGCGGGCACCGCCCTGGACATCGAACTGCCCGTCTCGGTGGCCGGCCGGTCTGCCTCATCCGCCGCAGGCACCGCCGAGAACGTGCACCTGACGACCACGTGACCACCACGGCCTGCGTGAGCATCGCTCTGCGTGAGCGTCACCCTGTCGCGACCTCTGCGCGGGTCGACCGCGTGATTCAGGGTGAACATCCAGCTCACGCGCAGCACGCACGGATCCACCAGTCGGACTGTCAGGGCAGGTGCCCCGGCGAGGGCGACGGTGAGAGGAACCCCCGACGACGATCGCGGACGGAAGGAATGACCCGCTGAGTGACTTCGTCACCTGGGAATGGTGCCCTCGCTGCGGCGCGCGCGCGGCCGTCGGCTGGGCGACGCCCCCGTCGCGCACTGCCGGGGACCGAGTGCCCCGGCCGGTGGAATTCGACTGCCCGACCGGCTGTCTCCTGACGTCGGAGGAGCTGCCGGCCCGGTTCTGCAGTGACCACGACGGCGGAGGGGAGTGACCGCCCCCCTCACACCGGTTGCGGCTAGCGGGAATCCGCGTCACGCCCTGGCCGGAGCCGCGGATGGCGGCTGGCGGCGATGTCCGACGTCGGTGCGGCCCCTCAGGCTGTTGCGCATCAGGCACGCCACAGCGGACGTGGCACATCAGGTGGGGCGGCGAGGGGAGCAGGCATGTGGGGCAAGCGGGACGACATGGTCGTCCACGACAAGGAGCCGTTCAATGCCGAGCCGCCGCCCGCCGCGCTGGCCGGCCAGGCGCTGACCCCGGTCGACGCCTTCTACAGCCGTAATCACGGACCGTTTCCGGACCTCGACCCGGCCACCTGGCGGCTGCGCGTCGACGGCCTGGTCGACCAGGAGCTGGACCTGTCCCTGTCCGATCTGCAGCGGCGGTTCGAGACCCGCACCGAGGTCGTCACGCTCGAGTGCGCGGGCAACCGGCGCGCTGAGCTGCTCGCCGTCCGGCCCATCCCAGGTCAGGTGCCGTGGGGCCCGACGACCATCTCGACGGCCGAATGGACCGGCGTCAGCCTGGCCGACCTGCTGGTCGCGGCCCGCCCGGTGCCCGGCGCGGCGCACGTCGCCTTCACCGCCCCGGACGTCTCGCCGAGCGTGGATCCGCCGCAGCCCTACGGCAGCTCGATCCCGCTGCCGAAGGCCTGCTCGGGCGAGGTGCTGCTGGCGTGGGGGATGAACGGCGCGCCCTTGCCCCGGATCCACGGGGGACCGGTGCGGGTGGTCGTGCCCGGCTTCATCGGGGCCCGCAGTGTCAAGTGGGTTCAGCACGTCACCGTTGCGTCGGAGCCGTCGGACAGCTACTTCCAGGCGGAGGACTACCGGCTGCTGCCGCCCGATGCCGAACCCGGCCCCGGCCGCGGCATCTCGCTGGGGCCGTTGACCATGACCTCCGCGATCCTGTCTCCGGACCACGGTGACCGTTTGCCTGCCGGCCCCACCGACGTCATCGGCTACGCCTTCGCCCCGGAGGGCCGCCGGATCGCCCGGGTCGACGTCTCCCTCGACGGGGGACAGACCTGGACCCAGGCGGTCGTCGACGACCCGCCCAGCCCGTGGGCATGGCAGCTGTGGCACCTCGTCCTGGATCTGCCGGCCGGACCTGTCGAGATCACCGCCCGGGCATGGGACGACAGCGGCGCGACGCAGCCCGAGTTCCCCGCCAGCCTGTGGAACCCGGCGGGCTACGCCAACAACTCCTGGCCCCGCATCCGGGTCGACGCCGCCTAGGTTCGGCAGTACGCGTTGCCACACCCCACGCCCCTGTGCCGGCCACGCGGAGCGGCGTGACGGCGGGCGGGCGGAAGTCGGACGACGTCGGTCGTCCGGCGGTCACGTCGTCAGGCCGTCACTGGGCGGGTCCGGTCCCGAGGGTGACGGTGGCCGAGTGCGACACGCCCGTCGCGTCGGCCCAGGTGACGGTCACGTGCTGGCCGGGGGAGCGGCCGGCCAGGGCGGTGCTCAGGTCCGCGGCCGAGGTGACACTCAGGTTGGCGACCGCGGTGATGACGTCGCCGGCGGTCACGCCGGCCTTCGCGGCCGGCCCGTTGGCCAGCACGCCGAGGACGGTGGCTCCGCCCCAGTCACCCACCGACACCCCGAGGAACCCCGGGTAGCCCTGGTGGATGGTCGCCGAGGAGACGCCGTTCTCGATCTGGGTGGCGATCTGTTCGGCCGTCGAGATCGGGATCGCGTATGCCTGCGCGGGGCCGGAGCTGGAGGCGGCGGTGTCCATGCCGACGATCGCACCGGTTGTGTCGTAGAGCGGCCCGCCGGAGTCGCCGGGCTGGACGGCTGCGTCGGTCTCGATGAGCCCGCTGAGCTGTTCGGCGTTGCTGCCGTCGGTGTCGGTGGCGGTGATCGACCGGTCCAGCGCAGCCACCGTGCCGCCGGCCGAGGTCAGGGTGCCGGTGCCCCCTGCGTTCCCGACGGCGGTGACCGCTTCCCCGACGGTGGCCGGGGCGGTGCTCACGTCGGCAGTCGACAGTCCGGAGGCGCCGGCGAGGCGCAGGACGGCGATATCGGAGGACGGGTCGGTACCGACAACACTCGCGGTGTAGGACGCGCCGGTGCTGACGACCGTGACCGTGATGCTGGTCGCGCCGCGGATGACGTGGTTGTTGGTGAGCACGTCACCGGTCGAGGTGAGGATCATCCCGGTGCCCGCGGTCGCGGCGTTCTGGTAGCCCAGGGTGGTGGCGACGTCGACGACGCCGACCTGCTGGGCGCTCGTCGCGGCGGAGGTCGGGGCCGTCGATCCGCCGCCGAGGCCGCCGGAGGCGCCACCACCGAGCGTGCCGTCGCCGAAGCGGCGCGCACCGAACCCGCCGAAGCCGTTCACCGCCGGCTGGAAGTGGGCGGCAGAACCCTGTCCGACGACGGGCGTCGGCCTGGACGCCGCACCGACGCCGAGGACGACGCCGGCGGCGATGCCCACCGTGCCGAGCGTGGCAACCGCCACCAGACCTGTGCGACGACGCCTCGGCACGGGCGCCGGCACCTCGGGGATCTCGTTCATGAACCCAGGGGACGCGCCGGCTGAGAGAAACCACTGTGAACCGGATGAGACCTGGCTGAGAGGGCGCCTCTTCCGGTCAGCCGGTCAGGACAGGGTCCGGCCGGCCGCAGCCGTGGAGTGCCGTCCGCTGTGGCGACGCCTCCCCGAACTCCAACCCTCGAACTTCCAGGACAGTTCCGGGGGTCCGCCGTCGACAGATTGCCGCAGCATCCGGCCGCACGTCGTCGGCTCGGACCAGGGTGATCGCGCTCGGCGGCCCGCTCTTCGGTTACGACACGGGCCTCGTCTCCGGTGCCCTGCTGTTCCTCAAGATCCAGTTCGACGCTCTGGCGGCCTTCCAGAAGGAACTGGTCACAAGCACGCTGCTGAACGGCGCCATGACCGGCGTGTTCGGCGCAGGGAGGGTGAGCGACCGGATCGGGCGCCGCCCGACCATCCCGATCAGCGGTGCTGCTCGTCGTCGGCGTGCTGCTGGCCGCCTTCTCGCCTGCCTTCTGGACCCTGATCGTGGCCCGCATCCTCATCGGCCTGGCCGTCGGCGCGGCATCGATGACCGTGTCGCTCTGCATCAGTGAGGTGGCGCCGCCGCGCATTCGTGGCGGGCCTGGTCAGCTTCAACCAGTTGGCGATCACCAGCGGCGTCCAGTGGTCGTACCCGACGAAACAGCGGAGCCTGCAGCAGATCGAGCGGGACCTGGGCGCAGAGCTGAGCGCGGAGGCAGCGCCGGCGCCTACGGTGGGGCGTTGACGCAGCCGGCGTGCCGCGACGCTCGGATCCGCACATCATGGGCGTTAGCATCGGGTCGGCCAAGGACGGAAGGTCGGCACGATGCCCACCAGCCCCTGGCGCGCGATCGACGCGACGAGGCCGGCGTCGTTCCGCGCCCCCGAGCTCCTGCGGATCTGGGACGACTACCTCAGCTCCGGGCTCCTCTCTCAGGCGCGCCTGCCGATCGCCGAATCCTGGCGTCGGTCCCAGCTCGCCGGCATCGATCCCACTCGCGCCCGCGCGCCGACGACGTTCGAGGATCGCCGTGCCGTGCGGGAGCGTTGGGAGGACCATCCACTCGAGGTGGCCGCGCCGGTGATTCGTCGCTGGCTCGGGCCCGTCGCGGGCGACAGCGAACACCTGATCGTCGTCAGTAGTGCACAAGGTCTGTTGCTGTGGTTGGACGGCGACGGAAGGGTTCGCTCCGCGGCTTCCGACTCGATGAACTTCGTCGAGGGGGCACTGTGGAGCGAAGCCGGCGCGGGCACCAACGCGATCGGCATGGCGCTCGCGATCGACCATCCGGTGCAGGTCCACGCGGCTGAGCACTTCAGCGAGATGGTCCACGGCTGGACCTGCGCCGCCGCGCCCGTCCACAATCCCGAAGACGGTCGGCTGCTCGGGGTCATCGATCTCACCGGGCCGATGGCCATGGTGGATCCGCGCAGCCTCGCCGCCGTGGTCGCCACGGCGCGCGCCGTGGAGGCGGACCTGCGCGGCCGGGTGCAGCAGCGTGACGCCCGCCTTCGGATCCGCTATCTGGACCGCATGACATCTGCCGGCGACAGACTCGCCCTGGTCAGTCGCAGCGGACGGGTCATCGCCGATCATCCGGACGGAGTTCTTCCTGCCGGACGGGTCGACGTGCCTACGGGTGGGGGCGAGGTCATGCTTCCGGGCGGAGAACCCGGATTCGCAGAGCCGCTCGACGGAGGGGAGGCATACGTCGTCCGTGCGCTGCGCCCTCACCGGAATGCGCGGGCCCGGTTCAGGCGGAACCTGACGTCAGTCCTCGAGGAGGAACCGGTGGCCGATTCCGGCGATGTGACCGGGTGGCGTCGCGCGCAGCTGGAGTTCAGCCGCCTGGCCGAGGAGCAGGCCGCGCTGCGGCACGTCGCGACAATGGTCGCCGGCCGGTCGACCGCGGAAGAGATCTTCGCGACGGTCGCCGAGGAAGTGGCTCGGCTTCTTCGCGCGGATCAAGGAACGGTCGGCCGGTACGAACCCGACGGGACGATGACCGTCACCGCCTTCTGGGCGAGTGGAGACCGCACTCTTCCGGTCGGCACACGCATCGAGCTCGACGGCCCCAGCGTCGCCGCGCTGGTCCAGGAGTCGGGGCGGCCGAGCCGGATCGACGATTACGGGCGCCTGTCCGGCACGGTCATCGAGCTGGCGCGGACTCTTGGGGCCGGGCGCCGCTCCACGGTCGGTGCACCGATTCTCGTGGAGGGGCGCGTCTGGGGGGCGATCCTCGCGAGTCTGCTGGGGCCTGCCCCGCTCGCCGAGGAAACGGAGTCTCGGCTCATGGGTTTTGCTGAGCTCGTCGCGACAGCCATCTCGAATGCTGTCGCCCGTGCTGAGCTCCACGCGTCGCGCGCGCGAATCGTCGCGGCCGCAGACCAGACCCGGCGCCGCATCGAGCGCGACCTGCACGACGGCGCCCAGCAACGCCTCGCCTCCCTGGCTCTTCAGCTCCGCGCTGCGGCCGGCAGGGTCACGGCGGGACGGGATGACCTGCGCGATGAGCTGGTGCGTGCCGAGAAGGCGGTGACCGTCGCGCTCGACGAATTGCGCGAGATCTCGCGCGGTATCCACCCGGCGATCCTGTCCCGAGGCGGACTCGGGCCGGCCCTGCGCGCGCTCTCCCGCCGTTCGGTGACTCCGGTGGAGCTCGAGGTCTCGATCTCCGGCCGGCACCCGGAGCGCATCGAGGTGGCCGCCTACTACGTCGTCTCCGAGTTGCTGACCAATGCGGTCAAGCACGCGCGCGCCTCGGTCCTGCACGTGGCGGTCGAGGAAGTGACCGGGACGCTGCACCTGTCGATCCGCGACGACGGCATCGGCGGCGCGGACCCAGCCCGAGGCTCGGGTCTCGTCGGCCTGCGCGACCGGTGCGAGGCGCTCGGAGGAACGATCGCCGTCGAGAGTCCGGTCGGCGCCGGCACGGAGGTGCTCGTCTGCCTGCCGCTCGAGGGGGACGCCGCCGCACCGGAGCACGGTGCCGGCGGTGGCGGCTAGCCGCCATGCCGGGCCGTCGGGGCGCTTCTAGCCTGGGCTCGTGGCTCTCCGCTGCTTGCTCGTCGACGACAACTCCGGCTTTCTCCACGCTGCCCGCGTGCTGCTCGAGCAGGAGGGTCTCCTCGTCGTCGGGGTCGCCTCGACGAGTGACGAGGCGGTCCGGCGCGCAGCCGAACTGCATCCCGACGTCACGCTGCTGGACATCGATCTCGGTGGCGAAAGTGGCTTCGACCTGGCGCGGCGGCTCGCCGACGAGCCCAGCCTCGACCCGGGCCGGCTGATTCTCATCTCCGCCCACGCCGAGGATGACTTTGCCGATCTCATCGAGGCGAGTCCGGCTATCGGGTTCGTCGGGAAACCGGTGCTGTCCGCCGCCGCCATCGAGGGACTGCTCCGCGCGGTGAACGGCGACCCTGGGCAGCCTGGCTGAAGGTCCATGGAAGGGCTCCGGCGCGCCGACTTTCCAGGCACCCGGAAGGCGTGACGGCAGCTCACCGCAATGATCTGCGGCCATTTCATCGGCAGGCTTGAACTTGTTCAGGATCGCCGGAAGTTGCACCCGTCAGCGTTCGCCCCTGTGGCTCGAATTCGACGGCGGGGCAGGTCCAGGTCAAGGAGAACTCATGGCCTTCCCGACGTACGCGCCCGTCGCACACCTCGACGCGGTCGATGGCGACGCGGCTGTCCGTACGCCGTTCGGGCAGCACAAAATGGCGATCGGCCTGCTCGTTGCGGTCGTCGTCCTGGACCAGGCCACCAAGTGGTGGGGCTGGCGGAACGTTCCCTGGGCCGTCATCAATGCCGGCCGTACCTGGTCTCCGGGGCCGACTCCGGGCGACTGGTACTCGGGGCCAGTGACCGGTGCGCTGCTCGACTTCCTGGATTTCGGGCTGTTGTGCCTGGCCGTTCTCGGATTGCTGCGCCGCCGACGGCCCGTGGTGGTTGTCGCTTCTGGAGCCGCGATGATCGGCGGGTGGAGCAGCAATCTGCTCGACCGCCTCGGAATGCACGTCCTCACCGCCCCGGGGAGTATTCGCGGCGCGGTCGATTTCATTCACATGGGGCCGTACTACTACAACGTCGCCGACGTCGTCATCGTGGTGTCGACGGCGGTCTTCCTCGGGGCCCTGTGCACCCTGGCGGGGCGGAGACGGCGTGACCGCGACCCGAGCCGGGACGTGTCACCGCCGCCACGCCCTCGCCGCCGGCTGCCCCGGCGGGCGTCGCTGGTCGCGGTCGGCCTCGCCGCGGCCATGGCCCTGAGTGTGGACGTGGCGCTCGGTGCGACGCGCGACGGAAAGGTGGAGGCCGCCAGCGTCTCGGTCGTCTCGGCCGCGCACGTCTGAGGCCGGTCTTCTTCCGGCCAGCAGGTAGGGGGTGTTCCGGCTGACCGCAGCCCCGGAGTGGCGGTGACCGTGACGACCGGACCCGCCGGAGAACGAACGCTTGAGCTGTCGGTAGCGGTCGGCGGGGAACGGGAGCGACCGCGCGCAGCCATCGGAAGGGGAAACACCATGACCGAATCCATCGCCGGAGTTGACATCCCGGACACCCGGCTGGTCAGCGAGGCGACCGCGCTGGTCCGGGACGCGGCGCCACCGTTGCTGTTCCACCACTCGCGACGGGTCTTCCTGTTCGGGATGCTGCAGGGCGAGCGGCGCGGCCTCAAGCCGGACCCCGAGCTGCTGTACGTCGGTGCGATGTTCCACGACCTCGGTCTCACGGAGAAGTACCGCACCGAGAACCAGCGCTTCGAGGTCGACAGCGCCGACGAGGCCCGCCGTTTCCTGATCTCGCACGGCATCAACGGGGATGCCGCCACCCGGGTGTGGACGGCGATCGCGCTGCACACCACCCCCGGCATTCCGGAGTTCATGGCTCCGGAGATCGCACTGGTCACCGCCGGGGTCGAGACCGACGTTCTCGGCATCGGCTACCAGGACCTCGACCCGGCCGAGATACGGGCTGTCACGGCGGTGCATCCGCGCCCGGATTTCAAGCGGCAGATCCTGGCGGCCTTCACCGATGGATTCAAGGACCGCCCGGACACCACGTTCGGCACCGTGAATGCCGATGTCCTCGCCCGTTACGTGCCGGGATTCGAGCGCACCGACTTCGTCGACGTCATCCTCGGCAACGCCTGGCCGGAGTAGCGCCCCAACCGCACGGCCGCCGGCGCAGCACGCCAGTTCTGCGCCGGTCGGCCCCACCCCTTCTGCTCGTTCTGGAGGCTTCTCGTGCCCATCCGCGGTCCCGTTGCACGCGCGCTGACCGGGGTCGGTCTGCTGTGCGGCCTCGTCGTCGCCCTCGCCGGCGGCATCGTCCTGCACGGATCTCCTCTCGTGGTCCTCGGGATGGCGGCGGGGTTCGCGGGGTGCGTCGCCTACGTGGTCCGGGACGGCACCCGCGCCACGTCCATCGAGGCGGCCTGGAAGGCGGCCGCGTGGACGGTCGCGGTCATCGTCCTGATCACCGGTCTCGTGGTCCTCGTCGGTGGGACAGGAGCGATGCTGGTCAGCGGCGTCGTCGTCGCCGGGGGAGCCGTGTGGGCGGTGCGGGCCACGCGGGCCCGGCACGGCCGTGCCGCCTCGAGGCTCCACCCTGTGGTGGACCTCTCGCCGGCGCCCGTCCCGCTCCTGCCGACGTCCGTCCTCGGCAGCGAGTGGCGGCGGACGACGGCAACGCTCGCCTGCCGGCTGGAGCCGGCGACGCGCCAGGCGATCACCCGGCGCCGTCAGGAGATCCTCGACGAACTGGAATGTCGTGACCCGGCAGGCTTCGCGCGCTGGCTGGCGGCTGGGTCCACCGCGGACAGCGACCCGGCCGCCTTCGTGCAATACGACCGGACCACGGGTACAGACGCGGCCTGAGCCGCGATCCACCCGCCGGGGCGTGATCAGTCGAGGGGAGACCAGTGAACGTCACCGTCACCGTGACCGTTTTTCTGGCGGCCGCCATCGAGGTGATCGAGATGGTCGCGATCGTCGTCGCGGTCGGCGCCACCCGCTCCTGGCGGGCCGCGCTGGCCGGCGCCGGTGGCGGCCTGGTCGTGCTCGCGGCGCTGGTGGCTGCGTTCGGCACAGCGCTGCGCGGCGTCCCGATCCAGCCGATCCGCCTGGTCGTCGGCGCGCTGCTGCTGGTCTTCGGTCTGCAGTGGTTGCGCAAGGGGGTGCTCCGCGTCGCCGCCCAGGGATGGGGAATCGGTCAGGGCGACGAGGACGTCGACGACAGCGACGTGCCGCAGGGCCGGTTCGACTGGACCGGCTTCGTGTTGTCGTTCAAGGGCGTCTCCCTCGAAGGGCTCGAGATCGCCGTCATCGTGGTCGCCGTCGGTGGCGCAGCCGGTGCGCCCGGCTCCGCGGTCATCGGAGCCACCGCGGCAGTGATCGTCCTGGCCGTCATCGCCGCGGGCACCTACCGGTACATCGCCCGGATCCCACGGCGGGCACTGCAACTGTTCGTCGGCGCCCTGCTGTCCGCCTTTGGCACGTTCTGGGCCGCCGAGGGCCTCGGGGTCAGCTGGCCCGGGAGTGACCTGTCGCTGCTCTGGCTCGCACCCCTCTACGCCTGTACCGGCCTGGTCCTCCTGCATTTCGTCCGCGGCTGGCAGTCCTCGGCCGCGGTGACCGGAACGCCCGACAGGGCCACGTCCCCGGGGGGAGCAGGATGATCGTCGTCCGCTGGATCCGGGCCTTCGTCGACTTCTGGATCGACTTCATCGTCGGAGACGACTGGACCGTCCCCGTCACCGTCCTCGTGGCGCTTCTGGCCACGTGGGGACTGGACCGGGCCGGGGTCCCGGCCTGGTGGCTGCTTCCGGCCACGGTCGTCGGCGTCACGGCCGTCGGGCTCCGCCGCGCCGCGAGAACCACCCGCTGACCGGCGCTCCGCGGTCGATCAGGCGCCGTCCGCGGCGGTCTGTCCCAGGAGCCAGCCATCGGGCTCGGCCAGCGCGTTGGCCTCGGCCGGGCCCCACGAACCCGGCTTGTACGGGAAGACCCGCGGCGGGCGCTCCTGCAGCGGGGCGAACGCGGCCCACGCCTTGGCAAGGCCGTCGCTCGTGGTGAACAGCGACCGGTCGCCGGTCAGGACGTCATGGATGAGCGAGACGTAGGGCGGCAGCGGCGTCCCACCGGGTACCTGCTTGAGGTCCAGTGTCGTCCGCGCGGGGGCGAGTGAGAGGCCTGGCCCCGGCTCCTTGGTGATCAGATCCATCTCGAGCGCGCCGCTCCCCGACAGGGACAACGAGACCACGTTGCCGTGCTCGGGCACGGCGTCGACCGGCCCCTCGGGTGTGCGCAGCCACAGGCTCACCCGCTGGGCGCTGCGCGCCATCCGCTTGCCGGTGCGCAGCAGGAAGGGCACACCCCGCCAGCGATCGGTGTCCACCCACAGGCGAGCGGCGACGAACGTGTCCGTGACGGAGTCGTCGGCGACACCGTCCAGGTCGCGATAGCCCTCGAACTGCCCGAGGACGACGTCCCGCACCGGGTCCAGCGGCCGGAAGCAGGCGAGCACCGACTCACGGGCGGCTTGGAGGTCCGTGGGCGTCAAGGTGGCCGGCGGTTCCATGGCGACCTCGGCGGCGACCTGGAACAGGTGGGTGACGACCATGTCCAGCGCCGCTCCGGTGGCGTCGTAGAACTCCGCGCGGTCGGCGACGTCGAGGTCCTCCGGCACGTCGATCTCCACCCGCTTGACGTGCTCGCGGCTCCAGATCCGGTGGAACAGCTCGTTGGCGAAGCGCAGGACGTGCAGATCCTGGGTGCCCTCCTTGCCGAGGAAGTGGTCGATCCGGAAGACCTGGTCCTCGTCGAGCACCGAGAGCACCAGCTCGTCGAGCTCCCGGAAGGACTCCGGCGAGGTGCCGTAGGGCTTCTCGTAGACCACCCGCGCCCCCGCGGTCAGCCCGTGCGCCTGCAGGCCCTCCGTGAGAGGGACGTACGTCGAGGGCGGGACGGCGAGGTAGTGCACGTACTGCGGGTCTGCGTCGAGCTCGTCCCGGATCGCGCCGAGGACGTCGAGCAGCCTGCCCGGGTTGGTCCTGTCGAAGCCGCCGCCGGCAAAGCGCAGCCGCTTCGAGAACTCCTGCCACTGGCCCTCCGTGTCGTTCCCCGCCTCGCCCAAGGGCCCGAACTCGGTGAGCGCATCGTGCACGTGGGCGCGGAAGTCGTCGTCCGGGACGTCGCGGCGGCCGGCGCCCACCAGCCGCCACTCCTCCGGCAGCATGCCGCGCTGAGCCAGCTCGAAGAAGGCCGGCAGCACCATGCGACGGGCGAGGTCACCGGTAGCGCCGAACAGCACGAAGACCGTCGGTGGCAGCTGCGTGGTGGCGGTGCTCCCAGCCGCGGTCAACCCTCCGGGAGCCTGCTGAGCGTTCACGTCCTGTCCGCTGTCCCCGAGGTCGTCCTGGTGGTTCATGGTGTCCTCCCTTGGTTCCGGCCGGGTGTCAGTTTCTGCCGCCCGCCTCCGATGCCGCGGCTCGGCGAGGCCGGGCCGCCGGCCCCCACGGCGTCCGCAGGTGCTGCGTGCCCCGTCCACGTAGCCGGCGAACGCCGTCCGGCCGCGTAGCCCCGGTCCGCGCGGGGATCAGCGTGGCGAACGCGATGGCGGCCATCACGGCAACGGCGAGGCTGAACACGATGCCGGCGGTGTGCAGGCCGAGTCGGGTCTCGGCGATGCCTTCGCCTATGACGGGCAGCGAGATGCCGAGATACATCACCATGAAGAAGCTCGAATCGACGGCGCCGCGGCGCTCGGGAGGCGCCTGGGCGTTGATCGCCTCGAGTCCGGAACCCAGGCACAGACCCTGGCCGAGTCCGGCGACGACGGCCGAGGCCAGCACGAGGGTCAGCGACTCGACGGCCAGGCCTGCGGCAAGCAACCCCATCCCGACGATCAACACCGCGCATCCCGCCGCCGGCGCCCAGCGCCGGAACCGCCGGGCCAGGGCGATCTGTCCGACGGTCGAGGCGGCGAACACCGTGAACACCACCGCGCCCGAGGCGATGTGGTTGTCCTGGTGCAGGAGCCTGAGCAGGAAGGAGGGTGCCACGGCCGTGAACAGGCTCAGCACGGCGAACCCGGCGAATCCGGCGATGGCCGCACGGACGAACACCGGCCGGACCTGGGGTGGAAGGTCGGGCCGGCTGATGCGCAGACGCGGATGCCCGGAAACCGCCGATGTCTCCGGCATCGCCCACACAGCGAGGATCGCCAGCAGTACCAGCCCCAGATCCACCCCGTAGGGCACGCGCAGTGGCTGGGGCGCGAGCTGGGCCAGCAGCCCGGCGGTGAGCGGCCCCAGCCCGAGCCCGCCCATGTTGACCGCGGTGGCCACCAGGGTTGCGCGCTGACGTCGCCCCTCGCCGGCGAGGTCCACCAGGGCGGCCGTCGCCGTGCCGGTGAATATCCCCGCCGACAGCCCGGACAGCAGCCGGCCGACGACCAGCAGGGGCAGCCCGTGCGCGAGCAGGAACGCCACCGGCGACAGCGCCGCGAACCCCAATCCGAGGAGCAGTGCACGCCGTCGTCCGACCTGGTCCGAGAGGGGGCCGAACACGAGCAACGCCGCCAGCACTCCCGCGGCGTACACCGCGAAGATCACCGTGACCGTCAGCGCCGTGAGACCCATGTCCTGCTGGTAGAGGACGTACAGCGGGGTGGGCAGCGTGGTCCCGAGCATCGTCAGCGAGAACGCCGCGGCCACCAGCCAGAACGCCACCCGCCTGGGTGCGGCCCGGCGCCGCGGCATGACGGGCGTCACCGAGGGAAAGTCGTGGGAGCTCATCGCTGCCACGACTGGGCGGCGGCCGCGCGCTGGTGGACGTATCCGTCCACGGTTGCGGTGCTGAGGTCCTCGGCGAGCCTGAACACCGCCTCACGAACCTTCACCAGAACGGCGGGGGACAGCTGCTGCTGACGCGCGAATGCGGCGATCCTGCGCCAGCCGAGGAGCGCACCCCGGCGATAGGCGGGGAGCAGTGGAGACAGGGGCTCGCCGCGGAGACGCCGGTCACGCCCCAGGTGTCGGGCGAGCGGGCGCATTCGATCGGCGAGCGCACTGTCGGGATGGCTCATGGGGTCGTGCAGTCGCGCAGCAGCCTCGGCGAGCACGTGTCCGACCGCCGTCTCGGCGACCGACAGTGCCTCGGCGCGTGCCTCCCACAGGGCAGTTCCGATCCTGGTGTCCAGCCGGGACACGGGGCCGACGGCTGCGTCGAGCAGGGCGGGCAGCTCGGCCAGGACCCGGGGGAGGAGGTCCGCCATCACCGGGTCGGCCGCCGGGTCCGCGTGCACCTCGGTGACGGGCATGGGACCTCTCCTGACGGGCGAGGGTGACGAGACCTCACCGGTCGGGGGCGCCGTCCAGGCGGCCCCCGGCCGGGGCATTCACAGCCTTCCCGGGACGGCTCCCTGAATCGCCCAGGCAGACGGGAACTCGGGATACCGGCGAGCGCGAACCGTCGGCTACCGGCCAGCAGGAGCCAGCAGGCAGGAATCAGGTGGGGGCCGTCAGCCCCGGCCACGGACTGCGGCTGGCAGCGATGCCCGGATCGCGGTGCCTCGGCGAAGGTTGTGTCGTCCACCTCATCAAGCAGACGAAAGGGAAGGTCATGACTTCCATGACGCCGTGTTACCGGCACTCCCGTCGCGGGCTCTGGATGGCCGCATGCGCCGACTGCACCTCCTGGCACCTGGCGGAGGAGGTCGCCCGCCGCGACAAGGTCGTGGCTGTCACCGCGCGCACGGATTCCCGTCGCCAGTCACGGCCGGAGCGGACGTGCGTGCAGTTCCCGCTGCGCCTGGTGGCCTGACCGGACCCGTTCCGCCGACCGTACTTCCGCCCGTCCGTCCCGCGGGGCAGACGCCCACACCAGGGAGCGATCATGATCTCCACCGTCGACAGCCTGACCAGCGCCCTGAGCCTGGACTTCTCCATGGCCTGCGGCGATCTCGCCGCCGCCCGGCTCCGGCACAGCCGCAAGGACACGCCGGACAACCGCGCCGCCGTCGCCGAGGCCCACGCCCGGATCGACGCGGTGCTGGACATGTACCTCGACGCCGGCGGCTTCCGCGAGTAGAGCCCTCAGCTCGTGACCGCCGGCCTCGTCACGACTCGATGTTGGCCATGACGTGCTTGATGCGGGTGTAGTCCTCGAGGCCGTAGAGGGAGAGGTCCTTGCCGTAGCCGGAGTGTTTGAAGCCGCCGTGGGGCATCTCGGCGACGAGGGGGAT
>JAODNN010000119.1 GCA_025465355.1 Blastococcus sp. | reverse complement strand
CCGGGCCCGGGACGCCTCGTCCAACGGCACCGTCAGCTCCACACCGGTCACACCCACGAGGCCACCTTCTGATCCCGGTTCGAGGCGATGAAGGTCGCCGTCCGCTTCGCCAGCGCACAGATCGTGGACGTCGGGTTCGTCGCGGTGGAGGTCGGGAACACGCTCCCGTCGACGATGTAGAGGTTGGGCACGTCGTGCGCCTGGCCGTAGCTGTTGACCACCGAGGTCTCCCGGTCGTGGCCCATCTTCGCGGTCCCGAGGTTGTGGCCCGAGGAGAAGTTGCGGAACGTGATCCAGGCCTTCGTGGCACCCGCCGCCCTATGGGCCTCGATCGCCCGGTTGAGCCCGAAGTCGAGGATCTTGTGCGTGTTCTCCGAGGTCACGTAGGTGACCTTTGGCGCGGGGAGACCGTCGGAGTCGGTGAGCGTCTGATCGAGGGTGACGCGGTTGTGCTCTTCCGGGAGATCCTCGGCGTGCACGATCCAGTCGACCGAGTGGCCGACGGCCTGCTTCATCTTCGCCGTGAACTGATCACCCCAGAACGGCTCCTCGCTGACGCCCTCGCCGATGTGCCAGCGCGTGGCCATCTCCATCGGGCCGCCGGTCCCCATCACGTGCCACTTGCTGCCACGCAGAAAGCCGCGCGAGGGGTCGCTCTCATAGAACTCGAGGCACTCGATCTGCGTCCCGGCAGGACCGACCCAATCCTCGAGGTCGTCGTCGTAGAGCCCGATCGCTGAGCCGAACGGGTGGAGCATCAGCCGGCGGCCCACCAGGTCAGAGCTGTTCGCGAGGCCGTTCGGGAACCGGCTGGAGTCCGACATCAGCAGGAGCCGGGGGGTGCCGATGCCGTTGGCGCCGATGATGACCAGCTTCGCCGGCTGAAACTTCTCCACCCCCTGCTGCAGGTAGATCGCCCCGTTGGCGAGACCGTTCTCGTCGAGCGTGACGCGTGCGACTCGGGCTCCGGTCTCGAGCCGAGCGCCGTGCCGCAGGGCGTCGGGCAGCAACGTGACGTCAGCCGAGCCCTTGGCCCCGACCACGCAGCCGGTGCGGCAGACGCCGAGGCGCACGCACTGCGGCTGATTGCGGTGAGCGCGCGACGGGATCGCCGAGTAACCGGGCCACCAGTGCCAGCCGAGCTTGTTCAGGCCCTCAGCCATCCGGCGCCCGGTCAGGTGGATGGGGTGGGCGGGCAGCGGCGGTTCGGCCCCCGGTGGATAAGCCGGGTTGCCCGCGAGTCCCGAGACGCCCATGTCGTAGTCGGTGGCCGCGTAGTACGGGAGCAGGTCCTCGTAGCTCATCGGCCAGTCGTCGGCCACGCCATCCATGGTGCGGACACGGAAGTCCGAGGGCAGCGGCCGGCTCCAGACGCCGGCGAAGAACACCGTGCTGCCACCGGCTCCGTTGTACATGTAGACGGGCTGCTCGGAATCGGCGACGTTCACCGGGTAGTCCTCCGGGCGGCGCCGGACGTTGGGGTCGGGGTTCCACTGGTGGTTCGTCCAGAGCAGCTCGTACTCGGCCTTGTCGCCGGGCAGATCGCTCGCGTTGGTCCAGTGACCCTGCTCGAGGACGACCACACTGAAGCCCGACTCCGCAAGGTGCTTGGCCGCCGTCGACCCGGATGCGCCCGCTCCGATGATGAGTACGTCGACCGGCTCCTGGCTCATATCGTCCTCGTCTCCCCTGGTGGGCTGACTCCGAAGCTCACTGGGCGTACTCTGCAATATATGCAGTCTCTACGCGTATGATGCATACGCTAATAGATAGCGGTGCACACCGTCAACGGCACAGAGTTCTCCGGCCGCCCTCTCCCCCGGCTAGGGATGCAGGTGCAGGCCGACGAGCGCGAGCACGTTGACGATGACGCCGACTCCGAGCGCGGAGATGGCGCCCAGGGACATCGGCATGACCGGGGACTTGGCCTTGATGTTCACGAACCAGGCAGCCACCACGGTGGCCACCCCCCACTCCCCCGCCCAGGAGGCGGCCGCGAGCGCACCGCCCACCAGGAACCCGATCTCCATCACCTGGAAGATGGCGGTGCGCATGACGTCGGCGACCTCGCGGATGCTCGGCCACCGTTCGATCCACCCGAGCACGAGCAGCAGTGAGAACACCTCGACGACGCGGAGGATCGCGACGCCGATGGCGGCCACCCACGGATTCGGCATCAGCATCGCGACGACCGGCTCGAGGAACGTCCCGGTCGCCATCGTCCCGGTGACGACCGCAGTCGTGAACTTCATCGGGATGAAGGCAAAGGCCCACATGAGCATCACCGCGGCGGCCGGCACGGCCAGGCCCAGCGCATAGAGGTGGGCCGAGAAGGGATCCATGGCAAGGATCCCCCAGTTGTAGGCCGCACCTCCCAGGCCGGCGAGCACCACGATCAGGGGGAGGTTGCGCTTGATCCGCGCGACGTTGTCGCGGAATGCGGCGTCCTCGTCCGGTTCGTCGTCGGCCTCCGTCGCCCAACCGGGGGCGTCGTCCACGACCAGCCATGACGCGGGCACCTGGCTGGCGGACCCGCCCTTCGTGCGCGACTCGCGCACGAGCAGGACGAGCATCACGAGCAGGGCGACCCCGAACGCCCACATCGAGGGGTAGGTCAGCGCGAACTGGCTCGCCGCGGCCCAGGCGAGCGTCGAGGCAGCGAACGCGGCGAACGCAGGGCGCAGGCCGTAGTGGTAGGCGATCGTCAGGACGGGGAAGAGGAAGAACGCCTGGACCACCGGCTGGGTCAACAGCGCAGCGCCATGGGCCAGCGGCACCGGAAGGTTGTTCATCCCGACGGCCACGTAGTGCAGGAGGAGCGCGACACCGGCGCCCCACAACCCACCGAGAAGCAGCGAACCGACGACGCCGCGCAGGTTCTCGCCCGTCTGGAACCACTTCTTGTCGAACGAGGCGGGGAGTGAGACGCCGATCCAGTCGGTGGCGATGAAGACGAGGTAGACCAGCGGAATGACGTAGCCCAGCGAGTACGGAAGCCCGAACGCCCAGATGAAGGCCAACGCCAGACTGAATGACAGCTTGGCGACCTTGGCACGGCTCATCGCGCCGCTGCGCAGCGACGGGATGATCGGACGAAGCCCGTCGTGGAACACGCTGACACCGCGGTTGACCAGCACGGTGGAGAGCGCCCCCAACGCGACGAAGAGCGGCACCGCCGGGATCAGCGGCAGGGGAAACGTTGCGACGGAACCCGACATCGGGCGGTTACCTCATCCTGAGATCGAATGCGGCCGGTTGCCATCTGCTGGGCGGACCGGCCCTGGCGTGGAAGGTTCCGACCTCACATGTGACTGCCGCCGTTGACGTTGAGCGCGGCACCGGTCATGAAGGAGGAGGCGTCGGTCGCGAGGAAGATGACCGAATCCGCGATCTCGTCAGCCGATCCGAGGCGCCCCAGCGCCGCCTGCCCCGGCATCGCCGCGACGACCTCCGCCGGGAAGTGCTCGAGCATGGGCGTGTCGATGCATCCGGGATTGATGACGTTGGCGCGAATGCCCTTCGGTGCGGCGAATTTCGCGATCGACTTCGTGAAGCAGATGACCGCGGCCTTGGAGGCGGCGTAGCTCGCGCCGCTGGTTGTGCCGCCGACCAAGCCGGCTCGCGAACCGATATTGACGATCGAGCCGCCCGCCGGCATGAACGGCAGCACCGCCTTGCACGTGAGCCAGGTGCCGCGGACGTTGACGTCGAACACGCGGCTCCACGACTCCGGATCGATCTCATCGAGCCGTCGCGGATCGACGATTCCGGCGAAATTGACGAGGACGTCGACCGACCCGCGCGCCGCCGCGAAATCCGCCACCACGCGCTCCACGGCCTCGGGCGACGTGACGTCGAGGACGAGCGCCGTGCCCCCGATCTCGTCGGCGAGGGCCCGAACCGCAGGCTCGTTGATGTCCGCCACACCGACGTGTGCGCCTTCGGCAGCGAGCGCACGCACGCTCGCGATCCCCATGCCGCCGGTTGCTCCGGTCACTAACACAGAACGGTTGGACAAGCGCTCCACTGGTCGACTCTCCTTCATCAGTACGGGCTCAGCGCACCCACAGTGGGGATTTAGATCATGACATGATGACGTCGTTATAAGTGCCTGTCCATAGTCGCGGGGGCTCCCCCGGACTACCACCTGGAGGCGTCGTGGACGTACCGGACATCCTGAGGACCGACCGAGTCGCCGCCGTGGTGCGGGCCGCAACGGTGCCCGACCCGCGGCGGGTCGCCGACACACTCGCGGCGGGTGGGGTGCGCCTCGTGGAGTTCACGTTCACCATCCCCGGGGTCTGCGAGGTCCTGACCGCTGCCGGCGGCGGGGCCGCCGTGATCGGCGCGGGCACTGTCCTGACCGCTGTCGATGCCCACGCAGCGATCGACGCCGGCGCGCAGTTCGTCGTGACGCCTGCGGTCATTCCGGCGGTAGCGGCCGCCTGCCACGAACGCGGCGTCCCGGTGCTGCTGGGTGCGTACACGCCGGGCGAAGTGCTCGAGGCCCACCGGCTCGGGTCGGCCGCCGTGAAGCTCTTCCCCGCGTCGACCGGCGGTCCAGGGCACCTCAAGAACATGCGGGGTCCCTTTCCGCAGATCGAGTTCGTGCCGTCGGGTGGAATCTCAGTGGCCAACGCGGCCGCGTTCCTCGAGGCCGGCGCGATCGCGGTCTTCGCGGGCTCCGACCTGATCTCCCCCGCGATGGTCGAGGGCGAGCAGTACGACCTCATCGCGCGCAACGCGAAGGCCTTCACCGCCGCAGTCGCCCGGAACTGACGCCGCACGTCGCGCGCCGGCCACCGCTGCACTCCAACCGCCGACGCGGCGTGGGCCGGAGTCCCGCAGGACTCCGACCCACGCCGCCTCAGGAAGCGCTCAGTTGCACTTGGGGGCCTTGCACGCCGCCGCGACCTTTTCCGGAAGCGGCTTCTTCCAAGCGTCCTGGTAGCCCTGCTTCAGGTTGCCCTGGATGACGGCGAGCGACGGCACACCGATCCACGCGGGCACCTTCTTCCCGAGCAAGGACTTCATCATCGCGTCCGCCTCGGTGACTCCCTGGTCGTAGGGACGCTGGGCGCCCAGACCCTTGAGGTACTCGCCGGTCGCGATGTCGGTCGCCGCCTGGTCACCCAGGTCGATCGTGGTGACGGGGATGGTCTTGCCCTGGGCGCGCAGCGCCGAGATGACGCCCTCCGCCGGACCGTCCCACACCGCGAAGACGCCCTTGACGTCCGGGTTCGCCGTGAGGAAGTTGGCCGCGACGCTGCCGGCCTGGTTGGGATCGGTGAACGCCGCTTCCTTGATCTTGATGTCGGGACGGTTCGCCGCGAGCCAGTCCTTGACACCCTTGGTGCGCTGGTTGGTCACGAAGAACGTGATGCCGAAGTCGACGATGCCGACCGTGCCGCCCTTGGGGATGTAGCAGGCGAGCTTCGCGGCCGCGATCTGACCGTTGCCCTGGCTGTCGGCGGAGATGACGGACTGGTAGTCCGTCGGCGCCTTGAGGCCCTTGGCGGCGTTGTCCATGAACACCAGCTTGATGCCGGCCTCGCCGACCTTCTTGTATGCCGGAGCCGTGGCGACATCGTCCACCGGGATGCTGACGATGCCGTCGGGGTGCAACTGGATCGCGTTCTGGATGTTGGCGATCTGCTTGTCGACCTTGAAGTTGGCCTCGGTGTTGCTGACGACCTTGACCCCGTACTTCGTGAACTCATCGGTCAGGCCGCGGGTCTGGCCGTTCGGCCAGTCGCCGGCGAACTGGAAGACGATGGCGATCTTGTACGGCTGACCGTTCTTCCCCGCCTTCAGCTGGGCCGCCTCCTCGGGGGTGATGGCGACGTCAGCCGGCGAAGCCGAGTCTTCGCCGTTCGGTCCCTGGCCGACGATCTTCGACGGCTGAAGGGCGGCGACGGCCGTGGCGGCCGTGTCCGAACAAGCCGGGCCGGATGCGGCGGAAGCGTCTGCCGTGGTGCCAGTACCGCCGGCCCCGCTGCTGCACGCCGTCAACAGCAGTGCTGCTGCGGGAACCAGGATCATCGTCCGCCCCGGGCGCGTGCGCGTTCTAATCACTGGGCTCCTTCGAGGTCACTCTCGCCGGTCGGCAAGGGTCTATGGGTGCTTGCGCAGCAGACACGAACCCAGACTGCACATGTTGCAGTCCCTCTGTGGTTACTGCACAAAGCACGCTAGCGTGCCTTGTGGTTAGCGTCACATCACGATGTCATAACAATCCGTCGGCGTCGAGCATCCTTCCCTCGCGCGGGCCCGCCGGCTACTTCCCGTCGCGTCCGCTCTCCGTGACGCGGGCGAGAAACCGCCGGCGATCGGCCATGGCACGCTGCGACACCTGTGCGTGCGGGGCGAACAAGTCGAAGGCGTGCGGCACCCCTGGGTGCAGGTGGAACTCCACAGGCACCCCGGCGTCGAGCAGTCTCCGGGTGTAGGCGAGGTCCTCGATCCGGAAGATGTCCAGCTCGCCTACCTCGAGATACGTAGGCGGGAGCCCGCTCAGGTCGGTGGCTCGCAACGGGGTGGCGTATGCCGACTCGACCGGGTCGGGTCCCAGGTAGGCACCCCAGGCCGTGACGTGGTCGCCGTATGACCACACGGCGACGGCATCGAGGTCGGCGTCTGCCGTCACGGTGCGGTCGTCGAGCATCGGGCAGACCAGCATCTGGCCGGCAATTGCCGGCCCTTGCTCATCTCGCGCTTTGAGTGCCACGGCCGCCGCCAGCCCCCCACCGGCGCTCTCACCCGCAACGACGATGTTCGACGGATCGAGACCATGCTCGGCTGCCGAGGAGGCGAGCCAGATCAGCGCGGCGTAGCAATCGTCGACCGGCGCCGGGAACGGGTACTCGGGCGCCAGCCGGTAGTCGACCGCCATGACCGGCAGTCCTGTTACCGAGGCGTACGTGCGGCAGACCCCGTCATGGGTCTCGAGGCTTCCCATGAACATGCCGCCCCCGTGCAGGTACAGCAGGACTCCACGAGAGTCCGTGCCCGGGGTGCGATAGAGCCGCACGCTCAGCGGCGTTCCGTCCTGAGCCGGGATCCTGATGTCCCGCACGTCCACGTCCTGCGGTGGCTCGTGCCTCTGCCACAGCCCCTCGAACAGCACACGGTTGTTGTCCCTGCGGGTGCGCCAGTCCCCGATCGGCGGCGGGGGTGCTGCCTCCGTCCCGAAGATGTCTTCCAGGCCGGCGGCCACTTCCGGATCGACGACATGCACGAGCGGACCTCCTGTGCCCACTAGGGAGTCGGCGCCGCAGGGGCTCTCGGCCCCTGGCGCCGGGGGACGTTTCCTCGGAACGACACGGCGGGGCGCCGGCGCGATCCGCCGGACAAGGCCAGGTCTGCACGCCGGCCGTAGGCACGTGGTTTCCTCCCCGCCCCTTGCACGACAGAGGTGTGCCCGGGGAAGAACAGGCCGTGGCCTAGTCGACGGTCGGCCACGGTGCGGGCGTACGACCCGTGGCGACGTAGCCGAAGTCCTGGTCGGCAGTCCCGGAATGGTGAAGCCGAAGCTGCTGGTGGACCACCGGCAGGAACCGATGCTCAGCGCCACGGTTCACGACGAGGTCGCCTGGTTCGGTGACGACCGTGACCACGCCCTCCTCGGTCCAGAACTCGAAGACGCCGAGGCCGGAGTTGATGGTGTGCGCTTCGGTGACCGCATTGGTGTGCCACGCACAGTGCGCCTCATGCTCCTCGCCAGGCGTCGGAGGCTGGGCTTCGAACGTCCCACGGACGTGGCGCTCACCCTCCGGCAGTACTCGCGCAAGGCTCTCGACCTCGAGATCGCTGCCCTCCGGCCCCACCTCGACGATCTCGGTGCCGACTCCCGAAAGTCGGTGACGTGCAGCGCCCTCGTCCAGTCCGATGAACCGCACCATACGAATCTCCTCTGTCACCGGGCGCCAACTGCGCAGAGCATGCATCGCCTGTGCGCTTGATGCAATCACCTCTTGGGCTCGGCCGTGCGCATGCACTAACGTGCCGCCACCGACAAGAGAAGGAGCGACGATGCAGCTCGCGTACCACTCCATCACCTGGGGTGGCGTCATCGGAGCGGCCCAGGGCGTGACCAGCATCAAGGACCTCCAGTACCTGTCGAACGGCTCTGTGGAGACCGCCGTGAAGGACATCGCGGCAGCCGGCTACCAGGGCACCGAGGTGTTCGACGGCAATCTGGCCGCCTACGCCGACCGGCCAGAAGTCCTCACGGACCTCCTTGCCGCGACTGGGGTCGAGCTGGTCAGCGTGTACACGGGCGCCAACTTCATCTACGCCGACGTCCTGCCGGACGAGATGCACCGCATCCGGTCGGCCTGCCACCTGGCGTCGACGTTCGGTGCCACACGGTTGGTCGTCGGCGGCGGCGCTCGGCGTGCCGCCGGAACGAGCCGGGAGGACTACGACCGGCTCGGGACGGCGCTGGACGCGGTGGTCGAACTAGCCGCCGAACACGGTCTCGAGGCGAGCTATCACCCGCACCTGAGCACGATCGTGGAGAGTCCTGCGGAGTTGGACCTGCTGATGGAGCGGACCCGCATCAGGTTCTGCCCTGATACGGCGCACCTCGCAGCCGGTGGCGGGGATCCTGCCGAGCTCATCCGCCGCTACGCCGACCGGCTGGGTCACGTCCACCTCAAGGACGTCGCGTTGTCCACGACGACATTTCTTCCTCTGGGAGAGGGTGACCTCGACTTCGCCGACATCCTGGCAGCGGTGCGCGCCACCGGATATGACAGCTGGTTGGTCGTCGAGCTGGACAGCTACGACGGTGATCCACGTGCGGCCGCCGAGATCAGCCTTGCGCACCTCACGTCGATCCTGGCCAACCGTGGATCGTGATCGATAGTCGTTCGGCCTCCCCACCACTCGGTCGACGAGGAAGCCGCAGAGCCCACCAATGAAAGGAAACCGCATGACGCTGGAGGGCAAGGTCGCCGTCATCACCGGCGGCGGACGAGGTCAGGGCCGGTCGCACGCGGTGCGGCTGGCGAGCGAGGGTGCCGACGTCGTCATCTGTGACATCACCGAGCAGGTTCCCTCGGTGGAGTTCCCGACCGGGCAGCCCGGCGACCTGGAGCAGACCGTCGCCGAGGTCGAGAAGGAGGGCCGGCGCTGCGTCGCCATCGAGGCCGACGTGCGCAGCACCGCGGACATGCAGCGGCTGGCCGATACGGCCATGAGCGAGTTCGGCCGCATCGACTTCCTGCTGGCCAACGCCGGGATCCTGAGCCTGTCCGACACCACCTGGGAGCTCACGGACCAGCAGTGGGACGACATGATCGACATCAACCTGACGGGGGTGTTCAAGGCCTGCCGGGCGGTCGTGCCGCACATCCGGGCGGGTGGGAACGGCGGCTCGATCATCATCACGTCGTCGATCGCCGGACTCCGCGCCGTCGCCGGCTGCACGCACTACACGGCCGCCAAGCACGGCATCGTGGGGCTCATGCGCACGCTGGCCCGCGAGCTGGCGCCGGAGATGATCCGGGTCAACACGCTGCACCCGACCGGCGTGGACTCCCCCATGTCGAACAACGACTACTTCCCGAAGTGGCTCGAGGAGCACGAGGAGCTCGGCAACGCCATGCGGTTCAACCTGATGCCGGTCGACTCGTTGCCGATGGGTGACGTCTCCGCCGTCGTGGCCTTCCTCTGCTCCGACGAGGCCAAGTGGATCACCGGGTCCACGATTCCGGTGGACGCGGGCTTCATGCTCAAGTAGGCACTCGCGGCCAGAAGGCTCGGGACGCCGGCCATACGTCGACGAGCACAGCTGGTCGGAACTGCCGCCTGGCGACCCGAAATGGGTGCATCTGCCGATGGCCTCCGGACGTCGTCCTGACTGCAATCGGGGTGCGAGATTCGACGTCCTCCGGTCTCCGCAGTTGGGCTGGTGCAGGCATGCACGACGACATGACCGCTCAGGTCGACGAGCGGAACGGCGGCGTGGGGGCTGTCATCCGCCGGCTGTCGGCAGTCACGGCACTGGTCGTGGTCCTGCTGGCCGGCGCGTGGGCAGTGGTGACCGGAGTGCTGGAGATCGCCGGCGTGAACATCCTCGCCCGTCCGGACGTCGGAGCGATCGCGCTCGCGACGGTCCCGGGGGTCTTCGCGCCGCTGACGGCCGCGGCGCTGCTCTGGGCCGCGTGGCACGCGCGGAAGGCAGGGGCAGTCGTACCGCGCGTGGGTGGGGGCCCGCCCGCCCGCGGCTGATCGCCACAACGAAGCCCGAGGAGGCACCCGTGAGACTGCCTGTCCCGATCCCCGTACTGCTCCTGCTGGTCCTCGCGCGGATAGCGCCGGGAAGAAGCCCCTCGGCGGCGCCGCCCCGGGTGCCGGCCAACGCCGTGTCCGACGGGGACGGCGTCGCAGTGGGCAGTGGACCGGTGCTGGTGGAGGCCTACATCGACTTCCAGTGCCCGTTCTGCCGGGCCTTCGAACTGTCGTCTGGAGACGCGCTGCGCGCGATGGCCGACGAGGGGCTGATCACCCTGGTCTTCCATCCGATGGACTTCCTGGACCACGCGTCCACCAACCACTACTCGTCGCGCGCCGCATCGGCGTCGGGGTGCGCCTCCGACGCCGGCCGGTTCAGCGAGTACGCCCGGGCGCTGTTCGCCAACCAGCCGCCGGAAGGCGGCCCCGGGCTGACCGACGAGCAACTGGTCGAACTGGGCGTCGCGATCGGCATCACCGATCCGGCTTTCGCCGAGTCCGTCCCGCGGCACCCCTACGTCCCTTGGGCCGACTGGGTGACGCAGCGGGCACTGGCCCGGGGGGTCAGCGGTACCCCGACGACCCTCGTCGAAGGGGTACCGGTGCCCGCCAACGCGCGCGCGATCGCTGAGGCTGTGGCGGCGGTGGTCCGATGACCACGCCGCCGGTGGCAGAAGCGCCCAGCACGACGGCCACCGACCAGGAGGAGCCGCCGCCGAGCGACTTCCGGACCACCGATCCGGACACCGCGCACGGCTGGCTGCAGGCGGTGTACAGCGACTACCGCCCGGAGGAATCGAACAGCCGCAGGGACTTCACGTTCCGGGGCACCCGCCGGCCACTCGGGCGCAGCAGCGTCTCGCGACTGCAGTACTCGATGAGCGCGGACAACAACATCGCACTCTCGGACGTGATGCTCGTCTTCCAGCCCTCCGACGGCGGCATGAAGGTGAGCCTGGGGCGCGACGAGGAAGTAGTCCCCGCAGGCACGCCGGTCCTGTTTCCCGCGCACGAGACGGTCAGCGCGCTGTGGTCGGACACCGACGCCGGTTGCGTCTGCCTGCGGGCCGCCGACGTGGAGAGGATCGCCGCCGAGACGACCGGGGTCGAGAGCCCGACGGTCCAGTTCACGGGACTCCGCCCGATGTCGCCGAATCTCGGCAGGCGCTGGAACGAGACGGTCCGGTACGTCGTCGGCGCGGTCCTCGACCATCCGGAGATAACGGCCAACCCCGTGATCGCCGGCCACCTGACGCACCTGCTTGCTGCGGCTGCCCTCGACACTTTTCCCAGTACCAGGCTCGCCTCGCACCGCCGTATCCCGCCCGATCACGCGCCGCCGGCCGTGGTGCGTCGTGCCATCGGCTTCATCGAGGCCAATGCGGACCGCGAGATGACTCTCACCGAGATCGCTGCCGGCTCGGGGATCGGAGCGCGAGGACTGCAGGCCGCGTTCCTCCGACACGAGGACACGACGCCGACCGAGTACGCACGGCGGGTGCGGATGGAACGCGCGCACCAGGACCTCCAGGCCGCCGACCCCACCGGCCGCGACACCGTGCCCGGCATCGCGGCCCAGTGGGGCTTCACCGATCCCGGCCGCTTCGCCACCGCGTACCAGGAGACCTACCGCCGCACACCCGCCGAGACCCTGCGCGGCTGACCGGCGTCGGCCCGGCGCATCGACGATGTCCCCCGAACGAGCCGGAAGCGTTGGCTGGTTCTTGCAGGGGGTGTGGGTTGATCCTGCGGAATCCTGAGCAGATGCCACTGCCGGACGGCGGGGATCACCGGCGCGACGAGAGCGATCCAGCGGAAGCCGACCGTCGGTACACCGAACTCCTGCAGGAGTTGCGCGTCGCCCAGACAGGCGTGCAGTTCCTGTTCGCGTTCCTGCTGTCGCTGGCATTCACCCAACGTTTCGGACAGCTCTCCGACGCCCAGAAGTGGCTCTACGTCGGCACGCTCGTCATTGCGTCGGTCGCGGCTGCCCTGCTCATCGGCCCGGTGCCGGCCCACCGAATCCTCTACCGGCGCGGTCTCAAGCCGCGGCTGGTGGCGGCGTCCGACCGGATGGTGCGCGCCGGCCTGCTCGTGCTGGTGATCGCGATCAACAGCGCCATCCTGCTCGTGCTCGACGTCGTCCTCGGGGGCTGGGTGCCGTTCCTGCTGACCGGCGTGACGACGGCATGGTTCGTGCTCGTCTGGTACGTCGTCCCGAAGACAGCCCGGCAGCGGCCGCCGTAGATCAACGGCGCCGCGCGCCTCCTCACGCCTCGCGGGGCAGGACGGTGAGGACCCGTTCGATGAAGTTGCGGTACTCCGCCATGTAGTCGCTCAGGAACTTGGCCACGTTCTCGTCGGTGACCTCGCCGTCGTCGGTGAACAGGCCCGGCTTGAACTGGATGTAGGCCTCGACAGCGTTCATCTGCGGCGAGTTGCAGAAGCTCAGGACGCTTCTGAGGTTCTGCTGGGCTATTGCGGTCCCGATGGACCCCGGCGACGCGCCGATCATCGCGGACGGTTTCCGTGCGAAGGAGTTGCTTCCCCACGGCCGCGAGGCCCAGTCGATCGCATTCTTCAGCGCGCCGGGGATGGACCGGTTGTACTCCGGGGTCACGAACAGGACGGCGTCGACCGATGCGATCGACGCCTTCAACGCCCGCCCCTGGGGCGGATAGTCGTGGTCGTAGTCATGGCTGTAGAGCGGGAGGTCGCCGATGGGGATCTCCTCGAACTCCAGGTCCGACGGCGCGACTCTGATCAGCGCCTTGGAGAGCGTGCGGTTGATCGATGCCTTCGCGAGGCTCCCGATGAAGTAGCCGACCTTGTAGCTGGTCATGATCATGGCTTTCCCGGCGGGCGGCGGGGCCGATCCGTCGTGGGATACGGGGTCCTCACCCTCGACTCGGGCCGACCCGACAGCTGACCGTGAACCGCTGTGACACGCGTGCCGAGGGACCGATCGACCGTCGACCGGAGCCTAGTGGAACCGGGCCTCCGCAGGCTCCCGCGACGGAGGCGACCGCCGGCTCAGCCGCTGTCCGGGTGCGGCTCACGCAGTGGCTCGGCGATACGTTGGTGTGTGTGGTCCCGGGCCCGGGCCGCGTGCTCGGAGGCAGGCAGCTCTTCCTTGACGGCCGCTGAGCGGATCACCTCCGCCCGGCTGCGGTAGTCGACCGGGGGCATGCGGCGCAACGCCTTGAGGACATCCTCGGGCGCGCCCTGGCGGGCAGCCTCCTGCACGATCTCGTCGCGGGTGGCGGGAAAGTCCACCGTGCCGAGGTACTGGGCGATCTCGGCCTCACTGACCATGCTGCACCACGCTCCTCGTCGATGCCGAGACTGTCGGGCTACCCCCGTGCCTCGGCCCCACGCGCGTGGGCCGCGAGAAGTTGGCTGAGCGCTAGCGCGCCGAGTACGCGACGCCCGCCTTGGCGCTCGGGAGCAGCGCGGCCCCCGGGTACGTCCGCTGGTCCGGCCGGAACGTCAGCCGGTACGTGGCGGGCGACATGGCCGGCAGCTTGACGATCGCGCTGGTGGCCGAGGCGATGAGCACCGCGCCGCTGCGCGCCGAAGTCAAAGCCGCGCGGGAGGCCACGACCGTCAGCCCGCTGACCGCGCGCCCCGCGCCGTTCACCAGGGTCCAGCTGCCGGCGCGGGCGAAACCCGCTCCGGTCAGCGTGGTGGTCCACCCACGGCGGGGGCCGGTCGGTGCGCTGTTGCCGGTGATGGCGGCCGCGTAGCGCACACCCGAGATGGTCGTGCCGGGCACGGAGTTGCGGAACAACACGATGGGCGCGGCCGCACCTGGCTGGCCGGCCGGCAGCGTGAGGGTCAGCGTCGTGTTGCTGACCCAGGCCAGCCGGGCCGCCCGGCCGCTGACGGTCGCGGTGAGGTGTGCCGAAGAGAACGCGGCCGGCGAAGTGCCGAAGCCGGAGCCGATCAGGTTGACGGTCCCGCCGCCCGCCGACACCAGTGGCGTGGCCGCGCGGGCGGAGACCGGCGTCACCGCGGTGACGACGTCCTTCGTGCCGTTGGGAACACTGGCACCTTCGGACCCGGTGACGACGACCCGGTAGCCACCGTCGGACGGTAGCGCCGGCACCGCCACCCGGAGCGTCGTGGCGGTACTCGCCACGATCGGTGCGACCACCGAGACGGCCGGGTTGGCGACCGACACGAAGGTGACCGCAGAGGGGCTGCTGGTGTCGACGGTCCCCAGCTGCGTGGCTGTGACGGTCAGCGAGCCGCCGCCGGCGGCCGAGACCGCGGACGCCGACAGACCCGTGACCACAGGAGTACGGGCGTTCCTCACGAACGTGCCGGCGGCATGGGCCTCGAAGGCCTGGGCCTGTACGAAGTCCCAGCTCAGCGTTGCGAACCCGTTGTCGCCCCACCATTGCGACCAGCTGTTCTCGATCTGGACGCCCTGCGGCGTGTAACCGAGCACCGTGACGGCGTGGTAGCCCGCCAACGGACCGGTCGCGTCGGCCAGGCTGAACGTCGAGTGGCTGTGGTTGAGGTAGAAGAAGTTGTTGTAGACCGGGATGCCGAGCGCGACAGGCCGGTTGTTGGCGATCGCGGTTTCGATCGCCGTCCGGCCGGCGGCGCCCGGCCCCCACCCCATGAAGAGCGTGGTCTGTGGCGTCAGCGCGTGCAGTGCGGCGTTCGCCCGCTCCTGCGCGGTCGGCTGGCTCCTGTAGTCCGCGAACGGATGCGTCCAGCGTGCCGCCTCCACGACGCCCTGGGACTCCAGGATGCGGAAGTTGTCGTAGAACGTCGTGCCGTCGTCGTCGCTGCCGCCGTTGATCTGGTTGTAGACGTACATCGGCTGGAACGTCGTGGCCCCGTGGTGGACGAAGTTGGAGACCCACCCCGCCATCGTGTAGGCGGTCGTCCACGAGGCACATGCGCCGTGCTGTCCCTGGTCGCCGGCCGGGACCGCGAAGGCCCTCAGGTCGACAGCCGCCGGGAGGGTGGCGGCGACCCGGACCGCTCCCCCGGCGTCGGCAGCCGACTGGGCGAGGCTCCTCAGCCCGGCAGCCGCGGAGACGCTGGCTGTCGGAGGAAGCAGACCCGTCCCGTGGGTGAGCGTTCTCGGCGGTACCGCGACCGCCGTACCGGGCACCGCGACGAGAACCGCGGCCGACACCGCGACGAGGGCCGCGGCACGTCGGGCGATACGGCCGGTAGCGCCGCCGGAGGCGGCCCCCGAGGACATGCGGAGGGACATGTGGCAAGTGATCGGCACGTGCGCCGCTGGAGTGGATCACCCGTTTGGCGGACATCGACGCGACAGCCCAGGGCGGCGTAGCGTTCGGCGCGGTGGGCCCACGAGGTCAGTTCCGGCCCGGTCTTCCCGTTCTCATCGCTGGGCCTTCCTGATTCCCGGCCAGCCGCGCGGCGCCGCGCGTTTCCAGGAGGCGACCCCCCGTGACCACTTCGGAAGAACACACCCAGCACGAGTCGGCCGAGCACCCGCACGTCCACGGCGAGGGTTGCGGCCACGAGTCCGTCCAGCACGGTGACCACGTCGACTATCTGCACGACGGACACCGGCACGCCGACCACGAGGGTCATTACGACGAACACGGGGATTCGGCCTGACCGAATACGACCAGCCCGGTGGACGACGACGGCAGCGGTGCGGCTAGACCGTCGGACAGCTCGCTGGGCACCAGGCAGGGACGGTCCCCGGTGCCTCCGCCCTACCGGGCGGCCATCGTGGTCATCACACTGGCGCTGGTCATGGGTGCGGCCTTCACCCTGAGCTACACCATCGCGCTCGGCCGCCCGCGGCCGCGCGACATCCCGGTCGCTGTCGTGGGAGCCACGTCCGCACCGGTGCTCCAGGCGCTCCAGGCCCGGACCGGCGGAGGCCTGGACCTGCGCGCCTTCCCCACGCTGACCGCCGCACGGGCGGCCGTGAACGACCGGCGGGTGTACGCCGTCCTCGAGACACAGCCCGCCCCGCCCCGGCTGTACCTCTCGAGCGCGAGCGGGGCGTCGGTCGCCCGGGCCCTGGAGCAGCTCGTGCAGGCGCCGCCTCGGCCGCTGAACGTCTCCGTGTTCGACCTGCACCCGCTGCCCCCGTCGGACCCGCAGGGGCTGACCGCCTTCTACGTCACCATCGCGGCGACCCTCGTCGGCTTCGTCACGGTCTTCCAGCTACGCGCCAATGCCTCGGGTATCGGCTTGCGCCCCTGGCTGGTGCTGATCGCCGTCCTTGCCGTGTGCGGCGGTGCTGTGCTCACGTTGGTGGCCGACACGCTGCTCGGCGCGCTGAAGGGTCCGTTCGCCGAGCTGTGGCCCATCCTGTCCGCGCATATCGCGATCGCGGCGCTGTTCAACTCCTCGATGCTGGTCCTGGTCGGCCGCTGGGCGATCGTGCCTACCTGGACGCTGTTCATCGTGCTGGGAAACACCTCGTGCGGCGGCGCGGTGGCACCGCCGCTGCTTCCCACCTTCCTCGCCCTCATCGGTCGGTGGCTGCCCCATGGTGCGACCGTCTCGGCGCTGAACGCGGCCGTGTACTTCCCGACCCACCAGCACGCAGAGCCGTTCCTGGTGTTGGCCGGCTGGCTCGTCGGGGTCGGCACGCTGCTGGTGGCGGCCTCCCGGAGGCGCGGTCGTTCCCCGGCCCAGTGACCCTGCCGCCGGGCGGGGCCCCGCGAGCCGAGGCACCTTCACGCGATCGACCGCGACGGCGCGTCGTTCTGCGACCTCATCGACGCAGCCCGGCTCGTCCAGCTCGATGGCCCTGCGGGCCCGCCACCAGGGGCGTTGGGCCCTAGTAGTTCCGTAACGCGACCGTCACGGTACTTACATGGCTGAGACGGAGGCCCTCGACGACGAATCCGTATCCCCGCGGGGACCCGCCGTGTTCACCGCCCGGATCGACCAACGGCGCGGCACGGTGCGTGGTTGGGGGCGGCTGGATCGCAGGGGCGCCGATCTGCTCTCCGGCACCGTGGACACGCTGCGGCGGCGCGGCCACCGGCACATCACTGTGACGCTGGTGCGACCGGGCATGGCTGAGCCCGCCGCCTGGCAACTCCTCGCCGGGGAGGTGGACCGGCAGGCCGCCCAGGGTGTCCGGCTGATCCTTCGATGATCGCTCGCGCCACCACCCTCACTGCACGCGGCGCGGCGGACGCGACCGGCTCGGCATGAGCCTCGCCCGTGCCTCCAGCGACAACCACGCTGAGCGGGAGCGGTGGATCGCTGGGGCCGATTCAGTCATCCGCCGGCCGCGACCGGCGCACACCCGGTCCGTGGGGGCTGGACGCCGGTCACCGACATCGGTTCCCGTCGGGCGGCTGCACGCGGTCGGCGACGCCGGCCTGCTCACCGGGCGCGCCCTCTGCCTGGCTCCGGTCACGCTGCTCGATCCGGCCCAGTGGCGCTGGCCGGACGACGCCGACGAGCTGCGGCCGCTGTGCTGGACGTGTCTGGCGTTGACTCACGCCGCCGAGGGTCCACACACCGGTGGCTGACCCGGCCGCCCGACCGGCCGGTAGGCGCGCCACCTGATCGCCCCTGGGCACGCAGATGTTCCGCCATGGCTCCGCTCCGGGGCGCGGCGGTGCCTGCTGGGCTCACTCCCGCGTCCCCCGTTGGTCATGCGCCCGGGATGCCACCGGCCCGGTCCCGCGGAGCAGAACCGGGCCGGTGGACGAGCCGAGCCAGCCAGGGAAATACCCGGCTGGCCAAGTCCGGGACATTGCCGGCCGAACTCGGGACATTGCTGTCCGGGCCAGCGGGGGCATTTCCTGGCCGTTCACATCAGCTGTCAACGGCCATCCGATGCCCGTCCAACGGCCACGCAATGCCTAGTCGTGCATCGGGGTGCCGCCGTTGGGGCGGGGAAGGCGGCTACAGTCCCCGCGCCACCCGGTCGAGCAGGCCCTCCAGTTGCGCGTCCCGCTCGGCGTCCGGCAGATCCCGCAGCGGGCCTTCCAAGCAGAGCACCGCGAACCCGTGCACCGCCGCCCAGCAGGTGACGTCGGCGCCGGGACGGCGCTCGGCAGGAAGGACCCCGGCCTCGACCAGCTCGTCGAGCACGGCGGTGAGCACCCCGTAGGGGCCGTGCCCCACTGGCGCAACGTCCTTCGGGCGGGCGCAGGTGAAGGCGGTGGTGAAGAGGCCCGGTTCGGCGAGCGCGAAGTGCACGTACTCCCGACCCGCCGCGCGGAGCCGGGCCGACGCGAGTTCGGCGGGGCCGCCGACCGAGAGCGTGGACACCCGCTCGCGCATCCGATGCTCGAGCTCCTCCATCCCGCGCTCGGAGACCGCGGCGAGCAGATCGTCCCGGTCGGCGAAGTGGCGGTAGGCGGCGTTGTGCGAGACCCCGGTCCGACGGGCGGCGTCGCGCAGGACGACCTCGGCGGCACCCCCGGCGCGCGCCTGCTCGACCGCCGTGTCGATCAGCGCGGCTCGCAGGTTCCCGTGGTGGTAGCTCCGGTCCCCGGTCGTCCGAACATCCATGTTGACAGTGTCCACTTTCCTTGCTGCACTGTCCATGTTGTCGGTGTCCACATGGGGTGGGCGCCAAACCCTCGGGGCGCGACAGGAGAAACCGATGAGCAGGACAGCACTCGCCGGTCGGATGACCGCCGACGCCCCGCCCGGGACGGTGGCATTCCTCATCGGCGTGCGGATCAACCGGCCGTGGAAGATGCGGCAGTGGCTGCCGGTCTTCTCGGCGATGCCCCGAATGCTCCGGGAGCTGGGCGAGCACCCCGAGCTCGGTCTGCTCGCCCACCGGACGTACATCAGCGGGCGCACGGTTCTCACCGTGCAGTACTGGCGCAGCACCGAGGCCCTCGACCACTACTCCCGCTCCCGGGACCACGCACACCTCCCCGCCTGGCGGGAGTTCAACCGGCGGGTTCGGGACAACGGCGACGTCGGCATCTTCCATGAGACCTACGTTCTCGACCGGTACGAGACGGTCTACGTGAACATGCCCGCCGACTTCGGCCTCGGCGGCGCGACCGCCCTCGTGCCACCGGCGCGCCGGGGCCAGCGCGCGGCTCACCGCCTCGACCCGTCGGTGCCCGACGCCCCCGCGGTCACCCCCTACTGACCGCCGGGGCCGCGGGAGGCCGACGTGATCAGCGCAACGACGTCGACACCTGTCGCTGCTCATCGTCCACATCGGGTGCACATCGGCTGACCGCCGCCTGCGGTCGCGGTCATTCGGGCGAGTCCTGCTCTCCGTGGCTTCCGGGAGCGAGCCCGACCACCGACCTGTCCAACCGGCCGGCGCCAGCTGCTCGGCTCCGGACGCACGGCCGATCTCGCACCCAGGGAACGGGCTCGGCGGCAGCGCAGGCCATCCCCGAACGCCACCGGCCCGGCCCTTGAGAAGGACCGGGCCGGCGGACGAGCCGTACTAGCCGAGGAAATGTCCCGTCGGCCACGTTCGGGACATTGCTGTCCGAACTCGGGACATTGCTGTCCACGCCAGCGGGGGCATTTCCTGGCCGTTCACATCAGCTG
>JAODNN010000117.1 GCA_025465355.1 Blastococcus sp. | reverse complement strand
CGCGACGACGCCTCCGTCCACCACGCCTCCGTCGAAGACGCCTCCGTCCACCACGCCTCCGTCGAAGACGCCTCCGTCCACCACGCCCGCGACGACGCCTCCGTCCACCACGCCCGCGACGACGCCTCCGTCCACCACGCCCGCGACGACGCCTCCGTCCCCAACGCCTCCGACGAGGACGCCTCCGTCCCCAACGCCTCCGACGAGGACGCCTCCGACGACGACGACGCCTCCGTCCCCAACGCCTCCGACGAGGACGCCTCCGACGACGACGACGCCTCCGACGACGACGCCTCCGTCCACCACGCCTCCGACGACGACGCCTCCGACGACGACGCCTCCGTCCACCACGCCTCCGACGACGACGCCTCCGTCGACGACGCCTCCGACGACGACGGCCCCGTGCACCAGCCAGCCGGCCCCGATCACCGTGAACATCGCGAATGCCACGGGAGACCCGGCCGTCGGGACCGCGCTGGCTACCCATCTCGTGGACGTCGGCCTGGTGGTCGGCACGGTCACCGCTACCGCGGCCTCGGCCACCGCGTCGGCCATCGAGTACCCCGACAGTCAGAAATCGGAGGCTCGGCGGCTGGCGGACGTCCTCGTGCAAGCGCCGCTGCTGACCCCCGCCGTCGTCCCGCACATCACTCTCGTCCTCGGTGACGCGGACCCGTCCGGTCTCCTCGCGTCCCTCCAGAAGTTCACCGGCCTGCCCGCGCCGACCTGTGGCCCGTGACCAATCGGCCGCTACGCACTACTCGGCGGCCTGAATTGCGGTACAGGATCCGCAGTTAACGTGGCTGCGTGGCGTCTGCGCGTACTGCTGTCCGCACGAGGTCCCGGGCCGCAGGCGCAGTCGTCCTCACCACCGGACTGCTCGCGGCGGCCAGCAACTGTGCCTTCCTCTTCCGCGGGGTGAGCCCCAGCCGGCTCGATCCGCTGAACAGCATGATCAGCGAGCTCGAGGTGCCGGGTCAGCCGTACAGCGAGTTCTTCCGGTGGGCATCGCTGCTGTCCGGCGTGGTCGCGGTCTTCTTCGCCGTCGGCCTGTACCGGAGAATTCCCGAGGGCCGGCTCGCGACCGGCGGCTGCTGGGCACTCGCGCTCTTCGGGCTGGCCGGGGCGGTGGACGCGGTGATCCCCATGGACTGTGCGCCGTCGGCGAGCGCGGTCTGCTTCCGGGCCCAGGAGGAGGGCCCCATGAGCTGGCCCTATCAGGCCCACACCTGGTTCGACGTGGCCGGAACGGTCGCCGTCCTGGCCAGTCTGTGGCTGCTCGGCCGGCATCTCCACCGCGCCCCCGGCTGGCGCGTCGCGGGCGTCACCGGCCGCATCGGGTTCGCGTGGCTGACGGCCGCCTGTGCCGTGCTCACCGTCATGTCCGTCCGGTACCTGCCGGGGGTCGGCCTGGTCCAGCGGTTCGTGGTCCTTGCCATCTCGGGCTGGCTGGTCGTGCTCGCGCTGGCTCAGCGCGGCGTGCCGGGCGACTGATCTCCCGGGGTCGGTTGCCGGCCTTCCTGGCACGCAGCCGATGACAATGGCGGCCGGCCGGGGAATGATCGAGAGAGCAGGGGAGGGCATGGCCATCCAGGTCGACACGAGCGCTCCCGGTCGGGCCCGAAGCGACGGCGGACGCTCCGGCGCCGACCGCTGGCGGGAGCCGGTCGCCCGCGTCATCGGCGCCGTGGTGAGCCTCGCTGCCATCTGGTCGGTTCTCTCCGTCGTCGTCCGGGGTGACTGGCGACAGGCCGGTGAGGAGCTTTTCGGCCTGGTGAACCTGCCGGTCGGCCCGAACCTGTTCAGCGTCGTCCTGCTGGTCCTGCTCGCGGGCGCGCTCCGCCGCCGCCTCCGGTTCGCGCTGTGGATCCTGGTGCTCTTCCAGGTGCTGGCCATCGTCGACGGTGCGGCCCTCGTCGGGCTGAGCTTCTCGATGCGCACGGATTCCCTGCTGAACCACTTCAACAGTGCCGATCGCGCCGATCTGGTGATCAGCGTCGCGGCCGCCCTGATCCTGATCCCGCTGCTGATCTCCCTCCGCCGGGCCTTCCCCGCGCGGCTCTACCCGGCGTCGCGGCGGTCCGCGGCGCTGATCCTGGTCGGGGGCGCAGCCGTCTCCGTGGTCGTGGCGCTCACCCTCACCTGGCTGTTCCCGGACACGCTGGCCACGGCGGGGGAGCGGATCCTGTGGGCCCTGCGTGTCGTCGTGGGCGTCGACACCGGCCACATGGGCCAGCAGGGCATCCTGCACCGAGGGCACCACTGGATCGCCGCGGTCGTCGGGCTGCTGTCGGCCGTCGCACTCGTGACCGCCACCGTGGTCTTCCTCCGCGCGGCCCGCGCCAAGCTGTTCATCGGAGCGCAGGACGAGCTCGAGGTGCGTGAGCTGCTGCGCGGGTCCGGCGCACGGGACTCGCTCGGATACTTCGCCACCCGGCGGGACAAGTCGGTGGTGTTCAGCCCGGATCGCACGGCGGCGGTCACCCACCGGGTGCTCGCCTCGGTGAGCCTCGCCTCGGGGGATCCGATCGGCGCACCCGAGCACTGGGCCCCTGCCATCAGCAGCTGGCTCCGCGAGGCCCGTTCCTACGGCTGGTATCCCGCCGTGCTCGGGGCCGGCGAGGAGGCCGCGCGCGCCTACGTGGCGGCCGGCCTGAAGGCGATCCCGCTCGGCGACGAAGCCGTCATCGACGTCCGGGGCTTCACTCTTCGAGCAGTGCCCCTCCGCCCGATCCGCCGGGCCGCCGAGCGGGTCGCACGGGCCGGCTACGAGATCCGGATCGTCCGGCACGGTGACCTCACCGCCGACGAGCTGGCCGAGATGGGCCGTCGAGCCGAGGAGTGGCGCGGCAGCGAACCGGAGCGGGGCTTCTCGATGGCCCTCAACCGGCTCGGCGACCCCACCGACGAGCAGTGCATCGCCGTCCTGGCCTACGACCGCTCCGGCCGGCTGCGTGGCGTCCAGTCCTACGTGCCATGGGGTGCCAACGGACTCTCCCTCGACCTCATGCGCCGTGACGACGACGCGGAGAACGGCGTCACCGAGGCCATGATCGCCGCGCTGATCCAGGCAAGTCCCGACCTCGGCGTGGCCCGCGTCTCCCTCAACTTCGCCGTCCTGCGCGGCGTCTTCGAGGCCGCCGAGCGGGTCGCCCCAGGGCCGCTGGTGCGCACCGGTAACGCGGCGCTGACCTTCGCCTCCCGGCTCTGGCAGCTCCAGACGCTCTACACGGCGACGGCCCGCTACAAGCCGCGCTGGGAACCGCGGTTCCTCTGCTACGACTCCGCGTTCGCCCTTCCGCGCGTAGCCGTCGCCTCGATGATGGCCGAGGGATTCCTGCCCGCGCCCAAGGCCGCGCCGCCGTCCCACGTGTCGGACACCGTGACCTGGCGTGGTCGAACCGGGGTGCCACTGAGGGAGGCGGTGGCCGCGCTGAACCGGCTCCCACCGGTGCTGACGACGCCGGCCCGGCGGCTCACCCCCGAGCAGCACGCCCGCACTCGCAAGCTCGAGGTGCTCCGCGCCGCGGGAATGGACCCCTACCCGGTGGCCGTCCCACGCACGTGCGAGGTGTCCGTCCTCCGCGAGAAGCACGGTGGTCTGCCGTCCGGCACCCGCACCGGTGACCGGCAGTCGGTGAGCGGGCGGATCCGCGCCCTGCGCGACTTCGGCGGCCTGGTGTTCGCCGATCTGCAGGACGGCGCCGACCACATCCAGGTGCTGCTCACCCGCGACACGCTCGGTCCCGACCGGCTCCGGCTGTGGCAGCAGACCGTCGACCTCGGTGACCACGTGAGCGTCACCGGCGAGGTCATGGCCTCCGACAGCGGTGAGCTGTCCGTCTGCCCCGACGCCTGGGTGATGGCGGCCAAGTCGATCGAGCCGCTGCCGAAGAGCCGAGCGCGGTTCACCGATCCGGAGGCACGGGTGCGCAAGCGCCACCTCGACCTCATCCTGAATCAGTCCTCGATGGACACCGTGCTCGCCCGCAGCCGGGCGGTCCGTGCGCTGCGCGAGGTGTTGGCCGCCCGTGGGTTCGACGAGGTCGAGACCCCGGTCCTGCAGGCCGTGCACGGTGGCGCGCAGGCGCGCCCGTTCGTCACCACCATCAACGCCTACGGGCTGCCGCTGTACCTGCGGATCGCCCCCGAGCTCTACCTCAAACGGCTCGCGGTCAGCGGGATGCAGCGGGTCTTCGAACTCGGCCGGAACTTCCGCAACGAGGGCGCGGACGCCACACACAATCCGGAGTTCACGGCGCTCGAGGTCTACCAGGCTTTCGCCGACTACAACGTCATGCGGGACCTCACCCGCGACCTGATCCTCGCCGCGGCCGTCGCCGTCCACGGGGCTCCGGTGGCCCACCGCACCCTCCCGGACGGCCGGACCACCACGGTGGACCTGGCCGTTCCCTGGCCGGTCGTCCCCGTGCACGAGGCGGTGAGCAAGGCGACCGGTACCGAGCTGACCCCGGCGACCGGGCGGGACGACGTCCTTGCCGTCTGCCGGGCCCACGGCGTGCACGTGCCCCTCAGGGCGACCGTCGGCGAGGCCGTCGTCGCGTTGTACGAGGCGCTGGTCGAGCCCAGGACGACGACGCCGACCTTCTACACCGACTTCCCGGTGGAGACCTCGCCGTTGACCCGCCCGCACCGGAGCGATCCGCGGCTGGCCGAGCGGTGGGACCTGGTGGCCTTCGGCGCCGAGCTCGGCACCGCGTACTCGGAGCTGATCGACCCGGTCGAGCAGCGCCGCCGGCTGACCGAGCAGTCCCTCCGGGCCGCCGCCGGGGACGCCGAGGCGATGCAACTGGACGAGGACTTCGTCAGCACCCTCGGCTACGCGATGCCCCCGACCGGCGGCCTCGGGCTGGGGGTCGACCGGTTGGTCATGCTCCTGACCGGCGGCACCATCCGCTCGACGCTCACCTTCCCGTTCGTCAAGCCCGAGCGCACGACCTGATCCGTCGTCAGCCGCCGCTGTTCGTGGCCAGGCCGGCGATCAGGTTGATCGTCGCCGCCAGGATGACCGCCCCGAACAGGAAGCCCAGCAGCGCCTGCCGCAGTGCCGTGGCCCGGATGGCCGGCGTCTCCAAGTCGGTGTCGGACACCTGGAACGTCATCCCGATCGTGAACGACACGTACGCGAAGTCCAGGTATCGAGGCGGCATCTTCTGGTTGAAGTTGATGCCACCGTCGGGCCCGGTGTAGTAGAGGCGGGCGTAGCGCAGCGAGAAGAGGGTGTGGACCGCGAACCAGGACAGCGCCACGCTGACCAGGCCGAGCCCGGCCAGCAGATCCTTCTCACCGCCCTTCGCCGAACTGGCCTGGACCAGCACGTATCCGACGGAGAGCAGGTTGGCAGCGGACGCGACGAGCACGATGACGTCGGTCTGGGCACGTCCCGGCTCCTGGCGGGTCGCATGGGCCGCGGTCTGGGTCGAGGTCATCGACGCCATCAGCGCCCAGGTCCACGCCGAGAAGATCAGCGCCGCGACGTCCCAGCCCATCAGCACGGCGAAGGGCCACGGGGCCCGCATCGCGACGACGACTCCCGCGACGGCCCCCGCGGTCAGCATGACGGCGAATCGCGTCGTCGCCGGCACCGTTCGCCACCCCACGGGGACCTGCGCCAACCGTGCCCCGCCGACGTCACCGTCCGCCATGCGTTCGAGTCAACACCTCTTCCTGAGGGGCGGCCCTGCGGCCGTCAGCGGGCTCGGCCGGAGGTCGCGGCCGCCGGCCGCCGGCCGTCCCCGGGTGGACGGCGTCCCTCGCGCGAGCGGGCCAGCAGCACGACCCCGACCGCTGCGACGATCGCCGCGGGCACCCACACGGCGGCGTGCCCCGGTTCGAGCCGTTCCCCCAGCAGGATGCGCGCCGCAGGCACCGCGGCCAGCGGATCGGCCACGGTCAGTGCCGGCAGCGACCAGGCCAGCGCTCCGCGGGAGAAGGCCTGCTGGGAGCCGAACTCCGCGGCGATGCCGGCGACCGCGGCACCCCACAGGGCGGCGCTGCCCACCGCCTGCCCGACACCCCCGCGGCTCAACGTCTTCAGCGTGGCGGAGACCAGCACCGCCGCGATCCCCATCGCGATCCCGGCCGCCAGCCCGGCTGCCAGGGCGCCCCGCGCGCCTTCCTTCGCCCGACCGGCGAGCGCCACGGCCGCCACGGCGAGCAACGTGGCGGCGATGACGGCGAGCGGACCGGGCACGCCATCGCCCGCCACGTCGGCTGGTCGGGCGGCGATCAGGAATACCGCCAGGCCGCCGGCGGTCAGCGCGGCGCCCAGCAGGTCGGTGCCCGACGGCAGCGAACGGTCACGGATCGACCTGATGGCGAGCGCCACGACCAGGCCCGCGGCAAGCAGTGGTTGCACGACCGACACCGGCGCCAGGCCGAGCGCGACCACCTGCAGCGCGACGCCGGCCACGGTGGCGGCCTGACCCGCCAGCCACGCCGGGCGGGTCAGTAACCGGCGCAGGTTGAGCTTGCCGCCGGATGCCGTGCCCTCCGCCACCTCCTGCTGCACGACCGCGCCGACCGCGAAGAGCACGGCCGCGGCCGCCGCGAGCGCCGTGCCCAGCCAGTTCGCCCCGACCCCGGACGGTGCCTGAGCAAGGGCGACGTCCATGGGCGGTGCTATGCCCGGACGCATCGAGGGAACACCGCGGCTCAGCGAAGGATGTTGACCGCGCGCGCGATGACCAGCGCGATGGTCGTCAGGGCGATCGCGGACTGACCGAGCATCAGCAGCTTCGCCCACCGCGACAAGGGCATCGTGTCTGTGGGGGAGAAGGCGGTGGCGTTGGTGTACGAGACGTAGAGGTAATCCAGGAAGCTCGGTTCCCAGTCCGGTGGTGCGACGTCGGGCTGAGTCATCTGGGGAAACAGGAAGTCGGTGTGCTGACGGTTTCCCTGCGCCCGCTCGACGGGCCCCCCGCGGTCGAGCTCCCAGTACCAGAGGCCGAAGGCGATGATGTTGGTGACGTAGATGGCTGCGCCGCTGCCGAGCAGGGAGGTAGCGGGCCCCCCGGTCTGGCCGGTGAGCAGCCGCTCGATGAGCAGGACAGCGCTGCCGGCATTCGCGACCGTCATGGCCGCCACCAGTCCGAGACCACCGAGGCGCAGTACGGGATGGGCGCGGACGAGCCGTACCGGGTTGGCGACGATCAGTGCGATCAACAGAGCCGTCTCCACGCCGGGCAGCAACCAGCGCGGATGAAGGACCAACATGTCCGGCAGGAGCAGCTGCAGGGTGATCGCGGCGCAGATGACCCCGACGCTGGGCCAGCGGTGCTCCCCACGGGTCGGACGGCGCCAGGCGGCGGCGGCCGGCGTGCCGTGGGCGGCGAGCCGGGGGGTGGAGGCGTCAGCGCTCTCTGCGGGGCCGGTCATCGGCGTCAGTATGTGCGAGACGCTCCCCTCCCGGCCGGCTAGCGGGACGGAGCCGCCGCGGCCGCGCTGCCGGCCGAGCCGGTGGCCACCGAGGCGCTGGTCAGTGCCGGCCGCCGGTACTCCGGCCAGACGAGCGCCGCGGCGACCATGCTCACGGCGTGCATGACGTCGGTCGCGGCCGCGCCGACCAGCACACGGCGGGACGGCGCGGCCAGGACGACGAGCTCCTGCACGAGCTGGCGGGCGCCGAGCACCCGAACCAGGACCACCGGCGGCATCGGCGCATCCCCGCACATCGTCCGGACGACGTCGCGCGGCCGCGCCAGCATGGCGGCGCCGAGGCCCCCGAGCACCGCGAACCTGCGCAATGCGGCACCGCGCAGGCTCATCGCCGTCCCCGCCGCCAGGTGAGCAGCGCCGTGGCGGCAGCCGCACCGGCCGCCGCCAGGGTGCCGTGGTGCCGCGACGCCCACAGCTGCGGGTCCCAGGTGCGCGAGCGGCTGTCGAACTCCCCGTGCGCGCCGAAGTCGTGCCCGCCGTCGCCGTCGGCGGGGGAGAACAGGTTGGCCGGCGCATCGGGGTCGTGCGGCTGATCGGTCTGCTGGGAGTCGAAGCCGGTACGGGCGAGATAGCGGTCCAGCAGCCCCGGTGCCAGCGCGTTGGCGACCAGCGTGGCTGTCGTGCTCGAGCCGACCCAGTACTCCCGACGGCGCGGGTGGTCGGCGGCGAACAGCACCATCTCGGCGACGGTCTCCGGCTGGTAGATCGGCGGCACCGGCTGCGGATGCCGCGGCAGCCGGGAGAGCACCCAGGAGAACTGGGGCGTGTTCACTGCCGGCATCTGCACCATCGTCACGCGCACGTTGCTCTTCTCGTGCAGCAACTCGCAGCGCAGCGCCTCGTGGAAGCCCTGGGTGGCGTGCTTGGCCCCGCAGTACGCCGTCTGCAACGGGATGCCGCGGTAGGCCAGGGCCGAGCCGACGTGCACGATCGTGCCCCGGTCACGGGCCTTCATCCGCGGCAGCACCGCCTGGGTGGCGTACACGTAGCCCAGGTACGTGACCTCGGTGGCGCGGCGGAACTCCGCGGGGGAGATCTGGTGGAACGGCGCGAAGACCGACGTGAAAGCCACGTTCACCCAGGTGTCGATCGGACCCGTCCCGGCCTCCATGCGTTCCACGGCCGCGAAGACCTGCTCGGGATCGGCCACATCGGTCGGCAGGACGACCGCCGTGCCGCCGGCCTTCTCGACGTCCCGTGCCGCGGCGGCCAGCCCGACCTCGCCGCGGGCGATCAGACCCACGGTGGCGCCCCGGGCGCCGTAGGCCGTGGCCACGGCACGGCCGATGCCCGCACTGGCGCCGGTCACCACGACTGTCTGTGGATTCACGCGCTGCACTCCTTCTTGTCGGGTGGCCCGGCAGGGCCCGGGTCGGCCGTTGCGACGCTCAGGTGCCGCGCGGTGTTGACCAGCCCCACGTGGCTGAAGGCCTGCGGGGTGTTGCCCATCTGGCGGCCGGTCGAAGCGTCGTACTCCTCGCTCAGCAGACCGAGGTCGTTACGCAGCCCGAGGAGCCGGGTGAACAGGCGCTCGGCCTCCGCGGTGCGGCCGATGCCGACGAGGGCGTCGGCGAGCCAGAAGGTGCAGGCGAGGAATGCGTTCTCCTTGCCCGGGAGGCCGTCGACGCTTCCGTCGGCATCAGGGCGGTAGCGCAGCAGGAACCCGTCGTGGTCGAGCTCCCGCTGGACCGCGCTGATCGTGCCGACGACCCTGGGGTCGTCCCAGCCGAGGAACCCGACCCGGGGAATGAGCAGGAGCGCAGCGTCCAGCCCGCGGGAGCCGTAGAACTGGGTGAACGTGCCGCGGTCGGGGTCGAACCCCTTCGCGCAGACGTCGTCGTGAATCTCCTGCCGGAGCCGCCGCCAGCGCTCGACCGGACCGTCGAGGCCGAACCGCTCGACGGCCTGGACAGCGCGGTCGATCCCCGCCCAGGCCATCACCTTGGAGTGCACGAAGGAACGGCGTGGACCGCGCACCTCCCACAGGCTGCTGTCCGGCTTGTCCCACGCACCCTCGAGGAAGTCGAGCAGGGCCCGTTGCAGGTCCCAGGCGTCCGCGGTGTTGTGCAACCCCTCCACGCGCGCCAGGTGCAGGCCGTCGAGGACCTCGCCCCAGACGTCGAGCTGGAACTGGCTCGCCGCGGCGTTCCCGACCCGCACCGGTGCGGAGCCTTCGTACCCCCGCAGCCAGGGGACCTCGTACTCCGGGATGCGGCGCGCGCCGTCCAGGGCGTACATGATCTGCAGGTCGGCCGGATCCCCGGCGACGGCCCGCAGCAGCCAGTCCCGCCACGCGCGAGCCTCACGCAGGTAGCCGGTACCCAGCAGCGCCTGCAGGGTGAAGGTGGCGTCCCGCAGCCAGCAGAAGCGGTAGTCCCAGTTGCGCGAACCGCCCAACTGCTCGGGAAGCGAGGTCGTGGCGGCGGCCACGATCCCGCCGGTCGGGGCATAGGTCAGGGCCTTGAGGGTGGCCAGCGACCGGCGGACGGCGTCCTCCCAGGGCCCGGAGTAGGAGCACCCCTTGATCCAGTCCTCCCAGAAGCGGACCGTGTCGTCCAACGCCCGCTCAGCGGCCACCGGTCGTGGGCGGGGACGATGCGACGCCGAGTACGTGAGCACGAAGGGCACCCGCTCCCCGGCCGCGACGTCGAACTCCGCCCTGATGTGCTGGTCGCGGTGGTCGACCTCGACCGGCGTGGCCAGCCAGACCGCGTCCGGCCCGGCGATACCGGCCAGCTCGCCGTTCAGGGTGCGGAACCACGGGACGACATAGCCGTAGTCGAACCGGAGGAGCAGGTCCATGCGCATCGGCACTCGCCCGGACACGCCCTCCACTACCCGGACGACGTCGGGTGCCTCACCGCGGGGCGGCATGAAGTCGATCACCCGCACGGTGCCCGACGTCGTCTCCCACTCGGTCTCGAGCACGAGCGAGTCGCCGCGGTAGCGCCGCCGGGTAGCCGGGCGGCCGGCGGCCGGTGCGAGCAGCCAGCGGCCGGCGCGATCCCCGTCGAGCAGCGCGGCGAAGCAGGCGGGGGAGTCGAAGCGGGGGAGGCAGAGCCAGTCGATCGACCCGTCCCGGCCGACCAGGGCCGCCGTCTGCAGGTCGCCGATGAGCCCGTAGTCCTCGATCCGGCCGACCATTGCGGTCCTCTCCTCGAACTGTTGCTCCAGGCCGACCGTATGGGCGGACGAACTGCCGCGCAGGTCGGTCCCGATCTGCGCGGCCGCGCAGAGGTGGGCTGACGAGTCCGCTGACGAGCGGCCCGGCGTCGGCCCGGTGACGGTCGTCCGGCTGTACGGTCCTCCGCGGTCGACCGACCGCCGGGGGGACGTCGTGAATCGTTCGGGACCGCAGATGCGGTGGATCGTCTTCGGCGTCGTCGCCGTGGTCGCGCTCGTGTTCGAGGTGGCCGGTCTCGCGAGCCTGGGCGTCTCCGGCGGGTTGCTGATGGCCGGGCTGACCCTCTTCCTCATCGGAGTGGGCGCGGCCATCGCCGGCCGTGCTCGATGGGCATTCATCGCCAGCCGCAAGGTCGGCGGAGCAGTAGCGATCGTCGGCCTGATCGGGCTCGCCGTCGGGACGGTCACGGCGCCGCCGACGAGCCCCACGGCAGCATCCTCCGGCGTCCGCCCGAGCGCCGCCGCGCCCTCGTCGACGTCGAACGAGGCGGCAATCGCGGCCGCCGAGTCCGCGCTCGCCGCGGCGGAGGCGAACGCGACTGCCGCGTCCGGCACGGCGGATTCGACGACGGGACTGCTCAGCGATCGGGCGGCCGCTGCTGCCGCCGGCGCCGCGAACCGGACGTCGGCGCTCGCCGCGCTGACCGCAGTTCCGGTGAAGGGCCGGGCTCCGAAGACCGGCTACACCCGCGATCAGTTCGGAGCCGCATGGCAGGACGTCGACCGCAACGGCTGCGACACCCGCAACGACATCCTCGCCCGCGACCTCACCGGCGAGGCGTTCAAGCCCGGGACGCACGACTGCGTCGTGCTCACGGGCACCCTGGCCGAGCCCTACTCCGGCGCGACGATCGCCTTCCGGCGCGGGCAGACCACCAGCGCCGCCGTGCAGATCGACCACGTCGTCGCTCTCTCCGACGCCTGGCAGAAGGGCGCACAGGGTTGGGACGTCGCCCGCCGGGCGGCGTTCGCGAATGATCCGCTGAACCTGCTCGCCGTCGACGGGCCGCTGAACATGGCGAAGGGTGACGGAGACGCGGCCACCTGGCTGCCACCCAACCGCGCCTACCGGTGTGCCTACGTCGCGCGCCAGGTGGCGGTGAAGGTCCGGTACGGGCTGTGGATGACGCAGGCGGAGAAGAACGCCATCGCCACGATCCTCACCACGTGCCCGGGCGAGCCGCTGCCCGACGGGGTCGTCGCGCACCTGCCGGCGCCGGTTCCCGCTCCTGCCGCACGCCCGGTCGCCACACCCGCGTCGCGGCCGGCACCGGCCCCCGCCCCCGCCCCTGCTCCCGCCCCCGCGCCGGCACCTGCGGCCGGGGTCTACTACGCCAACTGCGCGGCGGCGCGGGCGGCCGGCGTCACGCCGCTGCACACCGGCGACCCCGGGTATCGCGCGGGGCTGGACCGCGACCACGACGGCAGCGCCTGCGAGTAGGGCACCCCGCGAGGCCGCCTCGCCCGGACGCGTGGCCGCACCGTTTCCCGGGGCTCGCCGTGGCTGCCGACACGGAATGACGGACACTGGGTTCAGCTCCGGCAGACCAGTGACCGGCGCACCGACGGCATTCGCGATACGACCCGGGACGAGGGGGAGAGCGGTGGAGACGAGGCCACGCCTCCTCGGCAACCGGTACGAGCTGCGGACCGTGCTGGCCAGCGGCGGGATGGGGCGGGTCTGGCGCGCGCACGACACGTTGCTCAACCGCCCGGTCGCGGTGAAGGTCCTGCGCAGTGAGTTCACCGGCAACCCGGCATTCCTCGCCCGCTTCCGCGCCGAGGCCCAGCACGCCGCCGCGCTCATCCACCCCAACATCGCCTCGGTCTTCGACTACGGGGAACTGGACGAGGACGGCGAGCACCTCGCCTACCTGGTGATGGAGCTCGTCGAGGGCGATTCGCTGGCGACGGTGCTGGCCCGCGACCGGCGGCTCGACGTCGCACAGAGCCTCGGGATCCTCCGCTCGACAGCGGCGGCCCTGGCTGCCGCACATGCCGCCGGCGTCGTGCACCGCGACGTCAAGCCGGGCAACGTGCTGGTGGCCCGGGACGGCGCCGTGAAGATCACCGACTTCGGGATCGCCTGGTCGGCCTCGAGCGTGCCGCTGACCCAGACCGGTCAGGTCATCGGCACCGCGCACTACCTGTCGCCGGAACAGGCCCAGGGTGGCAAGGCGACGCCGGCCAGCGACGTCTACGCGCTGGGCGCCGTCGCCTACGAATGCCTGGCCGGCCGGCGCGCCTTCGAGGGCGAGAACTCCGTGCAGATCGCGGTGAAGCAGATCCGCGAGTACCCGGACCCCCTGCCGCCGGACATCCCTGCCGACGTCCGCCAGTTGGTGGAACGGGCCATGGCGAAGGACCCGGCCGAGCGCTTCCCCGATGGCACCGCGTTGCGCGACGCCGTCGACGCGGTGGCCGCCGGTCGCCCGACCGCCGCCGTGCTCGGCCGGGGTGGGGGAGCGGTGGCGTCGCCCGGGCGCACCGGCACGGCGGTGCTGCCGCTACCGGGGGCAGGCACGGTGATGGCCCCCGCCTCGGGAGCCGCGCGGACGGCGGGCTCCGGACGCCGGGCGTTCGTCCGGATGGCACTGGGCGGCCTCGCCCTTCTCGTCCTGGTGGCCGCCGTCGTCGGCGTGCTCCAGCGCACCACCGGAGACGCCGCCAACCGGCCCTCCGCCGGGACGACGTCGGCCACGACGGGTTCCACCGCGGCGCCGACCAGCGTGACCGTCGTCCCCGTCGTGGCGGCCGACTACGTGGGCCGGAAGGTCACCGATGTGCAGGCGGCGCTGGTCGGCAAGGGGCTGCGGGTCACGCTGAGCCCGGTGACGACGGCGGCAACGGCGGCCGGTCTGGTGACGGCCGTGGCCCCCGCCGGGGAACTTTCGCCGGGGAGCGCCGTCGCCGTCTCCTACGCGGTCGCACCGGTCGTCGTGCCCACGCCTCAGGCCCCCGTCGGGAACAGCGGCGGTGGGGCCGGCGAGCACGGCAACGGGGACGGCAGGCGCCACGGCAAGGACAAGCGGGACGACGGCGACTGATGTCAGGCCGCGATGCGCCGGGCCTCGCTCGGCGGGAGCATCGCGCGCAGGCGCTGCTTGATGGCGCGGGGGTTGGTGCCGGCCAGGATCTCGCAGACGCCCTCGAGAAGGAGTTCCATCTGGGCGGTCCGCAGGTGGCTGTTCCGGGTGATCTTGGCGCTCATCGGCAGCCAGAGGAAGTTCGCCGACAGGACGCCCCAGAGCGTCGCGACGAAGGCCCCGGCGACCAGCGGACCGAGCACGGTGGGGTCCTCCAGGCTCTTCAGCACCTGCACGAGCCCGACGACGGTGCCGATGATGCCGACCGTGGGCGCGTATCCGCCCATCCGCGTGAAGAAACGGGCGGCTACCTGGTCGTCCACCCGGTACACCGCGATCTCACTCTCCATCGCCGCCTGCAGCCGCTCCACGGGGGTGCCGTCCACCGCCATCTGCAGGCCACGGCGCAGGAACGGGTCGGTCACCGAGCGGGCGCGATTCTCCAGCGGGAGCATGCCCTCCTTGCGGGCCACGGTGGCCAGCTCCACGAGCAGCGCGATGAGGCTGCTGGTCTGCGGCCGGCGGTCAGGGGCGAACGCGAGCCGGAACCAGGCGGGGATCCGGCGGACGTCGGCCATGGTGGAGCCGGCGATGGCGGCGCCGAATGTGCCGCCGAAGACGAGGATCAGCGGGGGCAGCAGGACGACGGCCATCGGGCTGGAGCCCTCGAGCAGCATCGTGACGATCAGCGCGCCGCCGGCCAGGGCCATCCCGGCGAGCGTCGCCGGATCCACGGTTCAGACCTCGTCCGGGTCCGGGTGGACGACCCGCGAGTCGCTCCCGCTGTGGGCCTCGCGGCTGCGCGCCCGTCGCTCGATCCGCATGGTGGTCGGCCGTTGCTCGGCGATCTCGGCCACCCCGCCGTAGAGCTTCTGGCGGGCGAGCAGCTCGGTCGCCCGGTGGTCGCGGATTCGCAGCAGGAACTCGTCGAACGTCTCGGCGACGACGTACTTCCTCCCGTCGACCAGGTGGATGACGGTGTCGGAGTCGGTCTCCACGCGCTCGATGGAGGCGGGGTCGACGAAGAAGTGCTCGCCGTTGCGGCAGGTGACAGCGATCACGGGAGCGGTCCTTCCGCTCGGGCGGGGTAGCGGACCCCGGTGGCGCCGGTCAAGGCGTTCTCCCCATCGGCCGATCGGGGCCCGACCTGTAGCCGAACGGCACCCGCTCTCACCCGCAGGGTGACCGGAACGGCCCTGGTCGCAGCAGCTCCGGTCGGGGATGGGCGGGCCGGCGAGAGATCGGTCAGAACCCGAACAGCAGCCCGAGCCCACCGAAGGTGAACAGCACCATCACGATCACCAGCGGCAGCTGGTCGGAGGCCCGTGCCCGGGGGGCCGACAGCAGTGCCCGCTCGTGCGCGAGCGTGACGCCCACGACGTGGCCGGCGATGATCGCGCCCACCTGAACCAGCGCGATCGTGCCCGCGGTGACCGCCGTCAGGTCGAGCACGTTGCGATAGGTGCCGAACAGGTCGACCCCGCGTGCTCCGAACGGGTTGCTGGCCAGGATCCAGGTGGTCTGCCCGTCCAGCACGAACAGGCTGAAGTAGTGCGCAACCGTGTACCCGAGCGCGATGGGGATGACGGTGGCGGCGTACCGGCGGGGTTGCTCCGCGGCCGGCTGACCGGCCAGGCGGCCGGACAGCCAGGTGCCGGTGAGGTACATCGCGGCCACCAGGGCGATCATCGCCAGCATCCCCAGGGTGCCGGCGACCGGGTCGTTCGAGGCACCCGGACCGCTCTGCCAGAACACGGTGCGCGAGAGGCCGTCGAAGGCGGTCGAACCCAGCAGGACGACGACCACCGCCGCCAGGCCGGCCACCGGCGGTGTGCTGATCGCACCGGTCAGTGGGCTGCGGAACGCCAGGCGGCCGTCGTCGCGCCGTCCCCACGGGGAGAGCCGGGCGATCAGCGACGAGTAGACCTCGAAACCGTCGCCGACGGCGAACCACTCCTCGCCGAACCAGAGCGCCAGCGCCACCTGTACCACGGCATAACCGATGAGGAAGAGCCCGACCGTGCCGGGTTCGGACCGGCCCGGACAGACCAGCTCCAGCCAGAGGAAGATCGCGAGCGAGCCGGCCGCCGGCCAGAGTCCCAGCGACGGCAGCCGCTCGGCCCCGGGTGCCTGGGGGACGGCGAGTCGAAGCGCCTGGTGGAGCGCCCGCAGCGGGTTGACCACCCGCCACACCGGCCCGAGCAGCAGGCTCACGGGGACGAGGCCCACCCAGAAGGTCACGTAGAAGACCCAGGGGGCCAGGTTGTGTGGCGTGTCGGGGGGACCGGCGAGGGCGACGACGACGACGAAGGCGGCGGCGGCCAGGGCGAGCGCCTGCAGCACCCGGTGAAGCGCCGGTGCATCGAGAGCCCGCTGCAGACCGGCCGGAAGGGGTCTCCCGGATCCGCTTCCTCCGAGCCGCGGCGTTCGCCAGAACAGCAGCAGCACGGAGAAGGTCAGCAGGATGGCGGCGCCTGCCCCGAAGAGCGCGAGCCCGATCGGGATCGGCAGGTCCGTGCGGGTCCCGACGCCGTGGGCGAGGACCGTCACTCGACCTGAAGGTGCAGGATCACGATCCCTGCCTTGTGCAGCTCCACCTCGAAGACCCCGGTCAGGGTGGCGTCGAAGTGCAGCGTGGTCGGCGCGCCCGGAGCGAGCTCCTTCTCGATGTCGTAACCGTGCACGTGCACCTCGTCGGCGACGTCGCTGGTCACCACGAGCGTGACCGGCGTCCCGGCGGCCACCGGCACGCGGCCGGTGTCGCCACTCGCCTTCCCGTGGGCGATCGTGACCTCGAGCCGCTTGCCGGCGGCGCTGGAGGCGGTCGTCCCCGCGGACGATCCGCCGGAGGACGACGCGCCGGAGGCCGAAGGAGCCGTGCCGGCGCACCCTGCCAGCGGGACGACGAGGGCGAGCAGCAGCCCGACGAGCGCGCGGGCAAGCACCGGGGAACGGGGGCTCATCGGCTGCCCAGATCGCTCAGATCGCTGGTGGGCCGCCCGGACCGCTGGTCGGCGGCGGCGTCGTCAGGCACCGCGGGTGACGGGCCGGCATAGGGATCCCGGGCTTCGGCCCGGCGCGAGTACCGGCTCACGCCCCAGCTCATGGCGGCGATCAGTGCGAGGGTGCAGCCGAGGACGACGAGATTCGCGATCGTCCAGAGCACCGCTCCGCCGCTCTTGCGCTCCCGCTGCAGGATCGTGACCTCGTCGACGGCCTTGCGCGTCATGCCGTCCTGGGCCTTGATCTCGGGCGCGGGGATCGCGGAGTCGGCGGGCAGGTAGATGGGCACCGCGGTGAGCGTCCGGCCGTCGTGGATCCGGAGCAGCGTCTTCCAGTCGCCGTGCAGCGGCACCGGCCGCGTCGTCCGGTAGCTCCCCTGGCCGGTCTGCCGCAGGGCGTCGACGACCAGCCCGCCGCCCTGCCACGACGTGATCGTCACCCACGACGGGTTGTCGAGCGCCGTGGCCGGGTCGAGCTTCACGCTGATGTTCGCCGTCCGCGGGTTGCTCTGCACGTCGTCGATGGCGAAGGTGGCCTTCAGATTCGACGGCACGTCGATCAGCAGCCCGTTGGTGACGGCCGCGGCGATCAGCACGAGGGCCCCGACCAGGACCGACCGGGCCGCGGCCTTGGCGGGCAGCCGGCGGCGCAGCCCCGACGCGAGCAGGCTGCCCAGCAGCGCACCGGCGACGCCGCCGGCGATCGCCATGAGGGTTCCCTCCACCAGGACGTCGCTGCCCCACGACAGGGTCGAGCGGATGTGTGACCAGCCGAGCTCCGTGGCGTGACCCACGGTGCCGATCAGCAGGCCTGCGACGGCGCCGAGCACGACCGGCCGGCGCACCAGCGGGACGGCCAGCGCGAGCAGCTCCACGACGATCGCCGAGCCCAGGTACAGCGGGAACATCGGCGTGGACTCACCGAAGATCGGGCCGACGACGAGCGCGATGACGCCGCGGATCACGAGGAAGAACGCGGCGGCGGCGAGCGCGCCACCCCGTCCGATGAACAGCCGCGCCGCCACCAGGGCGATCCCGGCGGCGAACGCGATCATGAACGGCTCGAGCACCAACCGGAACTGGGGGACGTCGAAGTCGAACTCGCCCTGGAACACCGACATGCCCAGCAGCAGGCCGCCCATGGCCGAGGCCTGCCGGACGAACCGGGTGAGCTGGCCGACCTTCCGGTCGCCGTCGTCGGTGGACAGGCCGCCGTGGCCCTCCTGCTCCAGGATCAGCAGCCCGATGATCGACGTGCCGGCGCCGGTGATCAGCATCAGGTGGGTCGGGCCCCAGAGGGTGACGTCCTGGCCGAACAGGCGGTGCCAGATGTCGTCGAGCGGGAAGCCCAGCAGGGCGTAGAAGCCGGCCCCGGCCACCAGGACACCGCCCACCGGCACGTCCCAGCCCCGGAGGAAATGGAGCGCGGCCGGGCCGGGCTTCTCGCGCAGCGGCATCGCGCAGGCGAGCACGCCGCCGGAGAACACCCCGAAGAGGCCGAACAGGATCAGGTAGTGGGCCGGGTTGGCCAGCGGGCCGGGGTCGCGCCCGACCCCGATGTGCAGGCTGATGTCCCACATCATCCCGAGCAGAGCGACCAGCAACGAGAGCGTGGTCAGCACGGTCGGCAGGGCGACCCACGGGGGGACTCCCGTCCTGTTGCCGATCCGCGTGCCGATCCGGGTCAGGAGCTGCGACCGGCCGGTGCGGTGCACGAACACCAGGCCGAGCAGCGCGGCGGTCAGCGCGGCGCCGATCGCCGTGGCCAGGAACACCTCCCCCAGCGCAGCGCCCCCGGCAGGACGTGAGTCAGCGGCGAGCAGTAGCACGGCATCCCCTTCAGGTCGTGACGGCTATGCAACACCAGGCACCGTTACATCGCCAACTGATACATAGAACGAGCGGATTACCGTGGGGTCACGATGTCGACGAAGGAGGGGCCGTGACCACCGCCGCAGTGCCGGAACCGGCAGGGGGTGACGGCGACGCCGAGCTGACGGTGGACGAGCTCGCCGCCCGGGCCGGTGTCACGGTGCGCAACCTGCGGGCCTACGCCGCGCGTGGACTGCTGCCCCCGCCGCGCCTGGTCGGGCGGACCGGCTACTACGGCCGTGAGCACATCGCCCGGCTGCTGCTCGTGCGCGAGATGCTCGCCGAGGGCTACTCGCTGGCGATGATCGAACGCACCCTCGCCTCGGCGCCGCAGGCGGCCAGCTCGGCCACTCTCGCGCTGCACCGGGCACTGCTGGCGCCCTGGCTGCCACCCGAACCCGAAGTCACCACCGGCGCCGAGATCGCCGCACGGGCCGGCGTCGCCGAGGACTCCGAGGCGGTCGACCAACTGGTCGAACTCGGAATCGTCGAGCGCCTCGGCGAGGGGCGGCTGCGGGTGCTCGACCCCCCGCTGCTCACCGCCGGCCTGCAGGTGGTGGCGCTGGGCGTGCCGCCGTCCGCACTGATCGCCGCACAGGCGCAGGTCAACGAGCACGTCCGCCAGATCGCGCACACGTACGTGCAGATGTTCCTCGAGACCGGCTGGCAGGCGCTGATCGAGGACCGCGCGCCCGCGGAGCGGCTGGAGGCGATCCGGGACACCGTCGCCGGACTTCCGCCCGCAGCGGCCCAGGCGTTGCTGGCCGCCTTCCGCACCGAGATGGCTACCGCGGTCGAGGCCGTGGTGGGGGAGGCGGTCAGTCGGCTCGAGGCGGAGTAGTGCCGTCCGGGGTCACCGCGGCGTCCTCGTCCGCCTCGCGCGCGTGCAGCCGGCGGTCGCGCACCACGGCGCCGACGACGAGCCCCACCAGGAGCACGGCCGGGAGGAAGAACCCGATCGTCCCGAGGTAGTGCCCGAGGTGTGCGAGCACCTCGACGTGGACGTCGCGATGGCCGGGCACCGCTCCATGTGACACCGGCCGATGTCAGCCGGCAAGCCGAGCCGCCGCTCAGGCCGGAGATTCCCCCGTGCCGAGCTGGGCGGCGAGGTACTGGGGCAGGCCCACGCGCTCGATCGCGCCGAGCTGCGCCTCGAACCAGTCGGCGTGCCGCTCCTCGTCGCGGACCATCTCCTCGAACACCGCCGCGGTGCCGTGGTCGCCGAGGTCGTGGCACTCCTGCGCGGCCGCGTTGAACTGGCCGACCGCGGCCTTCTCGCTCTCGAGCGCGAGCACGAGCATCTCCTCGGCGGTCTCGCCGACCCGGATCGCGCCGAGGCGCTGCACGTTGGGATGCCCGTCGAAGAGCAGGACGCGCTTGATCAGGTCGTCCGCGTCGCGCATCTCGTCGATGGACAGGTCGTAGAAGACCTTGCCCAGCGCGGTCAACCCCCAGCTGTCGAGCATCCGCGCGTGCAGGAAGTAGGTGTTGGTGACCGTCAGCTCGAAGGTCAGCGCCTCGTTGAGCAGCTCCACCACACGTGGACTAACGGGCTGCATGAGCCAATCCCCACTCCCGATCGATGCTCGTGTCCATGTGCCGGTCGACGCACGGGCCAGCCTGGCACACCAGCTCCCGCATGGTGCTCACGCAGCCGCCGCAGCCGCGGCCGGCACCGGTGTCGCGAGCGACGTCGGCCACGCGGCGGGCACCGTTCGCGATGGACTCGAGGATGTCGCCGTCGGTCACCACGGCGCAGTGGCACACGTACATGAAGAAGGTCGCCTCACCGGTCGGAGTCGGCCGCCGGCAGGGGCGCCGGAGAGCAGTCCCACAGAGGTTAGGCTGCCCTAATAGATCACGCCAGCATTGCTGGTCACGGGCCCCTTCTCGGCGGGGAGCGCGGTCCCCTACGGTCGGGCGATGCCTGACCTCGGCGCCCGCGCCCGCGCCCGCGCCCTCCTGGACCTGCACACGGCACCGGAGATCCTGGCGCTGACCAATGTGTGGGATGTCGTGTCCGCGCGGGCGGTGGCCGCGGTCGACGGCGTCCGCGCTCTCGCCACAGCCAGCCACTCCGTCGCCGCGACGTTCGGGTACGAGGACGGCGAGAACATCCCGCTCCACCTGCACCTGGACATGGTCGCCCGGATCGTGGCGGCGGTGGACCTCCCGGTGACCATGGACTTCGAGGCCGGCTACGGCGACCCGGGGACGACGGCCCGCCGGGCGATCGAGGCCGGCGTCGTCGGCGGCAACCTCGAGGACCAGATGAAGCCGCTGGACGAGGCGGTCGCCGCCGTCTCGGCGGTGCTGCGCGCCGGGGAGGACGCCGGTATCGGCTTCGTGCTCAACGCCCGCACCGACGCGTTCCTCCGCGCCGAGCCTGGCGCCGACCGTGGGGCTCTGCTCGAGGAGGCCATCCGCCGGGGGCGGGCGTTCCTGGAGGCGGGTGCGCCCGTCGTCTTCGTGCCCGGCGTGGCCGCGCGCGAGGAGATCGAGGCCCTGGTCGACGGGCTGGGGCGGCAGCGGCTCAGTGTCATCAGCGCGCCGGGGCGATCGCTGCCCGCCCGTGAGCTCCAGGAGCTCGGCGTCGCCCGGGTGTCCACCGGCCCGTACACCCAGCGGGTCGCGCTCACCGCGCTTCAGGACGCCGCCGCCGAGATGGTGGCCGGCGGCACGCTCCCCGAAGGCACCCGGGCCCTCAACTGACCCCCGGCTACGCCGCGGCGGTCCGCAGGCGCGGCCCCTCCCGCCGGGCCGGGACGAGTCGCTCGCGCAGCCGCAGCGCCGGTCGCTCCAGCAGCGCGGTGGCCGCGACGCCGACGCCGATCGCGGCGCCGTACTTGACCGCCTGGGCCAGCGGGGTGCCCGACCTGTAGTCCAGGCCCAGCCGGCCGAGCGCCAGATCCGCGGCGAAGATGTGCCAGATGTAGATGCCGTACGAGTAGCGGCCGAGTGCGGCGACCGGCGCGGTGAGCCAGCGGGCGCGCGTCACCCATGCCGCGTCGTACAGGAGCAGGATGAACGCCGCCGCGGTCGCGTAGGCGATGGTGAAGCCGAGGGTGCTGCCCAGGGCGCCGTCCTTGCCGACGGTGGCGAGCAGCCGCACCCCCCACGCGGACGCCACGGCCCAGAGCAGCCGCAGGCGCGCCACCCGTCTGAACGCCCCGGGCGCGTGCACCCTGGCCACGGCGAGCAGCACGCCGGCGGCGAGCGAGTCGATCCGGTAGTGGGTCCGCCACTGCAGCCGCGTCTCGCTCACGCCCGCCGCCCGGCCCGCGTACCGCAGGGCCACGGCCGTCACCAGCACGCCCACGAGCACGGCGACCAGCACCCGCGGCGAGCCGCCGCGCCGGGCGAACAGCGGGAACAGCACGGCCAGCCCCAGGTAGAAGTGCTCCTCCACCGCGAGCGACCACAGGTGCGCCAGCGACGTCCCCGCGTAGTTCTGCACGTGGAGCGCGTTCTGCCACAGGTAGGACGAGAGCGGCTCGTTCCCGACGACGGCGTGGACGGCGAGGAAGACGTAGAGCACCGGCCAGAGCTTCAGCAGGCGCCGCACGGTGAACCGCCGGCCGTCGAAGGACCCGGTCCGGGCGCGCTCGCCGAGCACGAGCTGGCCCATCAGGAAGCCGCTGAGCACGAAGAACAGGTCGACGCCGGCCCAGCCGAACAGGCGGCCGGGCAGCTGCAGGGCATCGAGCACCGGGTTGCCGCTCGGTGTCGGGCCGAAGTGCCAGCCGAGGGCGAGCAGGATCGCGATCCCGCGGACCACGTCCAGATCGAGTCGACGATCTCCGGAGGGCTGTCCGGACGCAGCGGGCTGTCCGGTCGCGCGGGACGCAGGCCGGGAGAGCACGGAAGTCATCGACGATCGACCCTAGGAGAGACCCGGCGAGGTCGCTCGTCGGGCGACCGTGCGCCCGGGCCTTCGACCGCTCAGCCGACCGGTACCGCTTCCGCTTCCTCCTCGACCTCGGCCTCCCGGTGGGCATCGGTCTCGGCCGGCGTCGGCGCTGCGTGCCGCGGTGACGCCGCGGTCGTGGGGGCGGCGGCCACGGGGGAGCGGCGCCGCTCGGCAGCCGCCGCCAGGGCGACCACCGCGAGACCTGCGGCGAGCCACAGCAGCAGGATCGTCACGTCGTGCCCGATGCCGAGGGCGGGGAAGTACTCGAGTGTGCGGCCGGCCTCCACGAGCCCGGAGCCGATCCAGAATGCGTGCAGGGAGGCGAAGAAACCGGGCTGGAGTGCCGGCGCGAAAATGCCGCCGGACGAGGTGAAGTTCAGCATGACGAACAGGGCCACGAGCGTGGCCGTCGTCCACCGGCCGAGGAAGGTGTGCAGGCCGACGCCGATCAGGACGACCGCCGACGCGTAGATCCAGGCGAGCAGTCCGATGGCGGCTGCGTGGCCGGTCAGTGCGCCGTAGAGCGGTCCGGCGATGACTGTGCACAGCACCGAGATGACCGCTGCGGCACCCACGGCCAGGAGGGCCCGGATGCGCATCGGCAGCCGGCCGCCCGCGGCACCGATGGCGATCGCCGCGCTGTAGGAGCCCACGCTGAGCGCGACGAGGTAGAAGAAGATTCCCTGCCCCGTCGGGTCGGTCGGGCCGGCGGGAGCCACGTCGTCCACCCGGAGGGGAAGGCCCTCGGCGAGGGCCACGGGGGCGAGCATGCGCTCCACCGTCACGGCGGTGGTGTCGGAGGCCGCTCCCGCGAGCATCAGGCTGGGCGACAGGACGTCGGGCACGTACGCCCCGGCGATCTCCCGGTGCTCGAGTGCGCTCCGGGCGGCTCCGACCGTCGGGACGGTGTGGACGACGGCGCGGTCGCCGAGCTTGTTCTGAATGGTCTGAGCCAGAACGGCGACCTGGGGGCCGCTCCCGACGACGTCGAGCCGCACGGTCTTCGGCTCGGGCTGGTGGAAGGCGCCGAGATAGGCCAGTGCCATCCCCGTGGCCAGGAAGAACGGCACGATGAGGTGGCTGAGGACATGCCGCAGGACCTCGCGGCGGGGGGCGGGGGCGGCGACGCCGCTCGAGGCGCTCATTGATGATCCTTGGAGTTGTAAATTGCAACCTCTATAAGTTGTACTATACAACTCATGAGCGCGAAGATCCCTGTGTCGCCGGACACGCGCACGGACACGGACGTCGCGGCGGAGGTGCAGCGCCAGCTGACCGTCTTCGCCCGCCGGATCCGCACCCAGAGTGCGCAGCTGCACCCGCAGCTGCCGTTCGTCGCGTACTCGATGCTCAGCGAGATCGACGCCGTCGGCGGCTGCCGGGCCGTCGACCTCGCGCACCTGTACCGGTTGGACAAGTCGACCGTCAGTCGGCAGGTCGGCGACCTCGAGAGGCGCGGCCTGGTCAGCCGTTCCCCCGACCCTGCGGGCGGCCGCGGACAGGTGCTGCAGGTGACCGGCGCGGGGGCGGAACTCCTGGACGACGCCGGACGCCGGCAGCGGGCCGAACTGGAGCTACGTCTCGCCGACTGGACCGACGACGACCGGCAGCATTTCGCCCGTCTGCTCCGTCGCTACAACGGGGACTGACGAGGCTCACCGGAGCTGACCGCGCCCCGACGGCGGGGCGTTCCCCGTCGGCTCGACTCAAGTGTGCGCGTTCATCTGCCGATCACCCGGTCGGGCGACAGAGGACGCTGTCCTGCGCGCCCCTGACCGCACCGGTGAGGAGGAGAGATCGTGGCCGGACAGTCCGTGCTGGTCGTGGAGGACACCGACGAGATCCGCGAGCTCGTCACCACGGTGCTGCGCCGCGCCGGGATGGAGGTCCGCGAGGTCGGTTCGGGTGCTGCCGCACTCGAGGAGGTCCGCCGCGACCCGCCCGACCTGATCGTGCTCGATCTCGGCCTGCCGGACGCCGATGGCACCGAGGTGTGCCGCCAGATCCGCGCCGAGACGCAGTGCTACGTCCTGATGCTCACGGCTCGTGCCGAGGAGGTCGACCTGCTGATCGGCCTCGCCGTCGGCGCCGACGGGTACATGGCCAAGCCCTTCTCGCCCCGGGAACTCGTGGCCCGGGTCCAGGCGATGCTCCGCTTCCCGCGGACGCCGCAGATCCCCGAGCCGCGCGCCGCGGCCGAGGACTCGGTGCGCCGGCTCAACGAGCTCGAGGTCGACGAGGAGAGCCGCGAGGTCCGCGTGGACGGCGAGGTCGTCGACCTGACCCGGACCGAGTTCGATCTGCTCGCCGCGCTGGCCTCCCGCCCTGGGCGGGTGCTGCAGCGGGAGACCCTGCTGCGCGAGGTCTGGCAGACCGACTGGGAGGGCAACCTCCGGCTGGTCGAGGCGCACATGTCCAACCTGCGCCGCAAGCTCGTCGCGGCCGGGCTGCACTCGCCGGAGATCCGGACGGTACGCGGAGTCGGCTACCGGCTCGTCGCCGCCTGATCCGGCCGGACCAGCCAGACGGGCGGCTCAGCAGGCGATGATCCCCGTCTTCGCAGACTGCGCCGTCCAGCCGTAGCTGGTCAGGGCGATGACCGACAGCCGGGGCTGGGCGTCCATCGACGAGACCGAGAGGTTGCCGTCGAAGGTCGTGGTGCCGGCGGCCGTCTCGCCCATGACGATCGACTGCCCGTTGCCCAGGTGGGCCATGACGCGGTAGCCCGTGACCCCCTTGGTGCCGCTGCCGACCCAGGTGACGGTCACGTTCGTTCCCTTTACCGGATGGCAACGGGTGATCGAGACACTGACCGACGTCGGCCGCGCGACCGTGACGGTGGTGATCGATGTGCCCGGCAGGCTCACGGAGTCGCTGAAGAGGGCATAGGCAGGGATCGAGGCGCCGACGATCACGGCCAGGGTGAGGCCGATCAGAGTCGCAAGGCGCCGCATGATCTTCATGTTGCCCGGCTCTTCTCTTTTCGGCCCGTCTCGTTCCGTTCGCCCACCCTTTCGGGGGTCAGGCGCCGGCGAGCGCCAGTTCCTGCAGCTCCACCACCCGCGCGTGGGCGAGCACCCCGCGGCGGGCGTCGGCCGCGATGGCCTGGCACACGGACGCCACGTCCGGATGTCCCAGCTGACCGCTGGTGCCCGCCAGGATGTGCGCGGCCTCGAAGACGCCCGCGGTGTCGCCTGCCGTGGTGCTGCGGGCGATGGCCGAGAGCCGGCCGGGCAGCGCGTCGACGTACATCTCGTGCAGCCGGTCCATCAGGTCGGCGTCGAGGTAGTCCTCGTCGAAGTCGTCCAGCTCCCGGATCTCACCACGAGACTCACCACGGGGGCCCTGCGCAGCCGGCCCCGTGGTCCGGCTGCGCAGGAAGTCGAGCAGGATCCGCGCCTCGACCGGCTTGGCCAGGCAGGCCAAGGCGCCGGCGGCGGCGGCTTCGGCGCGGACGTCGTCCGTCGGCTCGGCGGTGACGACGACGAAGCGGGCTCGGGAGCCGTTCCGTCGGAGGCGGCGTAGCAGCGCGGTACCGCTCTCACCGGGGATCGAGACGTCGGTGACGACGAGATCGGGATCGGAGTCCGCGGCCTGGCGCAGAGCGGCTTCGGCACCGGAGGCCTCGAGGACCCGCCATCCACCGAGACGGAGGAGGCCGGCCATCCGGCGGCGGGCGTCGGAGTCGGCGTCGACCACCAGGGCGGTCAGCACTTGAAGGCCGCCGTCCGGGGGGATTCCTTGGTCCAGCCGTAGTCGGTCTGGGTGGTCACCGTGTACTGGACCGAGTAGGCGGTGACGTAGTACTGGTCGATCGTCGCGCTCCAGCTGGTGGCGGTCGCGGCGAGCTGCACGGTCTGGATGAAGCCGTCGCTGAAGTAGACCGAGACCAGGTAGCCGGAGACCCGGCCCGAGGTGCTCTTGGTCCAGGTGGCCGACATGGTCGACGTGGCGGCGCAGGCCAGCTTGCCGACCACGTTGGTCGGCGGGGCGACGACGTTGGTGTTGATCGTCGTCGTCACCGGGGCGGTGCGGGCCGAGAACGAGGCCATGGCCGGGAGGCTGGCGCCGAGGATCACTGCCGGCACGAGAGCGAGCAGGACCAGAAGACGGCGAACGGTGATCATGCCTTCTCCTCCTCCTCCTCGGGTGTCGGACGCCAGATGGACAGCAGCACCCATCCGGCGAGCAGGGCCGGTGCGCCGTAGAGCAGCACCTGGGCGACGACCGGGGTCCGCAGCACCCGGATGGCATGGCCGATCTCGGGGATGACGGCGCGGACCTGGTAGGCGGTGTCGCCCTGCAGCGTGGCCTTCCAAGGGTCGGCAGCGGGATTCGCGTCGCCCTTGGTCTGCACGGTGACGGCGCCGTCAGCACCGCGGTCCACCCTGATGACCCGGTGGGTGACGAGGGCGTGGTCCCCGACGGGGACGTGGTAGGTGATGACCATGCCGGTCGTGACCTCGGAGGTGGCGATCGGGGTGACGACGGTGACGTCACCCGGGTCGATCCCCGGCGACATGCTGCCGCTGAGCATGGTCAGGGTGCGGTAGCCGAGCACGTGCGGGCCGACAGCCAGGACGGCGAACGCCAGGAGAGCCAGTCCCATCAACCCGCGCACCAGCCACCCGGCCACGTGGCGCAGGAACCGGGGTGCCGTGGCGCCCCGGTGGCCGGTGGCGGAGGGGATGTCCCTGGCCGGGGGCAGCGGGAGAGCTGCCCCCGGGCGACGGACAGGGAGGACGGCGGTCATGACGGATTCTCCGTGTGGTCGTCAGCCCGCGATCAGCGGGCGCTGCCGGTGGCCGCGGAACCGGTGAAGGTCAGCGTCAGCGCGGCCGACTTGCCCTGGAACGTGTTGTCCGCCGTGGTGGGCAGCGAGATCCCGAACGTCAGGTAGTCGGTGCCACCGGCCGCGAGCGAGTTCAGGCCGTTCAGGGTGATGTTGCCGACGGCCGGCCCGCTGCCGAGCGTGTTCGTGGTGCCGGAGCAGGTGTAGGTCGGCGCCGACGCGGTGCCACCCTGGGTCCACGCCACCGAGCACGACTTCACGGTCATCTGCAGGCCGTTGCTGAGGTCGGTGGTGAGCAGGCTCGGGGCGGCGGCGGTGGTGCTGAGGGCGACCGCGCCGAACGGGGAGCCACCGTTGGTCAGGTTGACCGCGCGGGTCAGCGTGTCGCCGGGCACGAAGTTGTTCGTGCTGACCGGGATGGCGTAGCCCTGCTGGGTCAGGTTGATCGAGAGCGTTCCGGTCGA
>JAODNN010000115.1 GCA_025465355.1 Blastococcus sp. | reverse complement strand
GTGCGGCCGGGGTGCCGGTCCTGGTGCTCACAGCGGGGGAGCGGGACGCCGATCAGGTCGCGGACCTCCTGCGCTCCTTCGTCCCGGACCGCCGGATCGAGACCTTTCCCGCCTGGGAGACGCTGCCGCACGAGCGGCTGAGCCCCCGCGCCGACACGGTCGGCCGGCGGCTGGCGGTGCTCCGTGACCTGACCCACCCCGGCGACAACCCACCGATCGACATCCTGATCGCGCCGGTGCGCAGCGTGCTGCAACCGCTGGCCCCCGGCCTGGGTGACCTGGCCCCGGTGGAGCTGAAGCCGGGAGACACCGCGGAGCTGGACGACGTCGCCCGTGCGCTCGTCGACGCGGCCTACACCCGAGTGGACCTGGTCGAGAAGCGTGGCGAGTTCGCCCTGCGCGGCGGCCTGCTCGACGTCTTCCCGCCCACCGAGCCGCATCCGGTGCGGGTGGAGTTCTGGGGCGACGAGGTCGACGAGCTGCGGTACTTCTCCGCCGCCGACCAGCGCTCGCTCGAGGAGCGGCCGGAGCGGCTGTGGGCCTCGCCGGTCCGCGAGCTGCTGCTCACCGACGAGGTGCGCGCGCGGGCCGCCGCGCTGGCGGTGGAGCATCCCGAGCTGGCCGAGATCCTGGGCAAGCTGGCCGAGGGGATCGCCGTCGAAGGCATGGAGTCGCTGATCCCGGCACTGATCGGCGGCGCGGAGATGCAGCTGCTCACCGACCTGGTGCCGCGGGGCACGCATGTGCTGGTCTGCGAGCCGGAGCGGGTGCGCAGCCGGGCGGCCGACCTGGTCCGCACGGCCGAGGAGTTCCTGGCGGCGTCCTGGTCGACGGCCGCCGAGGCGGGCCAGGCGCCGATCGACCTCGGGGCGTCGAGCTTCCGCGACCTGGCCGACGTCGAGGCCGCCGCTCGAGCCCGGGGCCTGCCCTGGTGGACGACCGGCGGCTTCACACTGCAGACAGAGGACGACGAGGGCCAGGTCACCCTGGATGCGACCGGGGTCGAGCGGTTCCACGGCGACCAGGAGCGTGCGCTGGGCCAGCTGCGGCAGTGGGGCCGCGACGAGTGGCGCGTCGTCCTCACGTTTGCCGGGCCCGGGCCGGCGCAGCGCGCGGCCGACCAGCTGACCGAGGCCGACCTCGGCGTCCGGCTGGTGCCCGACGTCGCGAGCGCCCCGGAAGCCGGGCTCACCCATGTCACCCAGGGCACCCTGGAGTCGGGGTTCGCGTTCCCCGGGATCGGCCTGGCACTGCTCACCGAGCACGACCTGACCGGCCAGCGCGGCACGTCGATGCGCGACGCGACGAAGCTGCCCGCCCGCCGGCGCAACGCCGTCGACCTGGTGCAGCTGCAACCCGGCGACCTCGTGGTGCACGACCACCACGGGATCGGTCGCTACATCGAGATGGTCAGCCGCACGGTCAACGGCGGCCAGCGGGACTACCTGATCGTCGAGTACGCACCGTCCCGCCGGAACCAGCCGCCGGACCGGCTCTTCGTTCCCACCGACGCGCTCGATCAGCTCACGCGCTACGTCGGCGGTGAGAGCCCCGCGCTCTCCAAGCTCGGCGGCTCCGACTGGCAGAAGACCAAGGGCCAGGCCCGCAAGGCGGTCAAGCAGATCGCCGCCGAGCTCATCCGGCTCTACTCGGCGCGGATGGCGAGCAAGGGGCACGCCTTCGGCCCCGACACGGTCTGGCAGCGGGAGCTGGAGGACGCCTTCCCGTTCCACGAGACCCCCGACCAGCTGGCCGCGATCGACGAGGTCAAGGCCGACATGCAGCAGCCGGTCCCGATGGACCGGATCATCAGCGGCGACGTCGGCTACGGGAAGACCGAGATCGCGATCCGGGCGGCGTTCAAGGCGGTGCAGGACGGCAAGCAGGTCGCCGTCCTGGTGCCGACGACGCTGCTGGCCAACCAGCACTTCAAGACGTTCTCCGAACGGGTGGCGCAGTTCCCGGTGAAGGTGCGGGTGCTCTCGCGCTTCCAGTCCGACGCCGAGAGCGCGGAGATCCTGCGCGAGCTGGCGGCCGGCGAGGTCGACATCCTCGTCGGCACCCACCGGCTGCTGCAGCCGACCACCCGGTTCAAGGATCTTGGCCTGGTCATCGTCGACGAGGAGCAGCGCTTCGGGGTCGAGCACAAGGAGTACCTGAAGAGCGTGCGGACGGCGGTCGACGTCCTCTCGATGTCGGCCACCCCGATCCCGCGCACGCTGGAGATGAGCCTCACCGGCATCCGTGAGATGTCGACGATCCTCACGCCGCCCGAGGAGCGGCACCCGGTGCTGACCTACGTGGGCGCGTGGGACGACAAGCAGATGGCCGCCGCGATCCGCCGGGAGCTGCTGCGCGACGGTCAGGTCTTCGTGATCCACAACCGGGTGCAGTCGATCGACAAGGCCGCGGCGAAGATCCGTCAGCTGGTGCCGGAGGCGCGGGTCGCCGTCGGCCACGGGCAGATGAGGGAGCACGAGCTCGAACGGATCATGGTCGGTTTCTGGGAGAAGGAGTACGACGTCCTGGTGGCGACGACGATCGTCGAGTCGGGCCTGGACATTCCCAATGCCAACACCCTGATCGTCGACCGCGCCGACACCTTCGGTCTCTCCCAGCTGCACCAGATCCGCGGGCGCGTGGGCCGTGGCCGTGAGCGGGCCTACGCCTACTTCACCTACGACCCGACCCGGCCGCTCACCGAGACCTCGGTCGACCGGCTGACCACGATCGCGCACAACACCGATCTGGGCGCCGGCATGGCCGTGGCGATGAAGGACCTCGAGATCCGCGGCTCCGGCAACCTGCTCGGTGGTGAGCAGTCCGGGCACATCGCGGGCGTCGGGTTCGACCTCTATGTCCGGCTGGTCGGCGAGGCGGTGGCCGACTACCGCGCACAGATCGGGGGCGGGGAAGCGCCGGTCGAGCCGCTGGAGGTCCGGGTCGACCTGCCGGTCGACGCGCACCTGCCGCACGACTACGTGCCGGGGGAGCGGTTGCGCATGGAGGCCTACCGGAAGGTGGCCTCGGTGCAGGACGACGCGCAGGCACAGGCGGTGCTCGACGAGCTCACCGACCGCTACGGGGCCCCGCCCGCGCCGGTGCTCAACCTGCTCGCGGTCGCCCGGTTCCGCGCCGCGATGCGCGGCCTGGGCATCACCGAGGTGTCCCTGCAGGGCCGCACCATCCGGATCAGCCCGGTGCCGCTGCGGGAGTCGCAGCAGATGCGGCTGGCCAGGCTGGCCGACGGGGCCTCGTACAAGGCGGCGGTGGAGGCGATCGCGCTGAAGGTGCCGGTCGGCCCGGACCGCCGTACCCCGCTGCGCGACATCGCGCTCCTGGAGAACCTGGACGCCCTGCTGGTCTCGGTCCTCGAGCAGCCGGTCGCCGCCGCCTCGTAGCACCGCACTCACCCCTCGGGGGTGTTTCCGGGCGTCCGGGCGCGATTTTCCGGCTCGGCACCGGCAGCAGAGGCGGGGCCGCCCTTAGCCTCGCGGGGTCGACCGCGTCGTCCCGCCGAGCTGAGGAGCACGCCGTGCCCACGTCCCGCCGCCGGGAGGTGTGCTCCTACCTCGCCGCCCACGTGCTGACCCCCCGACGGCTGCGGTTCCGCCTGCTGCGCGCCGCCGACGTCTCGATCGAGCGGCACCTGGAGCTGCTCAGCGGTTTCCGTGTGACCGGGGAGGGCCGGCTCACCGTCGGCGACGGCTGCTTCGTCAACCACGACTGCCTGATCGACGCCGCCGCCGACGTCGTCCTCGGGCGCAACGTGGCGCTGGGCAACCGGGTCTCGCTGTTGACCTCCGGGCACGAGTACGGGGACGAGCGTGCCCGGGCCGGTGCCCGCGTCCTGCGGCCCATCGTGATCGGAGACGGCGCCTGGCTCGGCGCGGGGGTCACCGTCCTGGGCGGCGTCACCGTGGGTGCAGGGGCGGTGGTGGCGGCCGGGTCGCTGGTGCGCGCGGACGTCCCGCCGAACACCCTCTGGGCCGGCTCCCCGGCGCGGTTCGTCCGGGACCTGCCGGTCGGGTCGGGTCTAGACCGTGGCGGGCTCCCGGCGCAGTCGGCGGACGTCGTCGCCGACCTGGCGTAGCAGCTCGGTGTTCGTCCACCACAGCGTGGCGGCGAGGACGACCACTGTCACGGTCCCCCCGAGGACGGCGCCCCCGACCGGCCCCAGGTGGGCCCACCGCATGGCGGTGAGCGCTGCGGCGGCCGCCACCGCGCCGCAACCGACCACCCGCGAGGCACGGGTGAGGATGCGCGGGCCGATGCCCAGCGTGCGGTGCAGAGCGACCGCTCCGAGCGCGACGGTGACCAGCGCCTCGCCGGTGAAGGACCATGCCAGCGGGGTGAGCCCGTACGGGGCGACGAGCACCACGAGGACGACGTGCACAGCCAGCGACGTGCCGGTCAGCAGGAACTCGACCCCCGACCGGCCGTGGGCGAGCAGGGCCGTGCGGTTGAACCAGGCCAGGCCGCCGACGCCGTAGGCCACACACAGCACCTGGGCCGGCACGATCGCCGGGTCCCAGCGCGGTCCGAAGGCCAGGGGCAGGAGCACCGGGCTGGTCACGGCAAGCAGGGCCAGCGCCGGGACGAGGAGGAGCTGCGTGGACGACGTCGCTGACTCGAAGGCGCGAGCGAAGCGGGCCGCCGAGTCCCGGGTCGCGGCGAAGACCGGGAGGGCGACGCTGTCGAGGACGGCGACGGAGACGTCGGCGAGCAGCGCCAGGAGCCGGACCGCCACGGTCCAGTAGCCGAGCGCCGTCACCCCGAGCAGCGCGCCGAGCAGGAACTGCTCCACCCGGTCGCGGACGGACATCGCGATGTTGATCGCCAGCAGAGGGCCACCGAATCGACGGAGCTCCGTGAACGCCGCCCGTGATACCTGGCGGGTGGGCCGCCACGCCGACATGCGCCACACCAGTACGGCCGCCACGGCCGCCTGGGTGCCGCTCTGCGCGACGAGGGCCCAGACGCCGGCTCCGGCGACGGCACAGCCGACGCCGACCAGTGCCGCCACCACGGCCGACGTCATCTCTCGCAGCGCCAGCTCCCGGAACCGCAACTCACGCTGGAGGACCGCCGAGGGCACCGCGCAGGTGGCGTTCACCACCAGGATCGGGGCCAGCGCCCGGAAGACCCCGGCGAGGCCGGGCTCGCCGAGCAGTGCGGCCAGAGGGGCGGCGAGCACGACGACGAGCGCGGTCGCGAGCCCGGACAGGGCCAGCGTCGTCCAGAAGGTGGTGCTGCGCGTCGTCTCGTCCCAGGACCGGGTCTGGACGAGGAACGTGGCGGCACCGAGGTCGGCGACGACGCCCAGAACGCCGAGGAAGGCCAGTGCCAGCGCCACCGAGCCGATCTCGGCCGGGCTCAGAAGCCGGCTCAGCACCACGAAGGTCAGGACGCCGGAGATACGGACGAGCCACTTCTGGGCCGCGGTCCAGCCGACGCCGGCTGCCACCACCGTCCGGAAATCGGCCACGAGGTGCCTCGCTCGTCTGGGGGAGGGGAAGCCGGTGACCTGCAGACGAGGGCCGGGTGGAGGGGGAGCATAACCACGGCGAGCGGGTTCATCCGGGACCGTGCCGGCTGATGCACCACCAAGGGGGGACAGTGTCTCGGCCGCAGATCAGTGTCATCGTTCGAGCAAAGAACAAGATCGACACGATCGGGCTGACCCTGGCTTCGCTGCGTCGCCAGAGCATCGAGGCCGAGGTCATCGTCGTGGACTCCGGCTCCACCGACGGAACGCTCCGGCTGGCCGAGAAGTGGGCCGACCGCGTCATCGAGATCCCGGCTGCGGCCTTCACCTATGGCGGCGCGCTCAACGAGGGTGCCGCGGCGGCATCGGCCCCGGTGCACGCCGCACTCTCCGCGCACTGCGTCCCGGAATCCGACACCTGGCTGGAGGACAGCCTGCGGCGTTACGCGAGGTCCGACGTGGCAGGGACGAACGGCGGCTCGCTCACTCCGGTGGGTGTGCCGATCACGGACACGTACTGGCAGACCATCGAGGACGCCGTCGTCGACCCCGGCTGGGGTTTCTCGAACCACGCGGCCACCTGGCGGGCCGACGTCTGGCGGGAGTTCCCCTTCCGGGAGGATCTCGGCGCCTGCGAGGACAAGGAATGGTCGTGGCGGGTGCTGGCCGCAGGCTGGACCATCGCCTACGCCCCCGAGCTCGGCGCCCCCATGGCGCACCGGCGCACGGCCGGGCTGCGGCCGATGTTCGAGCGGATCAGCCGCGAGGCCGAGGCGATGGTGTCTCTCGGTGCGGGCGAGCCGCTCACCCCCCGGGAGGCACTGCGGGCGTGGTGGTCCGCGTTCCCGACAGCCAGCCGCAAGCCCACGTTCGTCCGGCGGGTCAGCCCTTTCCGGATGGTCGAGCTCGCGGGTGCGTGGCACGGCGGCCGGAAGGCGGCCCAGCTGCCCGGCCCCTGTCTGCCCGGTCTCCTCGTGGCGTCCGGACACCCGTCGCCGGCGTTGCCCTATCTGCCCTGGTGAGGCCCCTTCCCGCCTTCCTCCCGGGGTGCCGTGCCGCGGCATTTCGCGACGATGTGGGAACCTCGGCCCTGTGCTGAAGCGTCGCGCCCCCCGGCTGGCCGTGGCGGGGCTCCTCATGGCCCTCGCGGTGCCGTCCCTCGCTGCCTGCCGGACCTCGCCCGGCGTCGCGGCCTACGTGGGCGACCAGCAGGTGAGCGTTCCCGCCCTCGACAGCGCGGTCGCGGCGCGGCTGGCCGATCCGGAGATCGCGGCGTTCGCCAAGGGCAAGCAGGACGGGTTCACCCGCCAGGTGCTGAGCCTGCTCGTGCAGGAGGACGTCTACGCAGCCGCAGCGGCCCACTACTCCGTGGTGGTCGACGACGACGCCGTTCGCGCCCGGCTCAAAGAGCTGCTCGGCACGAACGACCCGGCGACCGTCTACGCCCAGCTCGCCCAGCAGGGATACAGCAGGGACGACGTCTTCGAGAACGTGCGCCAGCAGATGGTGCGCCAGCGGATCGCCATGGCCGCGGGCAAGGCCGGCGGCACGAGCGAGGCCGAGCTCCGGGCCCGGTACGCGCAGGTCCGTTCCAGCCTCGGCAAGGTCGACCTGGGCTACATCACCGTCCCGGACCAGGCCACCGCCACCGCGGTGCTCGCGGAGCTGACCGCGCGGCCGGCGAGCTACCCCGCGCTGGCGGCCCAGTACAAGGGGCCCTACACGCTTCCCGCGCTCGAGGCGCGGGATCCCAGCCAGATCCCCGGGCCGCTGGCCGGCCTCGTCGCGAAGGCCCAGCCCAACACGGGGTTCACCCTGCCGGTCGAGCAGGTCGGCGGCGTGATCGTCGGCTTCGTCGCGGGCACCGTCTACCCCTCGTTCGAGGACGAGCGGGCCGCGCTGGAGAAGGAGGCCACGGGGGCATCCGACGCGGCGGCCACCCAGCTGATCGCAGAGTTCCAGAAGAGCCTGAACGTGACGGTCAACCCTCGCTTCGGGGTGCTCAAGGACGGGCAGCTCTCGCCTTCGGACGGGGGCGTGGTGAGGCTCGCTCAGGCCGCGTCGACGACCGCCGCCGGCACCGGCGGAAACTGATGCGGTGCCCGTCGCCCTCGTCGTCACCGTCAGCCCCCGCCTGCCCGGTCTCCTGAACCCCGCCGGCTGGCGCGCACTCTCCGCAGGCCGACCGCTGGCCGCCCTGCCCGGCGCGACGGACACCGCCGCGGCTCTGCGGGCCGACGGCTGGGCGGTCACCGACGTGGCCGACGCCGCCGCTGCAGCCGCGCTGCCGGGCGACGTCGTCGTGCTGGCGACCGCGACGGAGCCGGTCGACGCCGCGGAGGTCGTGGCGGGCGCGCCCGAACCGGACGGTGCACGGCTGCTGGACGTCGTCGCCGTCATGGACCGGCTGCGGTCCCCGGGCGGCTGCCCCTGGGACGCCGAGCAGACGCACGCCTCGCTGCGCGGATACCTGCTCGAGGAGGCGCACGAGGCCTATGACGCCATCGTCGACGACGACGCGGTGGCGATGCGCGAGGAACTCGGCGACGTGCTGCTGCAGGTGGTCTTCCATGCCCGCGTCGCCGCCGAGGCGGAACCGGGCCGGCAGTTCACCGTCGACGACGTCGCCGGCGACCTGGTCGACAAGCTCGTGCGCCGCCATCCGCACGTGTTCGGGGATGCGGGCCCGAGGGACGTCGCGGCGGTCGAGGCCGGCTGGGAGGAGATCAAGCAGGCGGAGAAGCAGCGCCGGTCCCCGACCGAGGGCGTCTCCCGCTCCCAGCCCGCCGCGGCCTGGGGCGCCGCCCTTGTCCGCCGTGCGGGGCGGGCCGGGCTGAGCACGCCGGAGCCGGCCCAGCTGGGTGCCGACAGCCCCGAGGAGCTCGGGGAGCGGCTGCTCGCCGTCGTGACCGCCGCCGAGCAGCGGGGCTGGGACGTCGAGGACGCGCTGCGCGAGGCGGTGCGCCGTTATGCGGGCGAGCTGGACGCGCAGGCGGCCGAGCGTGCCGGCGACTGACTAGGCTGCCTTCTGTGCCCAGCATCGACGCCGTAGGCGCGCGGGAGATTCTCGACTCGCGCGGAAACCCCACCGTGGAGGTCGAGGTCGCCCTCGACGACGGGACGATCGCCCGGGCCGCCGTGCCCAGCGGCGCCTCCACCGGAGCCTTCGAGGCCGTGGAGCTCCGCGACGGCGGTCAGCGCTACGGCGGCAAGGGGGTGACCAAGGCCGTCGACAACGTCCTCGACGTCATCGGCCCCGAGCTCGTCGGCTACGACGCGAGCGAGCAGCGGCTGCTCGACCAGCGGCTGATCGACCTGGACGGAACGCCGAACAAGTCGCGCCTCGGCGCCAACGCGATCCTCGGCGTGAGCCTGGCAGTGGCGCGGGCGGCCGCGGACTCGGCCGGACTGCCGCTCTTCCGCTACGTCGGCGGCCCGTCCGCGCACCTGCTGCCCGTGCCGATGATGAACATCCTCAACGGTGGCGCGCACGCCGACAGCAACGTCGACGTGCAGGAGTTCATGATCGCGCCGATCGGCGCCCCCACCTACGCCGAGGCGCTGGCGATGGGCACCGAGACCTATCACGCGCTGAAGTCGGTGCTGAAGAAGGAGGGCCTGTCCACCGGGCTCGGCGACGAGGGCGGGTTCGCGCCCAGCCTGCCGAGCAACCGGGCGGCGCTCGATCTCATCGCCCGGGCCGTCGAGGAGGCCGGCTTCAGCCTGGGCAGTGACGTCGCGCTCGCGCTCGACGTCGCCGCCACCGAGTTCCACTCGGACGCCGGATACGCCTTCGAGGGCAAGACCCTCTCCGCTGCCGAGCTGATCGACTACTACGCCGACCTGGTCGCCAACTACCCCATCGTCTCCATCGAGGACCCGCTCTCGGAGGACGACTGGGACGGCTGGGTCGCGATGACGGGCACCCTCGGCGACCGGGTGCAGATCGTGGGCGACGACCTGTTCGTCACCAACCCGGAGCGGCTCGCGACGGGGATCGCGACCGGTGCGGCCAATGCGCTGCTGGTGAAGGTGAACCAGATCGGCACGCTGACCGAGACCCTGGACGCCGTGAACCTCGCCCATCGCAGCGGCTACCGCTGCATGATGAGCCACCGCTCGGGGGAGACCGAGGACACCACGATCGCCGACCTTGCCGTCGCCATCGACTGCGGGCAGATCAAGACCGGTGCACCGGCGCGGGGTGAGCGGGTCGCGAAGTACAACCAGCTGCTGCGCATCGAGGAGGAGCTCGACGACGCCGCCCGCTACGCCGGCGCGGCCGCCTTCCCGCGGCTGGCCGGCTGAGCAGCGGCACATGAGCAACGTCCGCGGACGGCGGGGCGGCTCGCCGGCTGACGGGCGGCGCAGCACCGGCCGGGCGTCCCGTGTCTCGCACACGCGCCCGGTGCAGACCGGGGTCCGGTCGGGAGCGCCGAGCCGGCCCGGCCGGCGGCGGGGGGGACGCCGTCCCGCCCGCACCGCGACGGCCATCCGCCGTCGCCCGCTGTTCACCGGCCGCGCGGTGCTCCTGGCCGCCCTGGTGCTCCTGCTCGCCCTCACCCTGGCCGGGCCGGTCCGCCAGTACCTGGCCGGCCGCGCCGAGCTGGTGCGGCTCGCCGCGGAGGGCAGGGCGCTCGATCAGAAGGCGCAGGAGCTCACCGGGCAGCTCGACCGGGAGGCCGGCCCCGCGTACCGGGAGCGGCAGGCCCGGGAGCGGCTGACGTACGTGCTGCCCGGCGACCGGCTGATCATGGTGGTGGACGGAAAGACGGTCCAGGGTGACGCCGGCACGCTGTCGTCGACCGCCACGGCCCCGAAGCCGTCGTCCTGGTACGAGGGGCTGATGCAGTCGCTGTCGACGGCGGACGGCGATCCGGCCGGTGTGCAGAAAGGTCGCGCGGGCAAGTGAGTGAACCGATCGGCCCCGCCGACCGCGAGATCGTGGGCCGGCAGCTGGGCCGGCCGCCGCGGGCTCTCGTCGGCGTCGCGCACCGCTGTCCGTGCGGTCAGCCCGACGTGGTCGAGACCTCGCCTCGGCTGGAGGACGGCACGCCGTTCCCGACGCTGTACTACCTGACGTGCCCGCGGGCGACCGCGGCCGCCAGCCGGCTGGAGTCCACCGGCCGGATGCGCGAGTGGCAGGACGAGCTGGGCACGGACCCGGACCTCGCCGAGCGGTACCGCGCGGCGCACGAGTCCTACCTGGCCGCCCGCGACGCCCGCGACGAGCTACCCACTCGCGCCACCGCCGGCGGCATGCCGGACCGCGTCAAGTGCCTGCACGCGCTCGCCGGGCATTCCCTGGCCGTCGGTCCCGGGGTGAACCCGATCGGGGACCGCGCGGTCGAGGGCATGGGGGAGTGGTGGGTTGCGGGCCCGTGCGCACTCCCGCGGGAGGATCCGTCCGGCGAGGGCAGGCCATGACGCGCGCCGCGGCGATCGACTGCGGCACGAACTCCATCCGCCTCCTGGTCGCCGATGTCCCCGAGCGGGGGAGGCACACGGATCTGCTGCGCCGCATGGAGGTCGTCCGGCTCGGTCAGGGCGTCGACGCCACCGGCCGGCTCGCTCCCGAGGCGATCGAGCGCACCCGGGTCGTGCTGGCCGAATACGCCGCGGCCGCCCGCGACCTCGGTGCCACGGCGGTGCGGATGGTGGCCACGAGCGCTACCCGGGACGCCGCCAACCGCGCCGACTTCGAGGACATGGTCCTCGCCACCCTGGGCCGGCCGCCGGACGTCGTCCCCGGCCGGGAGGAGGCCGAGTTGTCCTTCGTCGGCGCGACCGCCTCGCTCGACGTCGCGGCCGAGGCCCACGGCTCCGAGCCGCCGCGGCCGCCCTTCCTGGTGGTCGACATCGGGGGCGGCTCCACCGAGTTCGTCCTCGGCGACACCGCGGGGGTGCGCGCGGCCCGTTCGGTCGACATCGGGTGTGTGCGGCTCACCGAACGCCACCTCCACAGCGACCCGCCGACGACGGAGGAGATCGCGCGTGCCGAGGCGGACATCCGCGCGGCGCTGGCCGAGGTGTCCGCCGGGGTGCCGGTCGCCGACGCCGCGAGCCTGGTCGGCCTGGCCGGGTCCGTGACGACGGTGGCCGCGCTCGCCCTGAAGCTCCCCGCCTACGACGCCGCGGCCATCCACGGCTCACGGATCGCCGTGGCCGACGTCCGGGCGGTGACCGATGACCTGCTGGCCGCGACCCGCGAGCGGCGGGCCGCGATGCCGGTCATGCACCCCGGCCGGGTCGACGTCATCGGTGCCGGGGCGCTCATCCTGTGGGTGCTCATGGAGGAGTTCGACCTGCCCGAGGTCGTCGTCAGCGAGCACGACATCCTCGACGGCATCGCGCTGCGGCTCGCCCGCGGCTGATCCTCGTGGCCGTCGATCCTGACGGGTTCCCGGTGACCCGTAGCCCCGCCGGGGTGGTGCGCGCCGCGCGCAGCAGCCCCGACCTCGCCGTTCTCGACGCCCGGGTGTCCGGCTGCCGGGCCTGCCCTCGGCTGGTCACCTGGCGCGAGGAGGTCGCGCGGGTCAAGCGGGCGTCGTTCCGGTCGGAGGACTACTGGGGCCGGCCGGTGCCGGGGCTCGGGCCGGCCGACGCGCGGATCGCGGTGGTGGGACTGGCCCCCGCAGCGCACGGCGGCAACCGCACGGGCCGGGTCTTCACCGGTGACCGGAGCGGCGACTGGATCTTCGCCGCGCTGTGGCGGGCCGGGCTGGCCAACCAGCCGGGGTCGACGCACATCGGGGACGGGCTCGAGCTGACCGACGTCCGGGTTGCCGCCGCCGTGCGCTGCGCGCCCCCGGCCAACGCGCCGACGCCGGAGGAGCGGGACACCTGCTCCCCGTGGCTCGCCCGCGAGCTGGCCCTGCTGCCGCGGCTGCGGGTGGTCGTGGTGCTGGGCGGCTTCGGCTGGACGGCGCTGTGGCCGGTGCTGGCCGCCGCCGGGTACGCCGTCCCCCGACCGCGGCCCGCGTTCGGCCACGGCGTCGAGGTGACCCTGGAGGGTCCGAACGGTCCGCTCACCCTGCTGGGGAGCTACCACGTCAGCCAGCAGAACACCTTCACCGGCAGGCTGACCGAGCCGATGCTCGACGCCGTGCTGGCCCGCGCGACCGAGCTGGCCGGCCAGGACGGCTAACGTTCGGGCGACGCCCTCGTAGCCCAATTGGCAGAGGCAGGCCCCTTAAAAGGGTCCCAGTGTCGGTTCGATCCCGACCGGGGGCACCGTCACACAGCTCCTGTCCGGCCGCGTTCGGACCGCAGCCATCGGTGGGTCACTCCGGTAGGTCGTGCTGACCCTCCGCACCGATCCCTCTCTCCAGCACCGTGGTGAGGAGGGTGTCCGGGTCGGCGGGCGGATCGGCGGCGGCTCCGCTTGTGCTCGCCACCGGGGTGATCCGGACGGAGAGCCACCCGCACTCCCGTTGGCGGATGAGCTGCCCGAGCCGGGCGGCGTAGGTTTCGCCGGCCCCGTCATCCAGCGGCCCGACCGCGGCCATCACTTCCGGGGTGCCGTCCTCGGCCTGCCGCGTGAGCTCGACCAGCTTCACGACTCGCTCCCTCGCTCGGGACCTGCACTGCCTGTCCTGCCCGGCACCTACTTCGTGCGCCGCAGCAACTCCAGCATGCCGTGCAGGTGGGCCACCGCGAGCTCGATGTCGTAGTACTTCCGCTGCCCGGCGCGCGACTCCGCGGCCAGCAGCCCGCAGCGGTGGACCTTCTCGAAGTCGCCGTAGGGGAACGTGTAGCGGCCCTTGTTGTCCTCGTCCTGCTCGTCGTCCATCCCGAGATGCCACGTGGCGTATTCGCCGATGCCGTGCCGGGCGATGAAGTCGTTCTCCTCCTGTGTGGAGGGCTGGTGCTCGCTCCACGCGTCCCGGTCGTCGAGCACGTACGCGCCCGCCGCGATCAGGTCCTGCGCATGCGCGAACGCGCGTTGGTTCAGCCTGACCGCCATGAGGATCAGCCCTCGTTCCCCGGGCGCGAGGTCGGCCGGAGGTGGTCGCGGAACCAGTCCCGTGCCAGGTGGGCCACCTGCTCCAACGCTCCCGGTTCCTCGAACAGGTGCGTCGCGCCCGGGACGATCACCAGCTGCGTCGGACCGCCCAGTTTCCGTGCGGCCTGGCGGTTGAGGTCGATGACGAGGGGATCGCGCTCGCCGACGATCAGCAGGGTGGGCTGGTACACCGCGGGCAGGCGGACGGCGGCGAGGTCGGGTCGTCCACCGCGGGAGACGACGGCCTGCACGATGGTCGGCCGGTCGGCGGCGGTGATGAGCGCGGCCGCGGCGCCGGTACTGGCCCCGAACAGGCCGATCCCCAGCCCCGCGGTGCGCTCGCTCCCGGCCACCCAGTCGGTCACGGCCGTGAGCCGCGCGGCGAGCAGGTCGATGTCGAACCGCAGGGCCGCGGTCCGCCGGTCGACCTGCTCCTCCTGTGCGGTGAGCAGGTCGGCCAGCACGGTGGCCAGGCCGGCGCGGTTGAGCTCGTCGGCGACATATCGATTGCGCGGGCTGCGCCGGCCGCTGCCGCTGCCGTGGGCGAACAGCACCGCTCCGCGCGGGGTCTCCGGCAGCCCGAGGTCGGCGTCGAGCACGACATCGGCGACCTGGATCCGCAGGCTCTGCTGGGTGCCGCTCGAGGCGCTCATGGGTCAGACCGCGAACGGATAGGTCTCGGGGACCTCGCCGGTCTCCCAGGCGACGGTCCGCTCCAGCGGCTCGAGCGCCCGGGTGTCGTCGATGTGGATCACGGCGTCGAACTGGTCGGCCACCCGGGCGCGGAAGTAGTGGCTCTGCCGTTCGGTGTCGGGGCGGTAGATGACGCCGATCGCACGTTCCAGGCGGGCCGCGCGAAGCCGCTCGGCCGCCTGGGCGGCCGTGGCGAAGGAGAGCATGAACTCCTTCTGGCCGACCTGGTGGAACAGCTCCTCGATGCTGCCGGACAGCGCCGGGCGGACCCACTTGCGCTGTGCCTCTCCGCCCCAGTCGTCGGCGGCGGTGACCGTCCCGGTGAAGGTCGTGAAGCCGATGCTGCGGCAGTCGCCGGACCATCCCTCGCGAACGAGTTGGCCGACGTTCACCTCACCCTGAGCAGCCATCTCCGTCGCACGGGCGTCACCGAGGTGGGAGTTGTGCTCCCACACGACGACCTTGGCCGGCTCGCCGCGCTGGCGGGACAGGTGGGTCTGGACGGCGTCGAGGGTGTCGACCATGTGCCGGTCCCGCACGTTCCACGACAGCACGCGGCCGGTGAACATCGAGCGGTAGTACGTCGCCGCGTTCTTGACGACCTTGGCGTTCTGCTCGGCGTAGAACTGCTCGTCGGCCGCGAGCAGCCCGTCGCGGCGGGCGTACTCCCTCCCGTGGCGCTGCAGATCGACGAGCTGCTCGATCACGTGGTCCTCGCAGGTCTCGCCCGCGCCGAGAGCAGCCGCCAAGCCGTAGGTCTGGCCGTCGTCGGTGCCGTAGTGGTCGAAGCAGGCGTAACGCTCGCGGGCTCGACGGGCCGCTTCCGGGTCGACCTCGTCGAGGTAGGTGATCACCTCGTCGATCGACCGGTAGAGGCTGTACAGGTCCAGGCCGTAGAAGCCGGCCTTGCTGCGCTCGTCGCCCAGCCGGTCGTTGTGCTCGCGCAGCCAGCCGACGAAGTCGAGCGCCACGGCGTTCCGCCACATCCAGGTGGGGAAGCGCTGGAAGCCGCGCATCGCCTCCTCGGCGCCGGAGTCGTCCGACCGGCCCCGGACGTACCGGTTCACCCGGTAGGCGTCCGGCCAGTCCGCCTCGACGGCGACCGCGCAGAACCCCTTGTCCTCGATCAGCCGCCGGGTCATCGCCGCCCGCGCGGCGTAGAAGTCGTCGGTGCCGTGGGAGGCCTCGCCGATCAGCACGACATGGGCGTCCCCGACCAGATCGAACAGCGCCTCGGCCGAGGGCGCGCCGTCCTCGGTGGGTATCGCGGTGGACCGGATCAGGTCGGTGTCGCTGAGCACCCGCTCCTGTGCCGGGATCGAGGTCGCCGCGGCCCGGAGCAGGTCGCGCACCTCCTCGTCGGTGGTCTGGGTGAAGTCCCAGTAGGACACGCCGACCGCGAAGAACGGCGACGGGGTCGTCGCGCACACCATCTCGTCGACCATCGCCCCGAGCTCCTGGCAGGTCGACTTCGGCGCCGCCGGCACCGCGACGACGATGCGTCCGGGCTGGCGCTCGCGCAGCGCGATGATCGCCGCGCGCATGCTCGAGCCGGTCGCGAGCCCGTCGTCGACGAGGAGAACCGTCGCACCGGTGAGCTCGGGCACGGGCCGTCCGTCCCGGTAGGCCTGCTCCCGGCGGTGCAGCTCGCGCCCCTCCTGCTCGGCCACCTGCTCGAGCACGTCCGAGGTGATGTCCAGGCCGCGCACGACGTCGTCGTTGATCACCACCACTCCGCCGGTGGCGATCGCGCCCATCGCCACCTCCTCGTGACCGGGCACGCCCAGCTTGCGGACGACGAAGACGTCCAGCGGGGCCTCCAGCGCACGCGCGACCTCGTAGGCCACCGGCACACCGCCCCGCGGCAACCCCAGGACCACCACGTCGGGCTGCCCCCGGTAGTGGTCGAGCAGACCAGCCAGGACACGTCCGGCGTCCCGACGGTCACGGAAGACCCGATCCGACATGCCGTCCTCCTGAAGCGGGGTGAGTCATCCGGATTCCGCGCGACGAGCTGCTCCTCGACCGCCCGGCCCGTGACCCGGTGCCGGCGGCGCCATGGGGTCATCCTGCCTGCCGGGGCGCCCGGAAACCTCGCTCCGCGAGCGCAATGACCGGGAGCGGGGATCGGCCTCGCGGGCCGACCTCCAGCGACGCTCTCCGGTCCGGACGCGCTCGAGGGAGGCGACAGGGTGACGGTCCGCCTGGCCGTCGATCTCTGATCAGCGTGCGGTGCCCACCCAGGCGGGTTGCTCAGGCGGCCTGGAACGACCGCTTGGCCAGCCCGAGGGCGTAACCGTCGATCGCCGTGGTGACGGGGGCGCTCGGATCGGTCGCCGCGCCGAGGGCGACGAACAGCGGGGTGAAGTGCTCCACGGTCGGGTGCGCGTAGGGCATGCCCGGGGCGCTGGACCGGAAGCGGGCGAGCTCCTCGACGTCGCCACGGGCCAGCGCGTCGGCGGCCCAGAGGTCGAACTCCGACGACCAGCCGGGCACCTTGTCCAGGTTGTGCCAGTCGATGAACGGCAGGCCGTGCGTCATGTAGCCCGAGCCGATGACCAGGACGCCGGACTCGCGCAACGCCCGCAGCCGCTCGCCGAGGGCCAGCAGCCGGGTGCTGTCGTGCGTGGGCATGCTCAGCTGCAGCACCGGGATGTCGGCGTCGGGGTACATGATCTTCAACGGCACCCAGGCGCCGTGGTCGAGGCCGCGGCTGCGGTGCTCGTGCACGCCCTCGGTGTCCGGCAGCAGGCCGACGACCTGCCGGGCGACGTCGGTGGCCGCTGGAGTGTCGTAGCGCATCCGGTAGTAGAGCGGGTCGAAGCCGCCGAAGTCGTAGACCAGCTCGGTCGGCTGGGTGCTGCTGATGGCCAGCGGGGCCGACTCCCAGTGCGCGGAGACGATCAGGATGGCCTTCGGCTTGGGGAGCGCTCGTGCCCACCCGTGCAGCTGGGTCATCCAGTCGGTCATCTCGAAGAGCATCGGTGCCCCGTGGCTGAGGTACAGGCTCGGGAGCGCGCCGTCCTCGGGGGTCCAGACCCGGTGCGGGGTTGCCAGCTCGGCGGCGGCGGCCCGGTGCAGATGCGCTGCGAACGGGTGCTGCGCCGGGATCAGGGCGTCCGCAGCGGCGGTGGTGGTGCTGGGGGCATGGGGCTGGGTCATGGGATTCTCCTCGAGCTGAGCCGCTCACTGGGCCATCGGGACGGCACCCGGGTCAACCTACTTGATTTTTCAACTATTCCGGGGCGGTGGGGCCCTCGCGCGGGTGATCTCGTCGCGACACGGAACGCATCTGATGGCCACGGCGTTGACCAGATCGACTGGAGTGCACGACTGTGTGCTCCACGACCGTCAAGTCACCTCGAGGAGATGACGATGCCCAGCAACAACCCGGTTTTCGGCCGGGGGTTCGCGCGCTCCGGTATGGGCCAGCAGTCCACCGGCTGGAGCCAGTCGCCCCAGCCGTACGGCGCGCCCGGCCAGTACGGTGCGCCGACCCAGTACGACCCGTACGCCGCCCCGTCCCCGTATGGGACCGCGGCGACGCGATACATGACGATGGACGATGTCGTCACCAAGACCGGTGTCACCTTCCTGGTCACAGTGCTCGCCGCCGCCGCGGTCTGGGCACTGCCCGGCACGATGGCCTGGAGCCTCGCGCTCCCGGCCGTCCTCGTCGGTCTGGTCCTCGGCCTCGTGATCTCGTTCAAGCAGATCGCCAATCCGGCCGCGACCCTCGTCTACGCCGCCGTCGAGGGTGTGTTCCTCGGCGCCGTCAGCGAGGCCTTCAACACCGTCTTCCAGGGCGGCATCGTCATGCAGGCGGTGATCGGCACCTTCGGTGTCTTCGCCGGCATGCTCGTCGTCTACAAGACCGGTGCCGTCCGTGTCACGCCGAAGTTCACCCGCTGGATGGTGGGCGCGCTGGTCGGCGTGCTGGTGCTGGTGGTGGCCAACCTGATCGCCAGCTTCGTGACGCCGGGTGGCTTCGGCCTGCGTGACGGTGGCCCGCTGGCCATCGTGTTCAGCCTGGTCGTGATCGGCGTGGCGGCGTTCTCGCTGCTGCTCGACTTCGACATGGCCGACGAGGCGATCCGGCGCGGTGCCCCGGCGAAGTTCGCCTGGTACATCGCCTTCGGCCTGCTCGTGACGGTCGTCTGGCTGTACCTGGAGATCCTGCGGCTGCTCAGCTACTTCCGCGAGTAACCCCCCAGCAGCACGAAGGCCCGGTCCCCGCGAGGGGGCCGGGCCTTCGTCGTTCCTGCGACATCTACCGGCAGTTGATCATCGGCATGTGGTTCCGTCTCACGGCGCGTCGGACAGCCAGATGCCGATGATCAACAACGCCTGGGCTCAGGAGAGGCGCTCGAGAACCATGGCCATCCCCATGCCTCCGCCGACACACATCGTCTCGAGGCCGAAGGTCTTGTCCCGGGTCTGCAGGCCGTTGATCAGCGTGCCGGTGATCCGGGCGCCGGTCATGCCGAACGGGTGGCCGACGGCGATGGCGCCGCCGTGCACGTTCAGCCGGTCGATGTCGATGCCCAGGTCGCGGTAGCTCGGGATCACCTGCGCGGCGAAGGCCTCGTTGATCTCGACCAGGTCGATGTCCCCGATGCTCATGCCGGCTCGCTGCAGCGCCAGCTTCGAGGCCTCGACGGGGCCGTAGCCCATGATCTCGGGCGAGAGGCCGGTGACGGCGGTCGACACGATCCGCGCCAGCGGGGTCAGCCCGAGTTCGGCGGCCTTGGTGTCGCTCATGACGATCACGGCGGCGGCGCCGTCGTTGAGCGGGCAGGCGTTGCCGGCGGTGGCCCGGCCGTCCGGGCGGAAGACCGGCTTGAGCGAGGCCAGCGCCTCGAGGGTCGTGCCGGCCCGCGGTCCGTCGTCCCTGCTCACGACGGTGCCGTCGGGCGTCGTCACGGGAGTGATCTCCCGCTCCCAGAAGCCGTTGTTGATCGCCTGCTCGGCGAGGTTCTGGCTGCGGACGGCGAACTCGTCCATCTCCTGGCGCGAGACGTTCTTGAGCAGCGCGAGGTTCTCGGCGGTCTGGCCCATGGCGATGTAGACGTCCGGGACGCCGCCGTCCTCACGCGGGTCGCGCCAACTGTCGGCGCCGCTCTCGGCGACCTTGGCGACGCGGCCCTCGGCGTCGGCGAACACGGGGTTGTGCGTCTCCGGCAGCGAGTCGCTGTTGCCCTTGGTGAACCGGGACACCATCTCGACGCCCGCGGAGATGAAGACGTCGCCCTCGCCGGCCTTGATCGCGTGCATCGCCATGCGGGTGGTCTGCAGCGAGGAGGAGCAGTAACGGGTGATCGTCGTCCCCGGCAGGTGGTCCATGCCGAGCAGGACGCTGACGACGCGACCCATGTTGTAACCCTGCTCGCCGCCGGGCAGGCCGCAGCCGAGCATCAGGTCGTCGATGTCGGTGGGGTCCAGGGCGGGCACCTTGTCCAGCGCCGCGCGGACGATGGTCGCGGCCAGATCGTCAGGACGCAGATCCTTCAGCGACCCCTTGAACGCGCGGCCGATGGGCGAACGCGCGGTCGCGACGATGACGGCTTCGGGCATGGATCCTCCACGTTCAGGCGGGTTCCGGACGCGGCTCGGCCGGACGGCGTTACCGCGAAACTACCCCGCTGCCGTCTGCCGCTCAGCCGGCGACCGGAGCCTCCGCCGTCTCGGCCACCTGCTCGGGTGTGGGGATGTCGGACGGACGCCGGCGGCGGAGCAGGGCCCACGGGCCGCGCGGCCCGGTCCCCGATCCCCGGACCTCGGTTGCCTGAACCTCGGTGCCCGGCCGGTTGGCGGCCCGGGCAGCCGCGCGGGCGACGGGACGGACGGCCTCGCGGCGGATGGGGCGCAGTCCGCGGTCGGCCGCGGCGGGCCAGACGCCGACGGCGTCGGCGACCGACGGCAGCAGGACGGCGGCCGCGGCGGCGTAGCCCGCGGCGCTCGGGTGGAACTCGTCCACGCTGAACATGCCGTGGTCGGAGGCGAAGGCGGGGCCGAGGAGGGAGGCAAGAGACACGGTGCGCCCACCGGCCTCGACCACGGCGATGGTCTGCGCGGCGGCCATCTGCCGGCTCCACCGGCGGGCAAAGGTCCGCAGCGGCTGCGCGATCGGCCGGATGGTGCCGAGGTCCGGGCAGGTGCCCACGACGACCTCACACCCCGCGGCCCGCATCCGGCGCACCGCGTCGCCCAGGTGACGGACGGACACGGCCGGCCGCGTGAAAGAGGTGACGTCGTTGGCGCCGATCATGATCAGGGCGACGTCGGGCTGCTCGGCGAGGGCGCGGTCGACCTGCGCGTCCAGATCGCGGGAGACGGCCCCGGACACCGCCAGCCGCACCAGGCGGACCGGGCGCTCGGCCAGTTCGGTCAGCGCCGCGGCGACGAGCACCCCGGGGGTGTGCTCCGCCCGGTCCACGCCCAGACCGACGGCGCTGGAGTCACCCAGGACGGCGAGCACGAGGGGCTTGCCCCTGCGGCGGCCGTAGATCCCGTCACCCGAGGGCGGGTCGTCCTTGGACGTCCGCGCCTCGACCTTGCGGCGCGCGGCGCGGGCCTCCTCGCGCAGGAGGGCCAGCAGGGCGGCACCGACGAGCCCGACACCCCCGCCACCGACGGCGGCGCCGGTCGCCAGGCGCCGAGCCGAAGTCGCTCGCGTCACGGTCCCTCCGCTCACGGTGCCGTTGCCGTTCCGGTCCGACCGATCACGTTATCGGCCGGTGGCGGTGCTTCCTGTCGCCCCATCCCCCGGAGGTGTGACCCGGCCCGTACGGCCGGACCGCAGGCGACGTCAACCGCGCGGCGACAACTGGATGACCATGCCGAGGTGGAGTCCCACCGTCGCCTTCTCATAGGGCTCCGTGACCACCGCGAAACCCATCCGCTCGTAGAAACCGGCCGCTGCCACCCGTGCGTCGCACCACACCAGGTCGCCGCCGGCGGCGGCCACCCGCGCCAGCCCCTCGGCCACCAGTGCCCGGCCGGCACCGGTACCGCGAACGGCGGGATCGGTCGCCATGCCGCGCAGCTGCCACGGCGCCCTCGCGTCCGGGCGCCAGCTGCATGCCGCGGGATGGAAGCGGACGACGCCCACGACCTGTCCGGCCGGCGTGCGGGCGGCCAGGTGGAACGTGTCCGGCTCGTCGTCCCCGGCGATCTCGACGGGACGCCCCGGGCGCAGCACGGCGCCCCGCAGGGGGTAGGTGAGCCCGGCGGGCACCTCCTCGACGGTCACGGCGATCGGCCCGGCGGTCATGCCTGCAGTGTCTCCCGGCGCCATCACCGGCCGCGACGACCCCGGCGGGTGCGGAGGTAGTCGGCGACCACGTACTCACCGAGCCGGTCGGGGTCGGGCTGGAACACCCGGCCGCCGGCGCGCTCGGTCAGGTCGTGCACGAAGTGCACGAGGCCGGGGTCCGGGTCCAGCGCGAACACGTTCACGGTGGCGCCGGTGCGGGCCACGCGCTCGACCTCGGCCACGGTCCGGGCGATCGTCTCGGGCATCGGCGGCCAGCAGAAGAACGGCGTCCCGTCGTCCTCCAGGTGCGCCGTCGGCTCGCCGTCGGTGACGACGAGAACGATCGGCTCGGCGTCCCGGTGACGGGCGAGGAACCCCCGGGCGAGCATCAGGCCGTGCTGCAGGTTGGTGCCCTGCAGGGTGTCCACGGACAGCTCGGCCAGGGTCTCCGGTCGCAGCACCTGGGCGATCGAGGAGAAACCGATGATCTCGATGGCGTCCTGCGGATATCGCGTGGTCACCAGGGAGTGCAGCGCCATCGCGGTCGACTTCGCCGCTCCCCAGGTGCCGCGCAGCGCCATCGAGTAGGAGAGGTCGACCAGCAGGGCGACGGCCGCGCCCGTCCGGCGCTCGGTCTCGACCACCTCGAAGTCCTCGACGGCGAGGTGGACCCGGCGCGCGTGCCCGCCGCGCCTGTCGCCGGCGGTCCGCAGCACGGCGTTCTTCACGGTGCGGACGACGTCGAGCGGCTGCTCGTCGCCGAATCGCCACTCGCGCGAACTCCCGGTCAGCTCGCCGGCCGCCCCGGCGTCGGCGACGTCATGCTCACCCCGGCCGGTGGCGGACAGCTTCGCGAACACCCGGCGGAGTGCCGTCGCGCCCAGCCGGCGCACCGCCTTGGGGGAGAGCTCCAGCTTGCCGCCCTCGCGGTTGAGGTAGCCCTGGCGCTCCAGCTCCCGCTCGAGCTGGCGCAGCGCCGCGAGGTCGTCGACGGCCGGCCGGCCCAGCGCGCGGTCGAGCAACTCCTCGTCGATGTCGGCCAGCGAGGCACCTGCGTAGCCCTGGGAGAGCTGGTTGGACAGCGCCTCCAGGTCGGCGAGCTCGGCGACCGCGGTCGTGGCGTCGCCGAGGCCCAGCGACGGCTCGCCGTCCGGCACCTGCCCGCGCTGACCCCACGGCAGGTCCGGGCGGGCCTGCCGCAGGGCGTCCTGCAGGTGCGACATCTCGCTGGCGAGCCCCATGTCGGACATCGCCTGCGCCATCAGGTCGCCCAGCTCGGCCCGCTGCTCGGGGGAGAGGCCGGCCATCATGCGTTCCTGGGCAGCCGCCCGGCGGGCCAGCGAGTCGATCAGCTCCTCGATCGACTGCGGGTCGTCGGGGAAGAACTTGCCGTGCTTGTCCATGAAGTCGCGGAACTGCTGATCGGTGTCCTCGCCGCGGTTGTGCGCGTCGATGAGCTGCGACAGGTCGGCGACCATGTCCTTGACCGCCTGGAGATCGGCGTCGCCCGCGTTCTCCAGGGCCTTCTTCATCGACGCGAACGAGCTGTCGAGCACCTCACGGCGGAGCAGGTCCTCGATCTGCTCGTACGCCTCACGGGCCTCCGGCGAGCGCCACGCGTAGTCCTTGAGCGCCCGGACGGCCCCGGCGGTCTCCTCGGGCAGGGCGTCGAGCTCGGCCTCGGCCAGGCGCGCGGCGTCGTCCGGGTCCGGGAAGAGCTCCCGCCGCTCGGCGGCCAGTGCGCGGTCCAGGAGCTCGCGGACCTCCTGCAGGGTCCCGTCCATCCGTCCGGCGGTGCGCGCCCGGCGCAGCCGCTCACGCACCGAGCGGCGCAGCTCCTCCAGCCCCCGGCGGCCTTCCGTGCCACGGCGCAGGAGCTCGCGGAGGGCTTCCCGCACGCCGCTGCCGCCGAGCACCGAGTCGCCGATCTCGTCCACCGCGTTGCCGAGGTCGTACGGCGGAGCGAGCGGGTCGGGGCCGCCGTGCCAACGGCCGTACCGGTATCCCCGGTTCCCCCGGGGACGCGTAGCCATCAGGCGCCGTACACCGTGCGGGTGCCGTCGGTGTCCTTCGCCAGCCGGCGGGTGAGGTACAGCCCCTCCAGGGCGAACTCGACGGCGGCGGCGGCCTGTTCGGCGGAGTGCTCGCCCTCGGGCACGCCCAGCCGGCCCAGTAGCTCGGCGAGCTTCGGGATGGTGCCCAGCTGACCGAGCAGCGCCGGCGCGGGGACGAGCTCGCCGGACTCGACGGTCTCCCCACCGGCGAAGTGCTCCTGCAGCCCGGTCAGGTCCAGGCCGGCGCACCGCGCCCGGAAGGTCTGCGCCGTGGCCTGGCGCAGCAGGTGCTCGAGGATCTCCACCTCGCGCTCGTCGTCCGGATCGGCACCGGCATCGGCGAACTCGACCTTTCCGCGGCTGGCCGGGATCACGCTCGGCAGATCGACGACGCGGGCGACCGGTCGGGTCTCGCCGGAGATGGCAGCCCGGCGGACGGCGGAGGCGGCGATGGTCTCCAGCCCCGCGATCGCGAACCGGGCGCTGACCCCGGAGCGCTGGTCGACATGGCTGGACTCGCGGACCAGGCGGGTGAACCGGGCGACGATCTCGGCCAGGTGCTCGGGGACGATCGGGTGCTGGAAGGGGTCGTGCGCCTCGCCGCCCCAGGAGAGCAGCGCCTCCTGGTGCAGCAGCCGGATCTCGTCGGCCAGCTCGAGCGGGTAGTGGGTGCGCACCTCGGCGCCGAACCGGTCCTTGAGCGGGGTGATGATCCGCCCGCGGTTGGTGTAGTCCTCGGGGTTGGCGCTGGCCACGAGCAGCAGGTCCAGCGGCAGTCGCACCCGGTAGCCGCGGATCTGGATGTCGCGTTCCTCGAGCACGTTGAGCAGCGCCACCTGGATCCGCTCGGCGAGGTCGGGCAGCTCGTTGACGCTGAAGATGCCGCGGTTGGTGCGGGGCACGAGCCCGTAGTGCACCGTCTCCGGGTCGCCCAGCGTGCGGCCCTGGGCCACCTTGATGGGGTCGACGTCGCCGATCAGGTCGCCGACGCTGGTGTCGGGGGTGGCGAGCTTCTCCCCGAACCGGTCGGTGCGGTGCAACCAGCCCACCGGCGTGGCGTCCCCGTGCTCGGCGATCTGCCGCCGGCCCCACACCGAGACCGGATGCAGCGGGTGCTCGTTGAGCTCGCTGCCGACGAGCACAGGCGTCCACTCGTCGAGCAGTCCGACCAGCGTGCGGATGAGCCGGGTCTTGCCCTGGCCACGCTCGCCCAGCAGGACGAGGTCGTGCCCGGCGAGGAGTGCTCGTTCCAACTCGGGGAGCACGGTGTCGTCGAAGCCGACCATGCCGGGGAGGGTGGGCTCGCCGCGCCCGAGGCGGGCGAGCAGGTTGGCGCGGATCTCGGCCTTGACCGTGCGGTAGGAGGCTCCGCCCGAGCGCAGCTCGCCGAGCGTCGTCGGAGCGGGTGCGTCGGTGGCTGGTGCGTCGGTGGCTGGGGAAGCGGTGGCCGGTACGGCGGGGTCCGTCACCTCAGCCACGGTACGACGCGCAGGGCCGCCCGGTCACGTCCTGGCGCGCTCCGGCCTGCGAGGATCTGCGGCGTGTCCGAGCCCGACGTTCCGGCTGCCGGGGTGCCGCTGATCAGCGGGGCCGACGTCGAGGCCGCGGCCGCCCTGCTCGGCGGCGTCGTGCGGAGGACGCCGATGTGGCACTCCCGCGGGCTGGCCGATCGGGTGGGGGGCCCGGTGTGGTTCAAGTGCGAGAACCTGCAGCGCACCGGCTCGTTCAAGATCCGCGGGGCGTACACCCGGATCTCCCGGCTCAGCGACGCCGAGCGTGCCCGTGGCGTCGTCGCCGCGAGCGCCGGGAACCACGCCCAGGGTGTGGCGCTCGCCGCCCGGCTCCTCGGGGCCCGGGCCACGGTGTTCATGCCCGAGTCCGCACCGCTGCCGAAGCTGGCCGCCACCCGTGCCTACGGGGCGGAGGTCCAGCTGGTCGGGCAGACCCTGACCGAAGCGCTGCTCGCCGCCGCGGAGTACTCCGAGCGCACCGGGTCGGTGTTCATCCACCCGTTCGACCACCCGGACGTGATCGCCGGCCAGGGGACGGTCGGCCTCGAGGTGCTGGACCAGTGCCCGGAGGCGGCCACCGTCGTCGTCGGGGCCGGGGGAGGGGGACTGGTCTCGGGCGTCGCCGCGGCGGTGAAGGCCCGCCGTCCCGACATCCGCGTCGTGGCCGTGCAGGCGGAGACGGCCGCCGCTTTCCCCGCGTCGCTGGCCGCGGGCCGGCCGGTGGCCCTGACGAGCATGGCGACGATGGCCGACGGCATCGCCGTCGCCTGCCCCGGCGACCTCACTCTCGCGCACGTGCGCGGGCTGGTCGACGAGGTGCGCACGGTCACCGAGGAGGACCTCTCCCGCGCGCTGCTGTTCTGCCTGGAGCGGGCCAAGCTCGTCGTCGAGCCGGCCGGGGTGGCCGCGGTCGCCGCCGTGCTCGCCGACCCCGCCGCCTTCGCGCCGCCGGTCGTGGCGATCGTCTCCGGCGGCAACATCGACCCGGTGCTCCTGCTCAAGGTCGTCCAGCACGGCATGGCGGCAGCCGGCCGCTATCTGTCCCTGCGGCTGCGGGTGCCGGACCGCCCCGGCTCGCTGGCCGCCGTCCTCGCCGAGCTCGCGGCGGTCGGGGCCAACGTCCTCGAGGTCGAGCACGAGCGGACGGCGACCCGGCTGGACGTCGGCGAGGTGGAGGTGTTCGTGGTCCTCGAGACCCGCGGTCCGGATCACGCCGACGAGGTGCTGTCCGCCCTCTCCCGAGCGGGCTACTCGGTCACCAAGGACTGATCCCCCCGGTGCCGATGAGTTCGGCGGGCTCCGCCGGTCTCTGCTCCGAACCGTCCCGTCGGGACGCCGGACAGGGAGAGCCGTGGAGTCGACCACCGTACGAATGCACCTCTGCCGACCGCGACAAGGGGTCGGGAACTGTCGGTGGACCGGCCTAGCGTCGTCGTCATGACCGACGCGATCGTCGTCGAGGGGCTGGTGAAGCGCTTCGGCGCCACCACAGCCCTCGACGGGGTGGACCTGACCGTGGCCGAGGGCTCGGTGCTGGGGCTCCTCGGCCCCAATGGTGCGGGGAAGACGACGGTGGTGCGAATCCTGACCACGCTCCTCCTGGCCGACGAGGGACGCGCGGAGGTGGTGGGCCTCGACGTCGTCCGCCAGGCCGACGCCGTGCGGGCATCGATCGGGCTCACGGGGCAGTACGCCGCCGTCGACGAGTACCTGACCGGCTTCGAGAACCTGGAAATGGTGGGCCGGCTCTACCACCTGCCGAAGGCGGATGCCCGGTCCCGGTCGCGCGAGCTGCTCGAGCGGTTCGATCTGGCCGGCGCCGCCGATCGCCCCGCCAAGACCTACTCCGGCGGCATGCGCCGGCGGCTGGACATCGCCGCCTCGCTGATCGCCCGGCCGCGGGTGCTCGTCCTCGACGAGCCGACCACCGGTCTCGACCCGCGCAGCCGGCTTGTCATGTGGGAGTTCATCGCCGACCTCGCCGACGGCGGGACGACGATCCTGCTCACGACGCAGTACCTGGAGGAGGCCGACCGGCTGGCCGACCGGATGGTGGTGATCGACCACGGGCGGGTGATCGCGCGCGGCACCGGTGACGAGCTGAAGGCACAGGTCGGAGGGCAGCGGCTGGAGTTGACGGTGCGTCGCAGCACCGACCTCGCGGTGGCGGCGGAGTGCCTGCGCCCTCTGGCGGTCGACGCCCCACGACTCGACGAGCAGACCCGCCGGCTCACCGTGCCGGTCAGTGGCGGGGTCGACTCCCTCGCCGAGGGCCTGCGCCGGCTCGAGGGAACCGACGTGGAGATCCTCGACCTGGGCCTGCGGCGTCCCGATCTCGACGACGTCTTCCTGACCCTCACCGGCCACGCCGCCGAGGAGAACGGCGGCGGCACGACGGACGACGAGACCGGCACGCAGGTGCCCGCCGCAACCGGAGGCATCCGATGACCACCCTCGGGCAGACGCTGTCCGACAGCGCCACGATCACCCGGCGCAACCTGATCAAGGTCAAGCGGGTTCCCGACCTGCTCGTGTTCGCGACGCTGTCGCCGATCATGTTCGTGCTGCTGTTCCGCTACGTCTTCGGCGGCGCCATCCAGGTGCCCGGCGACGTCAGCTACGCCGAGTTCCTGCTGCCGGGCATCTTCGCCCAGACCGTCGTCTTCGGCAGCACCATCACCGGTTACAGCATCGCCGAGGATCTGCAGAAGGGGCTGATCGACCGGTTCCGATCCCTGCCGATGTCGCGGTCGGCGGTGCTCATCGGCCGGACGGTGGCCGACGCCGGATCCAACAGCATCTCGATTGCCGTGATGGCGCTGACCGGACTGGTCGTCGGCTGGCGGATTCACTCGTCGGTGCCCGAGGCCATCGGCGGTTTCCTGATCCTGCTGCTGTTCGCCTTCGCCATCTCCTGGCTGATGGCCCTGGTCGGGCTGCTGGTCCGCACGCCGGAGGTCGTGAACAACGCCAGCTTCATCGTGATCTTCCCGCTGACGTTCGTGGCGAACACGTTCGTGCCGTTGGAGACGTTCAGCCCGGTGCTGCGGACCTTCGCCGAGTGGAACCCGGTGTCGGCGGTCGCCAAGTCCGCGCGTGATCTGTTCGGGAACACCCCGGCCGCGATCCCGGTCCCCGAGGTGTGGTCACTGCAGAACCCGGTGCTGTACAGCCTGATCTGGGTCGTGGTGATCCTGGCCGTGTTCGTGCCGCTGTCGGTCCGGGCTTACCGGCGCACGGCCAGCCGGTGAGGGGCGCCGGTCGAGGAGAGCGGAGGATGGACGGCGATGAGTGCCGCCGAGTCCCCTGCCCCCTTGTCCGCTGACAATCCGCTGGCGGCGCCCTCGCAGCTGCCGTTCGGCCTGCCGCCCTTCGCTGACATCAGCGTCGAGCACAGCCGGGAGGCGCTGCTCACCGGGATGGCCGAACACCGTGCCGAAGTGGCTGAGATCGTCGGCTCCGACGAGCCGCCGACGTTCGAGAACACGGTCGTGGCGCTGGAGCGGGCCGGGCAGCTGCTGAACCGGGCCTGGCGGGTGTTCGGGAACCTCGCCGCGTCGGTGTCGACGCCACGGGTACGCGAGGTCGAGCGGGAGATCGCCCCTCTGGACGCCGCGCACTCCGACGCGTTACACCTCGATCCGGCGCTGTTCGCGCGGGTCGACGCCGTGCATGCCGCCCGTCACGAGCTCGGCCTGGACGACGAGGAGCTGCGGTTGGTCGAGCGGTACCACCTGGACTTCGTGCTCGCCGGCGCCCAGCTGGACGACGCCGGCCGCACGCGGCTCACCGAGCTCAACCAGGAGCTGTCCGCGCTCTCGACGACATTCGGGCAGAACCTGCAGCTGGCGTCCGAGGCCGCGGCGATCCGGGTCGACAACGCGGCCGAGCTGGACGGGCTCGACGCCGAGGAGATCGCCGGCGCAGCCGCGGCGGCCGCCGAGCGCGGAGTGGACGGCTACCTGCTGCCGCTGCTGCTGCCCACCCGTCAGCCGCTGCTGGCCAAGCTGCGCAACCGCGAGCTGCGCCGCCGCGTGTTCGAGGCCTCGATCAGCCGGGCGTCCACGGGGGAGTACGACAACCGTCCCATCGCCGCACGGATCGCCGGCCTGCGCGCCGAGCGTGCCCGGCTGCTCGGCTTCGACACCCACGCCGACGTCGTGCTCGCCGACCAGACCGCGGCCACCACCGAGGCAGTCGACGCGGTACTCGCCTCGATGGTGCCGGCGTCGGTGGCCAATGCCGAGGCCGAGGCCGCCGTGCTCGCCGAGGCCGCGGCCCGGGACGGCGTCGAGCTCGCCCCGTGGGACTGGGCCTTCTACAGCGAGCAGGTCGGCAACGAGCGGTACGCCGTCGACTCCGCGGCCCTGCGGCCCTACTTCGAGCTGGACCGGGTGCTGGTCGACGGCGTCTTCCACGCTGCCGAGATGCTCTACGGATACCGGTTCAGCGAGCGCCCCGATCTGGTCGGCTACCACCCCGACGTGCGGATCTGGGAGGTCAGCGATGCCGACGGCGCCGCGGTCGGCCTCTACCTGGGTGACTTCTACGCCCGGGAGGGCAAGCGCGGCGGCGCCTGGATGAACTCCTTCGTCAGCCAGTCGCGGCTGCTGGACTCACGGCCGGTCGTGGTGAACAACCTGAACGTCACGCGGGCGGCGGAGGGGCAGCCGACCCTGCTGACCCTCGATGAGGTGAACACGCTCTTCCACGAGTTCGGTCACGCGCTGCACGGGCTCAGCTCCGAGGTGACCTATCCGCGCTTCGCCGGCACCAGCGTCCCTCGGGACTTCGTCGAGTTCCCCAGCCAGGTCAACGAGATGTGGGCGCTCTGGCCGGAGGTGCTGGCCAACTACGCCCGGCACGTGGAGACGGGGGAGCGGCTGCCGGCCGACGTCGCCGCGGCGCTGGACGCCGCCCGGTTGTGGGGTGAGGGCTTCGCGACCCTCGAATATTTGGCCGCCACCCTGCTGGACCAGGCCTGGCACCGGATCACGCCCGAGACCGAGGTCGGTGATCCGGAGGAGTTCGAGCGGCGCGCCCTGGAGGCAGCGGGGGTCTCCTCCGAGCTGGTGCCGCCGCGCTACCGGACGGCCTACTTCCAGCACATCTTCGCCGGCGGCTACGCGGCCGGGTACTACTCCTACATCTGGTCGGAGATCCTCGACGCCGACACCGTGGAGTGGTTCCGCGAGAACGGCGGCCTGCGCCGGGAGAACGGCGACATGTTCCGGCGTCGGCTGCTGTCCGTGGGTGGCTCGGTCGATCCGCTGGCCGCATTCCGCGCCGTCCGCGGCCGCGATGCGGATCCCGGGCCCCTTCTGCGCCGTCGAGGCCTCGCCCCCGCCGCCTGACCTCTCCGACTGCCTGTCTGCGGCACCGATCGGCGTCAGTTCCCCGAGGCGGCTGGGTGCTTCAGGGGTGTTGTGCACGCTCGTGGGGTCCTGCACGACTCGACAGGCGTGCACAACACCCCACAAGCACGGGTGTGCGGGCCGTTGTGCGCCGACGGCGGCTCACAACCAGGGGAGTTGGAGCACCAGGTCGAGGTCGTCGGGGCCGTCGCCGTCACGGACCAGCCGGTTGGGCTGGCGGTGGCCGCACTGCGTGCAGCGGTGCACCACCTGCCAGCCCTTGCCGGACTTCTCCACCAGCCCGATCGGCTCCATGAGCGCGCGGCACTCGCTGGCCCGGTCACCCGGCAGGTCGTCGACGTGCAGCGACCACAGGCAGTACGGGCAGTGGTTGCGGTAGTGCCCGTCAGTGCTGGCCGGCACCGACGTCTCGCAATGCCCGCAGACGAAGCCGGTGTTCTCCGCCCGCCGGGAGCGGACCCCGCCTCCGAACTCGCCGCCGCTCACCGGCCGGTCAGGGGACGAACGGCTCGATGCCCACGACCTCGACGGTGATGTCCTTGCCGTTGGGGGCCTGGTAGGTCACCGTCGCGCCGGGCTTGGCGCCGACGATCGCGGCGCCCAGGGCCGACTCGGGGGAGTACACGGTCAGGCCGGTGCTGCCGGCGATCTCCCGCGACCCGAGCAGGAACTTCTCGGTCTCGTCGTCCCCCTGGAAGCGGACGGTGATCACCGTGCCGGTAGCGGCGTTGGTGACCTTCTTCGGCGGCTCGCCGACCGTCGCCTTGTGCAGCAGGTCGGTCAGCTGACGGATGCGGGCTTCCTGCTTGCCCTGCTCGTCCTTGGCCGCGTGGTACCCGCCGTTCTCCTTGAGGTCGCCTTCTTCCCGGCGGGCGTTGATCTCCGCGGCCATCGTCGGGCGGGCGGCAACCAACTGGTCGAGCTCGGCTTTCAGCCGGTCGTGGGCTTCCTGGGTCAGCCAGACGCCCTGGTCGTGCTCGTCAGTCGGGGTGGACACGTGGAGGAACTCCTGGGACTCGGGAGGCCGTCCCGGAACCCGGGAACGGCCGTTGGTCGATCCGGCCAAGCTAACACCGTCGTCCACGGCGGCGCACGGATGCGGGCGCCCCGGCCGGGGATGCGGAACGGTACCGGATAGGCACGTGACCGGCGGCACATTTCTCCCCCGTAGGGGTGGGGCATCTCCAGTGTGCCCTGCGAGACGTCGCCCGGCCGGCCGGGGGTCCGCCGTCGTCAGGAATGCCGGTGGACAATGCGGAGGTGACCGAACCCGACCAGTTGCGCCTGCTCGCCGTCCACGCACACCCGGACGACGAGTCGAGCAAGGGCGCCGCGACCATGGCCAGGTACATCGCCGAGGGGGCCCGCGTCCTGGTGGCGACCTGCACCGGCGGCGAGCGCGGGTCCGTGCTCAACCCCGCGATGGACCGGCCGGAGGTGTGGGAGCGGCTGCCGCAGATCCGCGCGGAGGAGATGGAGCGGGCCCGGGAGATCCTCGGGGTCGAACAGGAGTTCCTCGGCTTCGTCGACTCGGGCCTGCCCGAGGGGGACCCGCTGCCGCCGCTGCCGGAGGGCTGCTTCGCGCTGGTCCCGCTGGAGGAGGCGGCGGCACCGCTCGTCGCGCTGATCCGCCGGTTCCGGCCTCAGGTGATCACGACCTACGACGAGCGCGGCGGCTACCCACACCCCGACCACATCAAGTCGCACGAGATCGCGGTGCACGCCTTCGACGCGGCCGGGGATCCCGACCGCTATCCGGAGCTGGGCGAGCCCTGGCAGCCGAGCAAGCTCTACTACCACATGAGCTTCACGCTGCCCCGGACGAAGGCGCTGCACGAGGCGATCCTCGCGACGGGGGCGGAGTCGCCGTACACGGAGTGGCTGGAGAACTGGGATCCCGCTCACGACATCTCGCACCGGGTCACGACACGGGTGCCGTGCGCCGAGTACTTCCCGGTCCGGGACGCCGCGCTGATCGCGCACGCCACCCAGATCGACCCCGAGGGCCGCTGGTTCGCCTGCCCCATCGACACCCAGCAACGCGTGTGGCCGACCGAGGACTACCAGCTCGCCCGGTCGCTGGTGGATGCCCCGGTCCCCGAGGACGATCTGTTCGCCGGTATCCGGAGTGAGGTGTCCGTCCCATGACCGTCGATGACCGCGTCTCGCTGCTCGCCGCAGCGGGCGACCAACTCCCCGAGGACGTCGGGAAGGCCGGACCGCTCGGCCTGCTGCTGATCGTCCTGCTGCTGATCGCGACCGCGTTCCTGGTCCGCTCGATGACCACGCACCTGAAGCGGATTCCCCGCAGCTTCGACGCGTCGACACAGCAGGTCGTCATCCCCGACACCGCTGAGGAGCTCCTCGAGGAGGAGCGCGCGCCGGGAGCCGACGTGCTCGATCAGCTGCGTCGCGCACCCCTCGCGATCGAGCCGCCGCGGGGCGACGACCGGCCGGACGGCCCCGGGAGGGGCTGACGCGGGCCGGCCGTCGCCGGGGTTCTGCCTACCAGCGGTGCGCGACGTCGATGACGACGCGCGTGCCGTTGGCCGAGCCCGGGATGCCGGTCATCGTGAAGACGCGGAAGGGCAGGTGCGCCCGGACGCCGAGGCCGACACCGCTGATCCCTTCGAACGACCCCGCCCAGGCCACCTGCCGGAATGTGGTGAAGCCGCGCACGTCGGCCAGCTCCCGCCGGTTGGGCGGGGAGTAGGTCGGCACGTCGGAGTCGGTGTGGTCCGAGGCGCCGACGGCGATCTGCAGGTAGGCGCCGCCGCGCAGTGGCACCGGCCTCCCCGAGGGGTCCTCGATGACCTGGGGGACGTACTCCACGCGCCACGAGGTCAGCGCGGTGGTTCCGCGGACGTCGAGCAGGAGCCGGTCGAAGCAGGCGTTCCGGCCGGCCCTGACGTTGGTCAGCAGTGCGCCCTGGACGGGACCGTTCGCCGCCCCGTGCTTGGCCGCCGACCCCCAGGTGATGCCGCAGTACGGGGCAGCGGCGGTGGGAGCGACGGTGGCCTGGCCGGGTCTGGCCTGGGCGGGTGTGGTGAGAGCGACTGCGGTGAGCACGACGGCGACGGCCGACGTCGCGACGAGGACGAGGGTGGGAAGCGGGCTGCGGAACGGGGTGCGGATCATGGCGGCCTCCTGTGATGTGCGCCATAAATCAGAATCCGCCGACACGTCCGCTAGCACTATGGGCCGAGAATGTCCAGATCACCGAACCGTCGGCGTGTTCTTCGGCAGAAGCTGTCTGTATCCACGCCGACGGCAGCCCGGGCGGCCTGGCAGTTTCGACGTCGTGTTGCCGTGCTCGCCGACGGTGACCCCCGACCGCATCGCGGCAACCGGGCGTGCGGCCGGGAATCGCTGCGTTCGGGTGGACGACGGGAACCGGCAGTGCGGTTGAGGAGCCGGCGAGGGGGAACCCCAGACGGCGCTCCCGCCGGAGGACCCGGCCGCCCCGCATTCGCAGGCGAGGAGTCGCCATGACGCAGCCGTCCACCGCTGCAGCCAGGTCGGTCAACGCCGGCCCCGAGGAAGAGCCCGCCGCACCGGCCGGGCAGCCGATCACCCTCGTCGAGGGCTCGACCTTTGCCATCTCGGGACGGTCGGGCGACATGAAGGCCGACGGGCCGGAGGGGTTGTTCTTCCGCGACGTCCGGGTGCTCTCCACCTGGAAGCTGCGGCTGGACGACGGGCCGCTGCAGGTGCTGGACGTGCTGCCACACGAACCGTTCCGGACGACGTTCCTCGCCCGTGTCCCGCCACAGTCGTCCTCGACCGAGCTGCTCGTCGAGCGCCGTCGTTACGTCGGGGAAGGGATGCGCGAGGACATCCGGGTGCGGAACCTCGGCCTCCAGCTGGTGGTCGCGCGGCTCCGGCTCGAGGTCGGCAGCGACTTCGCCGATCTCTTCGCGGTCAAGGAGGGCCGGGTCCAGGATCGCGGGGAGATCTCGACCAGCGTGGACAGCAACGCGATCGTCCTCGGCTTCCGCAGCGGCAGCCTGAACCTCGGGGTGCGGATCTCGGCCCCGGGCGCCCAGGCCTACCGGGAGGGGCTCGCGTTCGACCTGCTCCTGCCGCCGCGCACTGACTGGGAGACGGCCGTCATGGTCACCCCGATCGTCGACGGCGCGGAGGTTCAGCCCACCTTTCCGGTCGACCTGCCGCTCGAGGAGTCGCACCCGGTGAAGCGGCTGCGCAGCTGGCGGGCGGCCAGCCCCGGCGTGGAATCCGATGACGTCGAACTGCTCAGCACCCTCCGGCAGAGCATGGAAGACCTCGGAGCCCTGCGGCTCTTCGCTCCCGAGTACCCCGAAACCCCCGCCGTCGCGGCCGGTGCCCCGTGGTTCATGGCCCTGTTCGGTCGCGACTCCCTGCTGTCCTCCTACATGGCACTGCCTCTCGACCCGACCCTCGCGCTGGGCACGATGCGGACGCTGGCGCGTATGCAGGGCGTGAAGGTCGATCCGCGCACCGAAGAGCAACCCGGCCGGATCCTGCACGAGGCCCGCATGGGCGCTGACTTCCCCCTGGTCCACGGCGGGGGCAGCGTCTACTACGGCACGGTCGACGCCACGCCGCTGTTCGTGGTCCTGCTGGGTGAGCTGCGACGGTGGAGCATCGCCTCGGAGCAGGTCGATGCGCTGCTGCCCAACGCCGACCGGGCGCTGGCCTGGATCGAGCAGTACGGCGACCGGGACGGGGACGGGTTCGTCGAGTACCAGCGCAGCACCGAGTCGGGATTGGCCAACCAGGGCTGGAAGGACTCCTGGGACGGCATCAATTTCGCGGACGGCGCCCTGGCCGAGACACCGATCGCACTCTGCGAGGTCCAGGGCTACGTGTACTCGGCCTACGTCGCGCGCTCGCACTTCGCCTACGTCGCAGGCGACGACGCGGCGACGACGTACTGGGCGGACAAGGCGGACGCCATCAAGGCGGCGTTCAACGAGCAGTTCTGGCTGCCCGACCGCGGCTGGTTCGCCGTCGCGCTCGACGGCCACAAGCTGCCGGTCGACGCGCTCACCTCCAATATCGGTCACTGCCTGTGGACCGGGATCGTCGACGACGACAAGGCCGCGCGGGTGGCCGAGCACCTCATGTCGCCCGAGATGTTCACCGGCTGGGGCGTGCGGACACTGGCCTCGTCGATGGGCCGCTACAACCCGATGAGCTACCACAACGGGTCGGTCTGGCCGCACGACAGCGTGCTGGTCGCCACGGGGCTCATGCGCTACGGCTTCGTCGAGGAGGCGCAGCGGATCGTCACCGGACTGTTGGACGCGGCCACCCGCTTCGGCGGCCGCCTGCCGGAGCTCTTCTGTGGCTTCGACCGGAGGGAGTACCCGTCCCCGGTCCCGTACCCGACGTCGTGTTCTCCCCAGGCGTGGGCAGCGGCCTCGCCGATCCAGGCCATGCGCAGCCTGCTGAGACTGGAACCTCGGATGCCCCGTGACGAGGTCTGGTTCGACCCCGCCTGGCCTGGGCGGTTCGGCCGACTGCGGGTTCACGACCTGCAGCTGGGTGGCCGGCGGGTCACTCTCGTCATCGACGGCGACAGGGCCGAGCTCGAGGGCCTCCCGGAGGGGGTCCAGGTGGTCCGCCGTCCCCGGCCGCCGCTGGGGCCGGCGCGGCCGGGGGTCGGCTGAGCGCCGGCCGCGCCCGGCCGGGCCGCGGGGGGTGGCCGCCGTCCTGACCCTCCTGGCTGCTTCGGGTGAAGGAACGCGAACCCGACGAGGGGAGCCTCCAGCCGTGCTGAATGCCCGTGGCAGTGCGACCAGCGTTGCCGTGCTCCGCAGTGACTCACGCCTACGTGCCGTCGGGCCCTGCCGCCGCGGGCGAGGATGAGTGGGGTGCATGCCGAGCCGTCTCGCCGGTCGACTGGCACGAGTTGGGGGAGGAGGCGTTCGCCGAAGCGCGGCGCCGGAATGTTCCCCTTGCCGAACGTGAGTGGGAGCGGGGTGCCGCCGGCGGACGTCCGGTTCGGACCGAGCAACAGGACGGGCGGAGGGAGCCGTTAGGGCAAGCAATGCGTAGGAATGGCCTTGTGAGGCGGCCGCCGATCCGTGCGGGCGCCGCCGAGGTCCCCGGCAGGGTTGCGGCGGAGAACTGGCGGTCATCTGCCATCCCATGTCGACATGGGCCCGTTGACGTATCCATCGCCGCAGTTGCACCCTCCGTGTAGCCGAGGGCGCCGACGCACAGTGCTCGCATGCCCGATCGCACGGCCCGGCGCCGGATCGGGGGCCGTTGAACGTGGCTGGGCTTCGGGTAGTCGGGTTAGTCCTCTGGGCTGGGCCATCGGCGCGGCGGGGGCGGCCCTCGCCATTCTGTGGCGTCCCCGGGGCTTCTACCTGCGGTGGGTGCAATGGATCGCTCGAATCGCCTGCCCGATCATGGCCGTCTGGATCTGGACGCCAGCAGCGGGGGACGACGGCTTCTGGTGGTGGCAGAAGGCGAGTCTCGAGGCTGGCATCGTCACCGTCGGGGTCCTGGCGGTCCTCAAGCGTCGCCGCCTATTCTCCAAGCGCAAGAGGCGGGGCGTGCCCATCGCCGCGTGGCGCTGGATGTGGGACTACTCCGTCGGCTTATTCGCCTATCTGGTGTGCGTCTACGCGATGACCGGTGTGTCCGCGATGGTGCATGCCGCACACGACGCGGCCGACGTCATCGGCGCGGAGATCGGCTACTTCGCCGCTGCGCAACTGACCACCGCTGCTGTGTTGCGGGTGCTTCACGCGAGCATCTCCGAGGACTACGGCGTGCGCCGAGGTGCGCACTACGTCCTCGCGGTGATCCTCGTTCTGGCTGCTCTGGGGTTGGTCGTCGCTCTGGGCGGCTCGGTCGCCAGCTATGTGTTCAGCCTGGCCGTGCTCGCCGTTGGCTGGCGCTTCACCGAGGAGCAACCGAACGCGACTCTCAAGATCGTGCGCAGCGTGGCACGTCAGCTGCGCTCGGGCTTCCGCTCAGAGAGGCTGCGACCTGACGCCCTCCCAGCCGATTCCTCGCCGGCAGGCGCATCCGGCAGCCCAACGCTGCACAGCCACTGGTGGCAAGGGCGGAGGAGGCACTCCGGTCAGCGGCGACCACGACACCACCCCTGACGGCAGGTTCTCCACATTCCCTGCCATCCCCATCGTGCGGTGCCGCCGGCACCGGAAGGTGGTCAGTCGATGGCGAGCCGGCGGGCGATGACGAACTCCCGGATGACGAGCGCTGAGCGAATTCCGCTCAGAAGGAGACGCGCAGTTCCTCGACGCCGTAGACGAAGGACAGCCGCCGCCAGGGGAGCTGGTCCTCCGGGACGGCGAGGGCCAGCTCCGGGAAGCGGTGGAACAGTGCGGGCAGGACGATGCGCAGCTCCAGGCGCGCGAGCTCGGCGCCGACGCAGCGGTGCATCCCGTGACCGAAGGCCAGGTGACCGCCGCCGGCCGGTGAGCGGGTCGGGTCGAACCGGTCGGGTTCCGGTCCGGCCCAGGCCGGGTCGCGGTCGGCGCCGCTGAGGGACACTGCGACGACGTCGTCCTTGCGGACGGGGCAGCCGAACAGCTCCAGGTCCTGCTTGGCGAAGCGCGGGAAGGCCACCTGGACCACCGTCAGGTAGCGCAGCAGCTCCTCGACCACGCGCTCGACGTCGGCGCGGGAACCGTCGCGGACGAGGGCGGCGTGGGTTGGGTCGCGCAGCAGCACCGCGGTGCCCATCGAGATGGTGCTGGCGGTGGTCTCGAAGCCGCCGGTGACGATGCCGTCGACCACGCCGGCGAGGTCGTTGTCGGAGATGGCGTCGCCCTCGGCGGCGAGGATGCGGCCGATCAGCCCGGGGCCCGGCTGGCGGCGCTGGCGGGCGACCACGTCGAGCAGCATCGTCTTCTGCTCCGACACCGCGCCGAGCGACGCGGCGGTGCCGCCGGTGGCGTCGAAGCGCTGGGTGCCCAGCCGGACGAAGGCCTCGTGGTCGGCGTCGTCGAGGCCGAGCAGCTCGCAGATCACGTCCATCGGGACCCGGGAGGAGACGTGCGCGGCCAGGTCCGCCGGCGAGCCGGCGGCCGCGAGCTCACCGAGCCGGCGATCGACGATCGCCTCGATCATCGGCTCCAGCTTGCCCAGCCGGGCGCGGGTGAACTCCGGGGCCACCAGTTTGCGCAGCCGGGTGTGGTGCGGCGGGTCGGTGAAGCCGAGCCCGCCGACGTCGGCGGCCGAGCCCTCGCTCGAGTCGCGGAACAGGTGTCGCATGTCATTGCTGTAGGAGTCGCCGTCGGCGAGGACGGTGCGGGCCTGCTGGTAGCCGGTGACCAGATGCACGGCGAAGCCGAACGGCAGGTCGAGCCGCTGCACCGGGCAGCGCGCGCGCAGTTCGGCGAGCTCGGGCACCGGGTCTGTGCCGGTGCGCAGCAGGGGGAGCCGCGCCGCCTCCGGCAGGAAGTCGAGCTCGGAGAGGTCGAGGCCCTTGCGGCGGATCCGCCACTGCACCAGGCGTCCCAGCCACGCCGCGACCAGGGCCCGGGGACCGCGCCGGCGCCGCGCGGGACCGGAGGCCGCGGGCGCCGGCGGCAGGTCGGCCGGCCCGGGCCCGTGAGGTGAGAGATCGGTCGCGGACATGGTTCCCCGTCATCGGCTTGCAGAGGCAGACGCGACGGGCGCGACGACCCGTCGCCGGCACGCACGCCACGCTCTGCATACCATCACTCGCCGCGGGAGTGGCGGAGGTCCTGCGCCTGGCCGGCCACCGTGACCAGGCCGATCGGGTCCCTGCCCGGTGCTCACGCAGATCCCGCATCCAGGTCGCTCGTGGACCCTCGATGCGCACGACCTGGCCGGTTGCCTGGGCGACGATTCCGGTGAACACGGGGCGGACGACATGTCCTGCCCGGGGAACCGGCGCGAGCCGGCGCGCGTCCGATGAACCGTGCGTTTCCTCTCCTCGCACTTCTGTCGCCTCTTGTTCGCCACCGCCGTCACGTCCGGGCTCGTGCTGTTCGGGGCCGGACGGGCCAGCGCCCACGTCGAGGCAGAAGCCGGTGCCCGGGCGGACGACGGCCCGGTCACCATCACGGTCACCGCCGAGGCCGACGCCGACGGCGGCGGCGAGCCCGTCCACCGGCCCGCTGGTAGACCTCGCGGCTAGCTGACTTCTGGACGCGCGACCGGGTGCCGCACGCGCGACGATGCAGGAACCGTCCTGATCCACCTGGAGGTGCCTCGTGCCCGTCCCCATCCCCGTCCGGCGGACCTAGTGGTCCGCCCCGCCGCCCGGTCGGGTGGCACAGCCGAAGCGATCCCCGCCCCCCGCTCCGCGGCCTCCGCGTGGGCGCTGCGCACCGGAGCCGTCCGCGGGCTCCTGACCGACCGGCCCACCAGGCCCCCGTCCCGGCGCACTGCCGTCGCTGGCGTCCTGCTCGCGCTGACCATCGCCGCCGCCGCCCTGCTGTGGGCCAAGTGGCTACCTTACGAGGCGAAAGCCGTCACCCTGAGCGGCACGCACACCTGGAAGGGCAGCAGCATCCTCGCCGTGGGCGGCGTGCACCCCGGCGACGCCCCGACCTGGCACGCGGCCACGACCTTCTTCACCACCTACGTGCTCGCCATCTGGAAGGCGCTGGTCGCCGCGCTGCTGATCAGCGCCGCCGTGCAGGCCTTCGTGCCGCGCACCTGGCTGCTGCGGCTGCTGAACCGGCGCGGCACGGTCCGCTCCGCAGCCGCCGGCGGGCTGGCGAGCACCCCGTCGCTGATGTGCACCTGCTGCACCGCGCCGGTCGCGGCCACGCTACGCCGCGACGGGGTGAGCACGGCCGCGGCGCTCGCCTACTGGCTGGGCAATCCGCTGCTCAACCCGGCGGTCCTGGTGTTCCTGGCGTTCGTCACGCCCTGGCAGTGGACGCTGACCCGCATCGTCGTGGGCCTCCTGGTGGTCGTGGGTGGCAGCGCGCTGGTCGCCCGGCTGACCGCACGGCGGGAGCTGCCGGTGAGCCAGGTGGCGCCGGAACCGGAGGCCGGCGACTGGTTCGCGCAGGCGCCGGAGCGCTTCGTCCGCACGCTGGTGCGGCTGCTGCTCACGCTGGTGCCCGAGTACCTGCTCGTGGTGCTGGCACTAGGCGCGTTCCGTGGTTGGTTGTTCCCCATCGGCGGCCACGGGTTGGGCGCCGGAGCCGCCGTCATGGTGGTCGCCGCCGTCGTCGGGACGTTGCTGGTCATCCCCACTGGCGGGGAGATCCCGATCCTGCAGGCCCTGGCCCTGGCAGGCCTGTCGCTGGGCACCGTGGGTGCGTTGCTGCTCACCCTGCCGGCCGCTAGCCTACCCGCGATCGCGATGGTCGGTCGGGCCTTCGGCTGGCGCACCACCTGGGCCACGGCGGCGACCGTCGCCGCCGGCGGGCTCGTCGCGGGCGGCCTGCTGCTCGCGCTTCCCACCTGACAGGCAGCCCTCCGAAGGGCCCGCGGCCGAGCGCCGGGTGCGCGGGCCTCCGGAGGCCCGGTCGCGCGGAGATGAGCGTCGGTGCCGGCACCGTGGCCCGGCTGTACGCCTCGGCATCGGAGGACGAGCAGCACATCCAGCGGTTCCTGTCGGCGAACGGCTTCGGGGACACCTGACCGCTCGGCTCTACGAGAGCTCGCCGAGGTCGCCCCCGTCTCGGCGTAAAGCACCTCCCGCCCCGCGGGTGAGCCCGGGGCCTCGGGGCACCCTCGCTGATGTCCGTGATGCGATCCGGTGATCAGTCCAGTGACGCGACGCGTTGACCACCGGGTCTCCAGCGGTAGTTGGGAGTGTGAACTACGCACCTCCCTCGGCGGCGGTGGTTCGTGTGAATGCCAGATGTGAGCGAATCATGGTGGCCGCGCCGCGGGTTCAGTTGTTCGATGTGAGAAGGAGGGCGTCTCGTGACCAACCGCCTGGCTGCCGCCACCAGCCCCTACCTGCAGCAACACGCGGAGAACCCGGTCGACTGGTGGGAATGGGGACCCGAGGCGTTCGAGGAGGCGCGGCGCCGGGATGTACCCGTCCTGCTGAGTGTGGGATACGCGGCCTGCCACTGGTGCCAGGTGTTGGAGGCCTGCTGACGGCTCGTGCCGTTCCGTGCCGCCACATGTCGTTCCTGCCTGAATCCGCTGGTCGAAGTGCAGTTTCGCGGCGGTCATCGTGCCACTTCGCACCGCTCAGCCTCGTCCTGACCGGGCCCGTCCGGGCTCTCGTGGGTTGAGCTCATGGGTTGAGGGCGGCCGCTGCCGCACGGTGGGCAATCCCGTCGCACCTGCACGAGGCGACTGACGGCCGCCGGCGTCGGCGCCGCGGGCCGGCCGCCAGGGAGGCCACCCCAGTGTGTTCCTCGGAGTTGTCGGAGGTCACCGATACCCTGCGGCCCCAATCGGAGGTGCAGGTGGCCGGGACGCGTGCAGCGGAAGAGCCCGACGGTGCGGCGAACGCGGCCGCGCCACCACTGCTGCATGCCGTCGACGCTGAGGCGGTCGACCTCTGGCGGTTGGCGGGGCTGCCCGGCGGCCTTGTAGAGGCCAGCTACCTCGTCGGGCCGCTCGCCGCGCAGTACCGGCTCATCGTCGACGTGCTGCTCGCCCAGCAGCAGCACACCCTGACCGGCGTCCCCGCCGACGAACTCCGCGGCCTCCTGCGTGACGACGTCCTGCGCCGGGGCGTCGACCCGGCGCTGCTCGACGACGACGCGTTCAACCTGCCCGCGCGGATGCGGCAGCTGGTCGACTGGCGGGTCGTCGATGTCTGGCAGGACCGGGCTCGCCGCGATGAGGACTTTCTGCGCAACCTCGACCGCTACCAGCTCACGCCCCGCGCCGCCGAGCTCCACCGCGCCGTCACCTCCCTCGGACACGACGCCGCCGCCTCCGCGGCAGCCACCCTGGCGCCAGGGATCCTCACCGCGCAGCTCGCCGCCCTGCGGGAGGCGGTGATCACCGACCCGGCCGCGGCGGCCGAGGCCTGGGGCGTGATCAACCCGACGCTGCAGGGCATGGCCACGGCCGCCGCCGGCTGGCAGGCCCGCCTCGCCGGCGCGCTCGCCGGCGCGCCCGACCCGGAGAAGGTCGCCGAGCTGCAGACCACGCTGCGCCACTACGTCGACATGTGGGGCGCCGGCATCGACACCCACTCCGTGCAGATCGCCGCCGAGGTCCGGGAGTTGCGCACCGCCGAGGCGGCCGCCTGGCGGCGGGTGGCGCTGCACACCCTCGGCGCCGGCGCTGGCGACAATCGCGTCGCCGAGCTCGTCGCCTCCTACGCCGCGACCCTGCAGACGCTGCACGCCTGGTTCGACGGCGGCAACAGCCAGGCTCGCCGACTGCGCCGGCAGATGCGCGACGCGATCGCCCCGATGGTCCGCGGCCAGCGCACCCTCGCGGCCGTCGGCGGGCACGTCTCCCGCCGAGCCGAGCTGCTCGCACTGGCCAGCCGGCTGGAACGGGCTGGCGACGACGCCGAGGCGTGGACGCTGTGGTGCGCCGCCACCGGGCTGTTCTCCTCCCGCCACCTGCCCGGGACGGCGCCGATGCCAGGCGGGAACCCGGCCGCGGTCTCGTTCTGGGACGCCGCCCCCGTCCCGGTCGAAGCTCGCCTGCGCCAGCAGGGCCCCCGTTCGCTGACCGGACGCCCGGCGCGCATCGCCGACCGCCGGGCCGGCAGGGCCGCGGCCCGCGCGGGCGCCGCCG
>JAODNN010000114.1 GCA_025465355.1 Blastococcus sp. | reverse complement strand
GTAGCGCTCGTTCCATTCCTCGGCCCGCACGGGAGGGAGTGTGTCAGTGCAGGACCATCCCACCGGACACGTTCAGCGCGTCGCCGGTCAGGTAGTCGGAGTCGGTGGACGCGAGGAACAACGCGGCCCGAGCGACGTCCCGCGGTTCCCCGAGACGGCCGAGCGGGGACAACGCCGACCACGACGCGACGCGATCCTGGTCGGCGCCGACGGCCGCGCGCTCGTCCAGGAAGTAGCCCGGGCACAGGCAGTTGACGGTGATGCCGTGCGGCCCCAGCTCATGGGCAGCTGCCCGAGTCAGCGCCATGACGGCGGCCTTCGAGGCGGCGAAGTGCGCTTGGCCGCCCTCGCCGGTACCCCCCATCCCCGACACGTTGATCACCTTGCCGGCGCATTCGTCAGCGGGCGTCCGGAAGCCGATCATCGCGCGGGCCGCCACCTGGGTGGTGATCAGCATGGTGCGGGTGCCCATGTCGAACGGGGTCTCCACCTCGAGCGGCTCCAGGTCCAGGAGCGCACGAAAACGCATGGCGCCCGCGTTGTTCACGAGCACGTCGAGGCCGCCGAGACGGCTGATCGCCCGCTGCATCCCCTCGTGGGTGGCGCGCGTGTCGGCCAGGTCGGCGACGTAGGCGTGGCAGCCGATCTCCTCGGCGAGGACGGCCGCCGCCTCGGCACATCCGTCGAGCACGGTGACCTGGGCGCCCTCGGCGGCGAACATCGCGACGATGGCGGCGCCGATGCCCTGCGCTCCGCCGGAGACGACGACCCGTCGTCCGGCCAGGCGGTTCATGAGGCAGCGACTGGATCAGGCAGGGACATGGGGATCTCCTCCCGGGTTGTGCGCCGCCGGAGATACCCCTCTCCTTCGCGGTAACCCCCCATGTGCCGGCTTTTCCCGGGCCGTATCTCCGCGTCGTCATCTCCGCGTCGTCGCCGATCGTCGTACCGCCCGCCTGGCTCGTGCTCCTTTTGCGGAGCACCCGATCAGGGAGCACCGTGACGACAGCCACATTTGTGCCGCCCGGTGGGGCGCGCCCGACGGGAAGGGGGCCTTCTGATGAGCCCGAACGGGATCGGGGCCAATGACGCGGGCACGGTGCAGGAGCCCGATGCCGCCTCCGTCACGCGCTCCCAGCGCTGGAAGGCAGCCGTCGCCAGCACCATCGGGACGACGATCGAGTGGTACGACTTCTTCCTCTACGGGACGGCGGCGGCGCTGGTCTTCCCGCACGTCTTCTTCCCCACCCAGTCCACGCTGTCCGGCACCCTGTCGTCGTTCTCGACGTACTTCGTCGGGTTCGCCGCCCGGCCGGTCGGCGCGGCCATCTTCGGCCACATCGGCGACCGCATCGGCCGCAAGTCGGCCCTGATCGCGACGTTGAGCCTCATGGGCATCGCGACAGTGCTGATGGGCCTCCTTCCCGGGTACAACACGATCGGTCCCCTCGCACCGGTCCTGCTGGTGATCCTGCGGATCGTCCAGGGCATCGGCGTCGGCGGTGAGTGGGGCGGCTCGGTGCTGATGTCCATGGAGTGGGGTTCGAGCCGGCGGCGCGGCTTCATGGCCAGCCTTCCGCAGCTGGGCGTGCCCATCGGGCTGCTGCTGTCCACCCTCGCGGTCCGGATCACCTCCGGCGTCGTGGGCAAGGACGCCTTCGACGCGTGGGGCTGGCGGATCCCGTTCCTGATCAGCATCGTGCTGGTCGGCATCGGCCTCTACGTGCGGATCGCCGTCCTCGAGACGCCGCAGTTCGCCCGCCTGCGCAAGGAAGAGGCCGTCGTGAAGCAGCCGGTGCTGGAGGTCTTCCGCACCCAGCCCCGGGCCATCTTCACCTCCGCCTTCGTCCGGATGGCCGAACAGGCGCCGTTCTACCTGTTCATCACCTTCGTGCTGGCCTACGGCACTGAGCACCTGGGCCTGAACCGCAACGATCTGCTCAACGACACCCTCATCGCGGCGGCCGTCGGCTTCATCAGCGTGCCGTTGTTCGGGTACCTGTCCGACCGGCTCGGACGACGGAAGGTGTACGGCACCGGGATCGTCCTGACCGCGCTCTTCGCATTTCCGTACTACGCGTTGCTCAACACGAAGCAGAACGGGCTGATCCTGCTGGCGATCGTGCTCTCGCTGATCGTGCACGACATCATGTACGGCCCCCAGGCGGCGCTCATCTCGGAGACCTTCGGCACCAACGTCCGGTACAGCGGCGCCGGTCTCGGGTACCAGCTCGCCTCGGTGATCGCCGGCGGCCCGGCACCGCTGATCGCGGCGGGGATCCTCGCGGCGACCGGCGGCTCGACCGGCATCTCCGTCTACATCGTCGGCTGCGCTGTGCTCTCCATGATCGCCCTGCTGCTGATGCCCAAGCCGCACGCGTCCGCGGAGGAGGACGCCGAGTCGATTCGGCAGCGCGAGCCGGCGCACTGACCGACGGCCCGAGCCGGGAAGAGTCAGCTGCGGGGGGTCACCAGGAAGATCGGGATCTCGCGGTCGGTCTTCTTCTGATAGTCGGCGTAGGAGGGGTATGCGGCGACGGCCCGGTCCCACCACTGGGCCCTTTCCTCGCCCGTGAGTTCCCGCGCGACACCGTCCCGGGGTTCAGGGCCGTCCTGGACGGTGACCTGGTCGGGGTGTGCCCGGAGGTTGCTCACCCAGGCCGGATGCGTGGGGGCCCCGCCCTGCGAGCCCACCATCAGATAGGCACCGTCGTGCTCGACCCGCATGAGGGGCTGCTTGCGCACCTTGCCGCTCTTCGCACCACGGGTGCTGTAGATGACCACGGGGAGGCCGGTGTCGCGCAGGGTGTTGGCCTCACGCCCACCCGTCGCCTCGTAGCGCTCGACCTGGTCGCGGACCCACTGCTGCGGGCTGGGCTCGTACTCGCCGTCCAATGCCATGCTCCGAATCTAGGCTCCGAATCCAGGCGCCGGTCCGCTGCCCGGCAGGGCGGTCCAGCGATCCACCCGATTCGCGCCCCCCCGGACGGCGATGCGACCGTCTGGGGCATGAGGTACAGCGAGGACGCCGACCTTGACACGTCGGCTGTCGAAGACATCCGCGGCAGCGGCGGCGGGTTCGGCGGCCGCGGTATCGCCGTGGGCGGCGGGGGCCTGGGCCTGGTCGGCCTCGTCGTCGTCGTCCTGCTGCAGGTGCTCGGCGGGAACAGCGGCACCGGTTCGTCGTTCAACGGGTTCGGCAGCCTGGGCCAGGGGCAGACCGCGGACAACACCCAGCTGAGCCAGGAATGCAGGAAGGGCACGGACGCCAATCAGCACGTCGAGTGCGCGATCGTCGCCGACATCAACTCGATCCAGGACTACTGGGGCCAGGTGCTCGGCAGCCGGTACACGCCGACGGACACCGTCTTCTTCTCCGGGGCCACCCAGACCGGCTGCGGCAGCGCGTCCAGCGGCACCGGCCCCTTCTACTGCCCGGCCGATCAGCTCGTGTACATCGACCTCAGCTTCTTCGACGACCTGAAGCAGCAGTTCGGCGCCCAGGGCGGCCTGTTCGTCGACGCGTACGTGATCGCGCACGAGTACGGCCACCACGTCCAGGACCTGCTCGGCACGAGCGACAAGGTGCCGGCCGGCGCCACGGGGCCCACCAGCGGCTCGGTGCGCCTCGAGCTACAGGCCGACTGCTACGCCGGCGTGTGGGCCAAGCACGCCACGACCGTGCCCGACGCATCCGGCCACCCGTTGATCGCCGAGATCACCGCGGACGACGTCTCCCGAGCACTGGACGCCGCCGCCCACATCGGTGACGACTTCATCCAGCGCAACCTGGGCAGCGGCCAGGTCGACAAGAACGGCTTCACGCACGGGTCCTCGGCGCAGCGGCAGCGCTGGTTCACCTCCGGCTACTCCTCCGGTGACCCGAACGCCTGTGACACCTTCGGCACGAACGACCTCGGCTGAGATGAGCGATCGCCTGCGCGTCTCCCGGGACGGTCACGTCGCCGTGCTGATCATCGACCGGCCGGAGAAGCGCAACGCCATGACGGCGGCCATGTGGGCGGCGCTGCCGGCGGCGCTGGCGGACCTGGCCGACGATCCCGCCGTCCGGGTACTCATGGTGACGGGCAACGGACCCAGCTTCTGCGCCGGCGCCGACATCTCCGACCTGCTGAGCGGCAGCGACCCCACCGACCCGATGGCCGACGTCCGCCGCGACAACCTCGCCGCCCAGGCAGCCCTGCGCGAGTTCCCGAAGCCGACGATCGCGATGATCCGAGGTCACTGCATCGGTGGCGGTGTCGAGATCGCCACGTGCTGCGACCTCCGGTTCACCGATCCCACCGGCGTGTTCGGGGTGACCCCGGCGAAGGTCGGCATCGTCTACACGCCCGCCTCGACCAAGGCACTGATCGACCTCGTCGGACCCTCGATGACGAAGTACCTGCTCTTCAGCGGCGAGCTCATCGACGCGCCGACCGCGCTGCGCACCGGCCTGGTCGACCGCGTCGTCCCGGCCGAGCACCTGGAACCGGAGGTGCGCCGGCTCGCCGACGTGCTGGCATCCCGCTCGGCCCTCACCCAGCGCTCGACCAAGGAAGTGGTCGCCGCGCTGACCTCCGGAGGCGACGGCCTGGCCGAGGCGGCGCGCTGGTATCCCGAGACGATCCTCAGCGGCGAACTCGCCGAGGGTGTCACCGCCTTCGCCGAGCGCCGGCCGCCACGCTTCCGCTGGTCGAGTTAACCCGGCAATTGGTTTCGGGCAACCCTGTGCCGGGGTAGCAGACCGGCTGCGGCGCTCCCTGAAGAAGTCGGGGACGGATGCGGCGTCCGCCGCCTGATCACCGACTGTCCCGCTCACTCCACGGCGCACGGAAGCGCCGGGTTCCGCAGCGGCCAGGGCGCGCCTGCCCGACCTTGCCCGACCCGACAACCACCCCCCGCTGAGGAGGACCGATGACTCATTCCATCGACACCCCACTCCCGCCCCCCGCCGCAGGATCATCCTCGACCACGGACGGGGCCAGGCAGACGAAGGACGTGGCCGCGAGCGAGGCCCAGAACGTCAAGGACAGCGCCGTCCAGGCCGGCAGCCAGGTCGCCGCCACCGCCGCCGACCAGGCCAAGGAGGTCGTACAGGAGACGCAGCGCCAGGCGAAGGACCTCGTGGACCAGGGGCGCAGCCAGCTCCGTGAGCAGGCCATCAGCCAGCAGCAGAAGGCCGGCCAGACCCTGAACTCTCTCGCCAAGGAGCTGCGCGGGCTGGCCGACGGCAGCAGCCAGGGAGCCCCCGGCCCGGCGCGTGACCTGCTCCAGCAGGCCTCGGGCCTGGTCGACGACTTCGCTCACAAGCTGCAGACCCGCGATCCGGGTGAGCTGCTCGACGAGGTCCGCCGCTTCGCCCGCCGCAAGCCGGGTCTGTTCCTCCTCGGCGCCGCCACGGCCGGCATCGTGGCCGGCCGGCTCACCAGCGGCGTCCGGGCGGGGCACACCGACTCCTCGGACTCGATGCGCCGTGACACAGGGGCAGGCCCCAACTACGTCGTCGACCCCGGGCCCGCGTACGTCGAGGAGGTCTACGTCGAGGGCACCTACGAGGGGGTCCCCGACACCACCGGCACAGGGGTGATGCCCCCGGCGACCTCCACCACGTCCGCCGGCGCTCCCCTGCCGCCACCGCCGTACGGCACCGTGCCGCCGCCGGGCAGCATGGTTCCGCCGGCCAGCCCGGCGGGCTGGGAAGACCCGGCCCGTCGCCCGGGAGGGGTGGCCTAGCCATGAGTTCCCCTTACTCCGGCGCGCCCCCTGCCGGCACCACGCACGGCTATGCCGAACCCCCGCAGGAGAACTTCGCCGCCGCGTACCCGCCCACCGAGTCCATCAGCGGGGCCATGGGGACGCCGACGACCGAGGCCGGCCGTCCCGACGTCGAGAGCACCTCGGTCGGGCAGCTGCTCGGTGAGGTCACGAGGGACCTCTCCACCCTCATGCACCAGGAACTCGAGCTGGCCAAGGCCGAGGTCAAGGCCGAGGCGAAGAAGGCGGGCCAGGGCGCCGGCATGTTCGGCGCCGCCGGCTTCGCCGGCTACATGGTCCTGCTGTTCCTCTCGTTCGCCCTGTGGTGGGGGCTGGAGAACGTCATGGACGCCGGTCTCGCCGCGCTCATCGTCGCGATCGTCTGGGCCGTCATCGGTGCCGTGGCGTTCGTGATGGGCAGGAAGAAGTTCCGCCAGGTGAACCCGAAGCCCGAGCGCACCGTGGAGACCCTGCAGGAGGTCCCCGGCGCCCTGAAGCCCAACTGACCATGACGACCACCAGACCAGGAGTCGCAGACATGACCAGCACGGACCCGGACGTCATCCGGCAGCAGATCGAGGACACCCGGCGCGAGCTGAGCTACGACGTCGATGCCCTCAACGAGAAGGTGAACCCGGCCCGCGTCGTGGACCGGCGGGTGGCCGCGGCCAAGGGCCGCATCACCCGGGTGAAGGAGAAGGTGATGGGCAGCGCTCAGGACACCGCCTCGTCGGCCCAGGGCATGGCCTCGAACGCGGCGGGCTCCGTGCAGGACACCGCCTCGTCGGCGGTCGGCGCCGTCCAGCAGGCGCCCGACGCGATCGTGCGTCAGGCGCAGGGCAATCCACTCGCCGCGGGCATGATCGCCTTCGGTGTGGGATGGCTGGTCTCCAGCCTGCTCCCCGCCACCCAGAAGGAGCAGGAGCTCGCCCAGCAGGCCGAGAGCATGGTGCGCGAGCACAAGGACGAGCTGCTCGAGCCGGCCAAGCAGGCCGCGCAGGAGATCGGCGACCAGCTCAAGCCCGCCGCGCAACAGGCCGTCGAGTCGGTCAAGTCCACCGCTCAGGACGCCGCGTCGACAGTGGGCGAAGAGGGAAAGTCGGCCGCCCAGGACGTGCAGGGCCAGGCCCAGCAGTCCAAGGAGACGGTGCAGAGCCAGGCATCCAGCTCCTGATCCGACCCGGGTCGCCCTGACCCGCCGCACGATCTGCGCCCCGCCGGGAGCTCCCGGCGGGGCGCAGTGCTGTCCTCATCCGTCTGGGTGAGGGCCGCCCGAGAGTGCTGCAGACCGCTTCCCCGGAGGCCGTTGTCGACAGGGACGACGCCCATGACCCCGGGGTCCTCACCGGTGCCGGGGCCCCGATCGACGGGAGCTCCCGTGCTGGAGGCAGTGCCCGCGCGCGTGCTCGTCGCCGACGACGAGGACGACATCCGCGACCTCGTCTGCCTGGCGATCGAGCGGGCGGGCGGCGCCGTCATCGGGTCGGTCTCCGACGGCACCGCCGCCCTCGCGGCCGCCCGCGCCGACGTCCCCGACCTCGCCGTCCTCGACGTCTCCATGCGGGGCGCCACGGGCCTGGAGGTCTGCTCGGCGCTGCGCAGCGAACCCGGCACCGCCGGCATCCGCATCCTGCTGCTCTCGGCCGGTGCCTCGCTCGACGACGTCGCCCGTGGACTGGCCGCGGGTGCCGACGCCTACCTCGCCAAGCCCTTCGGGGTGGCCGGACTGGTGCACCAGGTGCGCGCGCTCATGACCGGGTTGCCCGCATGACGACGGCCGGGGCCCTGACCCGGCCGGTCGTTCTCGGCTGGAGCGGCGCCGGCCGCGACCGGACGCTTGCCTCCACCGCGATGTTCGCGGCGGCCGCGGTGCTGCTCGGCACCGGCGTCCTTCCGGTCATGGACGGCGAGCTGGTGCTCGCCGGCCTGGTGACGGCGTTCGTCGCCGCTGTCGTGGCCCGGCTCGTGCCCCACCACTCCCCCGCGGTGGGCGCGGCGCTGCTGGTTCCGGCGACCCAGCTCGGGGCGGTCGCCCTGCTCGGCGCCGGTACCGGCTCCGCGGCCTCGCTCTTCCTGTTGCTGGGCCCGGTGTTCACCCTCGTGACGCTGCCCGGCCGGCACGGTGTCCTGGCCGCCGTCCTCGGCACCGCGGTGGTTCTGCTCGTGCCCCAACTCCTCACCGCCGGGCTCTATCCCCCGGCCGAGCTGCCCGGCGCGCTGTTGCTCGGGCCGCTCGTCGTGGGGCTCGGCGGCCTCGCGGTCAACGAGACCGGCCGCCGGGTGGGCCGTCAGGCGGCGGCCATCAGCCACCTCGAGGCGGAGCGCGCCACGCTGCTCGCCCAGGTGCAGACCCGGGCCGACGAGCTCGACCTGGCCACCCGCATGCTCGCCGCCCGCGCGCAGACCATGACCAGCGTGATCGACGCGGTGACCGAGCAGTCGATCATCGGCACCGACCGCGACGGCGTGATCAGGGTGTGGAACCCCGGCGCCGAGAAGATGCTCGGCCTGCCGCGACCGGACGTCGTCCGGAAGCGGTCGATCGTGGAGTTCCACCTGCCCGAGGAGCTCCGGTCGGAGGCCGAGGCGACCGGTTCCGCACCGGGCCTCGCCGCCCTGGTCCACGCCGCGCAGGAGCACGGCAGCGACGTGCGGGACTGGACCTACGTGGCCGCCGACGGCACGCAGCGGACGGTGGCCGTCGCCGTCACCCCCCGCAGCGACGACGGCGGGCTGCACGCCGGCTGGAACTTCGTGGGTACCGACGTGACCGAGGCCCGCGCCACCGAACGCATGAAGGACCAGTTCGTGAGCCTGATCAGCCACGAACTTCGTACCCCGCTGAGCTCGATCCTCGGCTACCTCGAGCTGGTCATGGACGACCCGGACCAGCCGCTCACCGAGGAGCAGCGCAAGTACCTCGCCACGGTGGAACGCAACGCCCACCGGCTGCAGCGCCTCGTCGGCGACCTGCTGTTCACGGCTCAGGTCGAGGCCGGCCGCTTCACCCTCCAGCCCGAGGATGTCGACCTGGCCGCCGTGGTGCGGGCGACCGAGGAGACGATCCGGGTGGCCGCGGCCGCCAACGACGTGACCGTGCGCGTGGACGTGCCCGCCGACGCTCTCGTCGTGTCCGGAGACCCCGTCCGGCTCGGTCAGGCCTGCGACAACCTCGCGTCCAATGCCGTGAAGTTCACGCCCGCCGGGGGGCGGGTGACGCTGGCGCTGCGCGCCGGCTGGCGGACGCCGGACGGCGTCGTCGTCAGCGGCGAACACCCGGGAGCGGAACCCGTCGCGCAGCTGTCGGTCAGCGACACCGGCGTCGGCATCCCGACCGGCGAGCAGGGCAAGCTGTTCACCCGGTTCTTCCGGGCCTCCACCGCACAGCGCAACGCCGTTCCCGGCGTGGGCCTCGGGCTGTCCATCACGAAGGCCATCACGACCGCCCACGGCGGCACGCTGGAGCTCGACAGCGCCGAGGGTGCGGGCACCACGTTCACGCTCACGCTGCCCTGTCCGACCGCCTGAAACGGGCGCAGACCCGGTATCCGGGGGTTTTCCGCGCGAGCCTTGCGGATTCCTTGCGGATCGCTCGCGGGTGGCCTGCGGTTCCGTCTCCAGAGTTCTCCCTGTCGCCGGATTCCCCGTCGACGGACACGGACACAGGGAGACGAAGGACATGAGCCCCAAGGCCCGCACCAACCCCACCGCCCGCAAGGTCGTCGGCTCGCTCGGCGTCATCGGCGCCGCCGCGGCCGTCGCCGGCATGGGCACGTTCGGTAGCTTCACCGCCAGCACCAGCCCGGTCTCGACCACGGTCTCGACCGGAACGCTCTCGATCAACCTGACCCAGCAGGGCTACGCCATCCCGGTCAGCACGAACAACTTCGTGCCCGGCGACACGCTGACCCGCGCGGTCAACCTGACCAACGGTGGCTCCCCGTTCAGCGCGATCGCCCTCAGCACCACCGCCGCCGCCCCGACCCTGCTCACCACCGACCTCACCAACGGCCTGCAGATGGCCGTGAAGTCGTGCTCCGTGGCGTGGACCCAGGGTGGCACCGCGTCGGCGCCGACCTACTCCTGCTCCGGCACCACGACCAACCTCGGTTCCGGCCCGATTTCCGGCAGCCTGCAGCTGAACGGCCTGAACTCGCTCGCGGCCGGCGGCACCGACTACCTGACGTTCGCGATCTCGCTGCCCACCACGGCGGACAACACGTTCCAGGGCAAGTCGGCCGCGCTGACGCTGACCTTCACCGGTTCCACGGCCACCGGCGGCGCCCGCTGATCGCGGGCTGACGACCACACGGAGAATCCGTCATGACCGCCGTCCTCCCTGTCCGTCGCCCGGGGGCAGCTCTCCCGCTGCCCCCGGCCAGGGACATCCCCTCCGCCACCGGCCA
>JAODNN010000001.1 GCA_025465355.1 Blastococcus sp. | reverse complement strand
GCGCCCCGATCCGGCACCCGGTGACGGGAAAGGTCCTCGGCGTCGTCGACCTGACGTGTTGGGAGCGCGACGCGGGGCCGCTGCTGGTCGCCACGGCGGGAACGCTCACCCACCGCATCGAGGAGGTCCTGCTCGAGCAGTCGGGGCGGCGCGAGATGGCGGTGCTCAAGGACTACCTGGTCGCCTGCCGGCGCAACCGCGGCCCGGTGCTCGCCATAGGCGACGACGTGCTGATGATGAACGACCGCGCGCGCGACCTGTTGGATCCCGCCGACCAGGAGCCGCTCGTGGCCGAGGCGAGCGAGGCTCTGGCGGAGGGGCGCGGCTACTCGCTGCTCATCGATCTGCCCAGCGGCAGGACGGTGCGCGTGCACTGCCGGCCGACGATGGGTGTCGACGGCGTCGTCGGCGGTGTCCTCAACGTCCAGCTGATCAGCCGGACGACCAGTACCGGCGCACGGCTGCCGGAGCGGGCGCCCCTGTCGTTCGCGGTCGGCTCGAGTGCCGCGTGGCGCAAGTGCTGTCAGACGGTCGACCGCCTCCAGCAGGCGGGGGACTGGCTGGTGCTCGAGGGGGAGCCCGGATCCGGCCGGACGACCGTTGCCCGGGCTGCCCACCAGGCGCGGACACCTGCTGGACGGTTGCGCGTGCTCCGCGCCGACGACCACGGTCCGCACTGGGTGGCGGAGGTGGCCGAGGAGATCGCGGCGGGCCCGGGAACCGTGTTCCTGGCCGACGTGGACCGGCTGCCCGATGAGGGGCTCGCCGGCCTGGCCGATGCCCTCGAACCCCTCCGCGAGTCGACCGATGCCGACCGGCCCTGGGTGATCGCCACGATGGCCCCGCTCGGCAGCGAGCCCGGTCCCGAACTGGCCGGGCTGCTGGCCTGCTTCCCTCGCACGGTGGACGTGCCGCCGCTGCGGCGGCACATCGAAGATCTGGCGGACCTCGTTCCGCACCTGCTCGGCCGGCTGAGCCGCGGTTCCACCGTGACATGTTCGCCCGAGGTCATGCGCGTGCTGATGCACAATCGCTGGCCGGGCAACGTCGAGCAGCTGGCCTCGGTGCTTCGTCGCATCCTCGCCAAGCACCGGGCCGGCGTGATCGAACTGCGGGACCTGCCGCCGGAGTGCTGGGCCACCGGCAAGCGGACGCTCACCCCCCTGGAGTCCCTGGAGTGCGACGCCATCGTCCAGGCGCTGCTGGACGCGAGCGGGCACAAGGCCGAGGCCGCTCAGCGGCTCGCCATCTCCCGAGCCACGATCTACCGGAAGGTCCGGGACTACGGGATCGTGCTGCCGAGCCCGTCCGAGCCCGTCCGGGCCCTACGGTGAGGTCTGACGCAGGGACGCGGCCAGGCGGATCGCGAGGGCGCCACCGGCGACACCCTCGCCCCCGACCGGTCCTCGAGTCGTGGCCTGATTGACGAGGGTGCGAGATGCTCGCCAGCGTCGCGGTCCGCGTATTCCTCCTGGGGGTCCTGACCCTGCTGGGCACGGTGGTGACCCTGCACGTCGCCCCGCTCACCCCGCGGAACGCGGTGCCGATCTGCTGCCGTCGGCGGGTCGACGCCTTCGCCGCACGGGCGCGGCTCACGCTGCTCGCCGCCGGCGTCACCGCCGCGGCGGGCGCCCTGCTCCTGCTCGTCGGCTCCCTCTGACCGCGCGATCAACCGCGTCGACTCACCCGCGCAACGGCCCGTCAGCGGGAGACGCGGAGCTCGCCGAGCTCGGACCCCTCTGTGCCGGGCACCTCGACGAGCACGTACCCGGTGGGGTCGTCGAGAGAGCGCGACCAGTCGAACCAGAGACAACCGCGCTCCGCCCGCGTGGCGTCGGTGAACGCGCGGAAGATCTCGGGCCAGTTGTCGGCGTGCCGGCGGGTCGGGCCGATGCGGCGCGGCGACATCGGCACGCCTGCGGCTGCGAAGGACGCTCTCCCATGGGGAGAAGCCGCAGGTCGAACGTGGTGCGCCATCAGGGACTCGAACCCCGAACCAGCTGATCAAGAGCCATCTCTGACTCGATTTCGTGGTGATCCTGCGAAGACGGCACGGCGGGTGTCACGGCCGCGGTGGAACGCCGGGATCATGCCCGCGACGCGTCCCGTGGGTGCGATCTGATGTGCCGCAGCAGGGCGGCGATCGCGGGAGGCGGCTCGCCGCCGGGGCGCGCGACCATCACGCTCCACGTCGGTGCGTGCGCGGTGAACGCCCGCACCCCGAGATCGGGGAACCGGGCGGCCAGCGACTCGGGCAGGATGCAGACGCCCAGACCGTGACGGACGAGGTCGGTGGCGGCCAGGACGTCGTTGACCTCGAAGGTGCTGGTGCGGTCAGCAAGACCGGCCGAGCGGAAGGCTCGGTCGACCGAGTGCCGGATCGCCCAGCCCGCGGGGAAGTCCACCAGCGGAAGGTGAGCGACCTCCGCCAGGGTCACCGGCTGTGCCGGGTCCTGCCCGGCCGCCGCCGGCGCGGTCACCAGGACCATCGTCTCCACCGACAGGAGGCGGGTGGTCAGGCCCCGCCTCCTGGTGCGGTCGAGCGCCACGACGGCCAGGTCCAGCGTGCCGTCGTGCAGGGCGTGCTCGATGTCGTCGGCCTGCGCCTGGCGGAGCCGGATCACGACGGCCGGATGCTGCTCGTGGAAACCGGCCAGCGCGCCGGCCAGACCGGCGTACAGGCCCTGCATCACGCCCACCCTGATCTCGCCGCGCAACTCTCCCTTCATCTCGTCGACTGCCGCTCGAGCCCGCTCGGCAGCCTGGAGAGTCGCCCGGGCTGCGGGGAGGAATGCCTCCCCTGCCGGGGTCAGGGCCACCAGGTGGGTCGTCCGGTGGAACAGGCGGATGCCGAGCTCTCGCTCCAGGCCGCGCACCGTCCCGGAGACCGCGGACTGAACCACGTGCAGACGTCGTGCCGCCGCGCTGAACCCGCCCTCCTCCGCGACGGCCAGGACCACCTCCATCTGCCGAAGGTCCATGCCGCCTCCTGGGTCCATCTCCTGGTGAGATCACCGTCATCGCGGATCGTCTCGTCCCGGGGCCGCCGCGGCGGTTGACCGGACGATCTCAGGCGAGCAACGGTGGCGCAAACGTTCGCACAATGAGTCGAGGAGATGTGAGCGTGCCGGGTGTTGACGCGGTTTACCTCAACGGCGCGGTGTGGGCTGGGGGTGACGTAGCTCGACAAGCGCGACCCACGGCCCTCGCCGTCGGCCGCGGACGCGTGGTCGCCCTCGGCACAGACCGGGAGATCGGCGAGCTCGCCGACGCCGGCACGCCAGTCGTGGACCTGGCGGGCCGCCGGGTCGTCCCCGGCCTGATCGACGGGCACATTCACGCGGTCCGGGCCGGCGCCACCTGGGCAGACGAGTTGCACTGGTCGGGTCTGCCGGACGTCCGCGCGGCGCTGGCGAGCATCGCCGACGCCGCCGCTCGCGCACGGCCGGGGGAGTGGATCCGCGCCGTCGGCGGATGGCACCCGTGCCAGCTCGCCGAGGGCCGCTCGCCGACCCGCGAGGAACTCGACTCCGTGAGCGGGGATCACCCGGTCTACGTCCAGGCTCTGTACGACCACGCCGTCCTCAACTCGGAGGGTGTACGGCGCACGGGCATCGACCGGCTCGTCGGGGACCCGCCCGGCGGCCGAGTCGAGCGCGCCGCCGACGGCCGTCCCACGGGCCGGATCAGCGGTCTGGGTGCCTTCTCGCTGTGCCTGGCCGCGGTGCCGGGCCGGAGCCCCGAGGAGGAGCGGGCCGGCCTCGCGGCGATGGTGCGGGAGCTGCACGCGACAGGGCTGACCGGGCTCGTCGATCCCGGCGGCTTCCAGATGGCCCCCCGGCGGTACGACGCCCTGTTCGACCTGTGGCGTCGCGGCGACCTCCGCATGCGCATGCGGCTGTTCCTGTCAGCGGTGGACGCCGGTCAGGAGGTCGGGGAGCTCACCGGGTGGCTCGAGCACGGCCAGTCCCGGTTCGGCGACGACATGCTGCAGATCATCGGGCTCGGCGAGGTCGTCCACTTCGGCTGCCACGACTTCGAGGGGCTGGAGCCGTTCGAGATCACCGAGGACGCGTGCCGCGAGTTCGAGGAGATCAGCCGGCGGGCGGCCCGCCGCGGCTGGCCCGTGCACGTGCACGCCGTCCTCGACAGCACGATCGACCGCATCCTGGACTGCTGGGAGAAGGTCGACGCCGAGATCCCCCTCGCCGCGCTCCGCTTCTCCCTCGCGCACGCCGACCGCATCGGCACCCGCAACATCGCCCGGGTGCGGGAACTCGGCGTCGGCGTCGTCCTGGATGACCACCTCGTCTACAAGGCCGACGCGTCGCGGAGGGCGTGGGGCGACGAAGCGATCCACGAATCGCCCCCGATCGGGGACCTGCTCGCGGCCGGCGTGCCGCTCGCGGCGGGCACCGACGCCACGAGGGCGTCGTCCTACAGTCCCTGGCTCGCCCTGTGGTGGCTGGTCGGTGGGCGATCCCTCGACGGCGTCGCCCGGCGACCCACGGCACACCGGCTGTCGCGTGCGCGGGCGCTGGCCGCCTACACCAGCGGCAGCGCATGGTTGTCCTTCGAGGAGCGGGACCGGGGCCATCTGCACCCGGGCGCCCGGGCCGACTTCGCCGTCCTCGACCGCGACTACTTCACCGTCAGCGTGGACGAGATCCCGTCGGTGTCGTCTGTGCTGACCGTCGTCGGCGGCGACGTCGTCCACTCCACCGGCGCCGTCGCCCCAGCCACGCCGCGAGACAGCGGGGCGGTACATCCACCCGTCGACCGACCGAAGGAGCCGGCGCAGTGACCCACAGGACCCTCATCACGGGCGGGATCGTCTTCACCATGGACGACGCGATCGGCGACCTGCCGGTCGGGGACGTGCTGCTCGAGGACGACCGGATCATCGAGGTGGCCGAGCGGATCGAGGCGCCCGAGGCCCAGCGGATCGACGCGCGCAATCGGATCGTCATGCCGGGACTGATCGATTCCCACCGGCACCTGTGGCAGTCCGCCATCCGCCAGATCGCCGCCGACTGGACGATGGGGCAGTACGTCGAGCGCATGCTGGGTGGGCTCGGCCCCCAGTTCGACGCCGAGGACGTCTACGTCGCCACGCTGCTCGGTGCGCTGGAGGCGCTCAACGGCGGGGTCACGACGATCTTCGACTGGGCCCACATCATCAACACCCCGGAGCACGCGGACGCCGCCGTGGCGGCGTTGGCCGAGGTGGGCGGCCGGGCGGTCTTCGGCTATGGCGTCCCGCGCACTCCGGCGCAGAGCTGGTACCCCGACGACCTCGCCCGCGTCGCCTCCACGTACTTCTCCTCGCGGGATCAGCGGCTCACCCTGGCCCTGGCCAGCCTGGGCCCGGAGTTCTCCTCACTCGAGGAGACGGTGGTCGACATCGAGCTGGCCCGGCGACTGGGACTGCCGACGTCCCTGCACCTCGGTGTGGGCCTGTTGGGCGCGCAACGGGCTGTCACGCGCATGGACGACTGCGGCCTGCTCGGGCCAGACCTCATCTTCGTGCACTGCAACACGTGCACGGACGAGGAACTGGTGCGCATCCGGCAGACCGGTGGGCATGTGTCCATCTCCCCGCGGGTGGAGATGCAGATGGGACACGGCTACCCGGCCACCGGCCGGCTCATCGAGGCCGGGCTGCAGCCGAGCCTCAGCGTCGACGTGGTCAGCGGGGTGGGCGGCAGCCTGTTCGCCGAGATGCGCGGCGCCCTGGAGGCCGAGAGGGGGCGGCAGAACCAGGAGGCCCTGGAGCGCGGGGAGTGGACCGCCGCCCTCGGACTCACGACCCGCGACGCGGTGCGCTTCGCGACCATCGAGGGCGCTCGCGCGCTCGGCATGGAGGACCGCATCGGCTCGCTCACCCCCGGCAAGCAGGCAGACGTCGTCCTGCTCAAGGTCGACCTGCCGAACCTGTCCCTGGTCAACGACCTACCGGCGGCGGTGACCCTGGCCGACTCCGAGAACGTCGACGCGGTCTTCGTCGCCGGCCGTCTGGTCAAGGCGGCCGGCATGCTGCTCAGCCACGACATGCGCGCCGTCCAGGACCGGGCCCGGCTGTCCCGCGATCGACTGCTGCCGGGGCTCACGCTGACCCAGCGCGCACCGGTCGCCGGCGCCGCGGGACGGTAGCCCCGCTCCGTCCGGGGTCGGTGAGCAGCCCACACCGGTGACGGACGCCGATCCGGGCCGAGCGACCCCCAGCATGGCCCGCCCCCTACTCAGCTGCCTCTGTCAGCGTGCGGAGCAGCGCGCGGCGGAGGTGGCCGCGTCGGCGAGGTCGACGACCATCCACCGCGGGGTGTGCTGCACGGGCAGGCAGCCGAGTGCCCAGTGGACGATGCGGCCGGCCTCGCCCCCCGCCCGGGCGTCAGAGGAATCAACGACGAGATAGTGGACCTGGCGGTGGGCCGCTGCGGTGAGGAACTCCGGCAGCGTCGGGTGCGGATCCTTCCCGGAGTAGCCGCCGAGGGCCAGTACGGGGGCATCACTGGACAGTTGCAGGTCGGCGGCACGGTGCCCGACGACGGCGGCCGCCCAGCGGGAACCGGTCGCGGCCGCCCGGACCTCGGCGCTGACGGTCGTGTCGAACCCGTCACCGGGGGCGCTGCCGGGGCTGACGTCGGGCGGCGCGAGGAAGGTCGAGGGCCCGTCGCCGCTCGCGACGTTCGGGCCGCGGTGGGCGGCGTGCGCTGTCGTCACCGACCACGCGGCCGGGAACAGGAGCAGCCCGATCACCGCCGTGGCCAGTACGACGGCCCGGGTGCGGGCGGGCTGCCGGCCGAGCCGCAGCCGGGCGACACCCAGGTCGTCGAGCCGGGCCGCCCGGCGCAGGACGGCGCTGGTCGACGCCACGGCCAGGGAACCGACGATCGCCGTAGCGGCGACCACGGCGATGACCAGCACGGGCGGGGAGGCCTGCCGGTGGACCATCAGCAGGATTCCCCAGGCCGCGTTCCCCAGGAGTCCGAGGATCAGGAGCACCCGGGGCCAGCGCACTCCGGCCGTTCCCCAACTGCGCTGCCACAGGACGGCTGCCCCCAGGGCCAGCGTGCCGGTGATGGCCGGCGCCAGCTGCACGGTGTAGTAGCCGTGGGCGATGCCGTGCAGCGAGCCGAGCACGAGGGCGACCACGACCAGCCACGCCCCCCAGAGCAGCAGGCCGGCGCGCAGCGGGTCGCGGCGGTCGCGCCCGCGGGTGAGCACCGCGGCGGCCAGCAGGGCCATGCCGGCGGCTGGCAGGAGCCAGCCGGCCTCGGTGCCCCACGCGCCGACCAGGCGCAGCAGGGATCCCGGCTGTGGCACGTTCGAGGCGCCGCCGCCGGCTTCCTGCCCGGTCAGCCGGCCGACGCCGTTGTAGCCGAGAGCGAGCTCCAGGATGCTGTTGCCCTGGGTGCCGCCGACCCACGGGCGCTGTGTGGCGGGCGTGAGCTGCACCACCGCGATCCACCAGCCGGCCGCCGCGAGCATGACGACCCCGGCGAGGCCGCTGCGGGCGAGGCGGAGTCCGAGACTTCCGGCACCCGCGAGAACGGCAACCGCAAGGAAGGCCGGGAGGACCAGCCACGCTTGCAGCATCTTGGTCAGGAACGCGAAGCCCAGCAGCGCGCCCGACAGCACGAGCCACGCGCCTCCGCCCGACGGTGCCTCGATCGACCGCGTGAGGGCGTAGGCGGCGCCGACCAGCAGGAGGAGCATCAGCTCGTCGGGGTTGTCGTAGCGCGCCATGAGGGTGGCCACCGGCGTCACGGCGAGCGCGGCCGCGGCCAGCAGCCCGATCGCCGCGGCTCGCGCCTCGCTGCTGCCCGCAGCGTGTCGCAGCTGGGACGCTGAGCGCCGTCCGGTTCCGGGAGGGGGATCGAGAGCGGACGCCTGCCGCCGGACCGTCGCGTACAGCAGGGCCACCGACGCCACGCCGGCCAGGGCCTGGGGGAGCAGGATCGCCAGCGGCGAGAGGCCGAAGAGGCGGACCGAGACGTCCATCAGCCACAGCGCCGCGGGAGGCTTGTCGACGGTGATGCCACCGGAGGGGTCCAGCCCGCCGAAGAGCATCGCCCGCCAACTCTGCGCGCCGGCCTGTGCCGCAGCCGCGTAGTACGAGTTCGCCCAACCCGATGCCGAGAGGCCGACCGTGTACAGCGCGGTCGCTCCGGCCAGCAGGAACGTCAGCGCTGTCGCCCGCCGCCTCGTGGTGCCGAGCAGGCCGGGACGGGGTCGGTGGTCGGTCTCCTCGGCGACGACACGGAACCGCCCGGTGGCCGGCGACATCTCGATCGGCTGCGCCAGCAGGGCCATGGGGTCCCTCCATCTCCGCGCGGCCGGCGCCGCGGCAACGGCGTCGGAGTCCGACTCTCCGTTATCGAATCGCAACAAAGGCAGACGACCCGCCGACGGATCGCCGAGGTTGTGACCGGTGGGGCGGGGGGTGATCAGTGGGGCGGCCGCGTCAGCCCCCATCGGTGAGCAGTCGGACGCACGACCGTCTGTGTCCGCCGATCGAATCGTCGACCGCGTCCTGCCGGTCACCGGCCCGGGCAGGTCGCCAAGCAGCTGGGGATCGGCCGGCAGGCGGTCTGACCCGCCATGCCGGCCCGGTCCGGCCGGCGGCGATCCTGGGCCTGCCGGCTTCACGAACGGCACCATCGACATCGTTCGCGCCGTTCTGCGCCGCGAAGACGGCGGCTGCGTCCGTCGGGCCGAGGAGGGGTTGTCCACGTCGCTGGCGCGGGTGATGGTGCACTCGGGGCGAGCGCAGGACGACGGGAGCCTTCGACGATGACGCAGCGGCCCCTCGAGCGACTTGGGCCGCTTGGGCCGCGGACTTTTGCGGACCGAGGCCTCTCCGAGCGGAGGGCCAGGCGCTGCCTGGAGAGCAAACGTGCTGGTAAAGCCTTGTTTCTCGGTGCGCCATCAGGGACTCGAACCCCGAACCCGCTGATTAAGAGTCAGCTGCTCTGCCAATTGAGCTAATGGCGCGTGCCGTCACGGACGGGCAACGAGGGGAAACGATACCAGCGCCTTCACGCTCGGAAGCGGGGGGCCGTGGGAGTCTTTCTGCGGGACGGCCGCACGACGTCGTCCTGGCGTGACACTGGGCCTTCATCTCGCCTGGGCGCCACCGGGTTCGGGGGACCGTTCGAGGGGAGTCGGAGCGCGTGCGACGAACAGCCGCAGTGATTGCCGCAGGTGCATTGGCCCTGTTGACCGCATGCAACGGGGACAACTCGAGTGGGTCGGGGCACCCCGGCGCCGCCGCCGCACCGGCCGCCCACGTCACGATCGCCCCGGCGGACGGCGCGGCCGACGTCTCGCCCACCGTCCCCCTGGAGATCTCGGTCACCGGCGGCAAGCTGGGCGGCGTCTCGGTCGTCGACTCCGGCGGCGCGAGCGTCTCCGGTGCCGTGAAGGAAGCGGCGGGCACCGCAGGAGGCGGCGAGGTGTGGACGCCGGACCAGCCGCTCGCGTACGGCACCAAGTACACGCTGACCGCCACCGCGCGGAACTCCGCCAACGAGGACGCGAAGGCGACCAGCACCTTCACCACCGTCACGCCGACGACCCTCTCCACGCCGTCCATCGGCCCCCTTAACGGCATGACCGTCGGCGTGGGCATGCCGATCCGCGTCTACTTCGACCAGAAGGTGGCCGACCGCGCGGCCGTCGAGGGGCACCTCAAGGTCACCAGCTCCAAACCCACCGACGGCGTGTGGAGCTGGATGAACGACAAGGAGGTGCACTTCCGGCCCTCGCAGTACTGGCCGGCGGAGACCAAGGTCACGCTGGACGCGAATCTGTACGGCGTCAACTTCGGTGACGGCGTGTGGGGGGAGAAGGACCGCTCGGTGTCCTTCACCATCGGCGCCAAGCACCTCTCGGTCGCCGACGCCGCGAGCCACACCCTGATGGTCTACGACGGCGGCAAGCTGGTGCAGACCTACCCGATGAGCGCCGGTAGCTCGAAGAACCCGACCCGCAACGGAGCGCACGTCGTCACCGAGTCCTACAAGGCGATCACCATGGACTCGAGCACCTTCGGCCTTGCCGTCGACGCCCCCGGTGGTTACCGGGCCGACGTGAAGTACGCGGTCCGGATCTCCAACAACGGCGAGTTCGTGCACGCCGCCCCGTGGTCGGTCGCCCAGCAGGGGCACAGCAACGTCTCGCACGGGTGCATCAATCTCTCCACCGACCGCGCCAACTGGTTCTTCAACTTCTCACGCCCTGGCGACGTCGTCGAGGTGAAGAATTCGGTCGGCCCCAACCTGTCGGCTGCCGACGGCGACATCTACGACTGGTCCGTCCCGTGGGCGCAGTGGCAGGCAGGCAGCGCACTCAAGTAGCGCGCCACGGGTTTTCGCGGCCCGCCCAGGGGGCACCGTTCGACGGACTCCGAGGAGGGGATCGTCGTGGACACCTGGGTGATCGTCGTGATCGTCGTCGTCGCTGCCGTGCTGGTCCTGCTGCTGGCCCTGGCCCTCGCCAGGCGGTCGAATGCGGCACGCGCGCGCAAGCGGGAGCAGGCCCGCGAGCACCTGCAGGAGGCCCAGCTCCGTTCCGCTCAGGCGGAGAAGGAAGAGGCGCTGGCCGAGGAGCAGGCCGCCCGGGCGCGGCGGGAACGGGCAGAGGTCGAGGAGCGGGCGGCCCAGGCCGAGCGCGACGCACGTGACCGGGTCGAGGTGGCGCAGGAACACCGATCGACGGCCGAGGAGCTCCACGCCAAGGCGCAGAAGCTGGACCCGGACGTCGCGCTCGACGGCCGACGGAGCGACACCGTTGCCCTGGACCAGACCTACGGGGACCAGCCGGCGCCCCGGGACGAGCCGACGTACCGGGACGAGCCCGGGACGGGTGGCGCCACCCGGCGATGAGTTTCGGTTCGGCGCGCGGTCTCTGCTCCGTGGGAGCGTCCGCCGTCGCCCAGGCCGTGCTCGCTGACGGTATTTCTGTCGGCTCCGGGCTCTACGGTCGCCTCCACGTCGGGTTGTCGACTTCGGAGGGGCGAAATGACCGATCTACTGGCCATCGGCACGCGCAAGGGGCTCTGGCTCGCGCGGAGTGAGGACGACCGCCGCACGTGGGCGCTGGACGGTCCGCACCTGCTGGCGCAGGAGGTCGCCGCCGTCTCGATCGACCTGCGGCGGCCGGCGCCCCGCGTCCTCGCCGGTATCCAGTACGGCCACTGGGGCCCGACCGTCATGTGGTCCGACGACCTCGGCGACACCTGGCAGGAGACCGATCACGGCGCGATCCGGTTCCCCGAGGACGCCGGGGTCGCCCTCGCCCGGGTCTGGCAGCTGCGCCCCGACTCCGCCGACCGTCCCGACGTGGTGTGGGCCGGCTGCGAGCCGCACTCGCTCTGGCGCAGCACCGACGGCGGCCTCACGTTCGACCTCGTCCGAGGGCTCTGGGACCACCCGCACCGCCCGACCTGGGAGCCAGGTGCCGGGGGAGGGGCGGTGCACACCGTGCTGCCCGACCCGTCGTCGAACCGGGTGACGGTCGCCATGAGCACCGGCGGCGTCTACGTCAGCGAGGACGGTGGGGAGAAATGGGAGCCGCGCAATCGCGGGATCAGCGTCGTGTTCGGCCCTGACCCGCTGCCGGAGTACGGCCAGTGCGTGCACAAGGTCGCAGTGGACGCAAGCGACCCCGACCGGATGTACGCCCAGAACCACTTCGGTGTATTCCGCACCGATGATGCCGGTAGCTCGTGGTCGTCGATCGCCGAGGGGCTGCCGGCCGATTTCGGTTTTCCGATCGTCGCCGCGCCACGCACACCGGGGACTGCCTGGGTGGTGCCGCTGGTCGCCGACATGCAGCGGGTGCCACCCGGCGGCCGGTTCCGCGTGCACCGGACGCGGGACGCGGGGGCGACCTGGACGGAGCTGGGGGAGGGGCTGCCCGACGCGGCGTGGACGGCGGTGATGCGCGACGCGTTCTGCGCCGACGAGGGAGACCCGACGGGGATCTACGTGGGCACCCGCGACGGCTGTGTGTACGCCAGTGCGGACGAGGGGGACACGTTCTCGCTCATCGCCGAGCACCTGCCCGACGTGCTCACCGTCCGCGCGGCACAGCTTCCGTGAACGGCCGGACGCCATGAGCGTGCAGGTGGTGCTCCCCGGGGTCCTCGCCGACCTCGCCGGCGGATCGAAGCATCTCGACGTCCAGCCGGAAGGCGGCACGCTTGCCGATCTGCTCGATGCACTCGCCGCGGAGCATCCGCGGCTCACGCGCCGAATCCGCGACGAGACGGGGACGGTGCGCCGGTTCGTGAACGTCTACGTCGACGGCGAGGACGTGCGCTACCAGGACGGACTGGCGACCACCGTGCGGGACGGCGCAGAGGTGCAGGTGCTGCCTTCGGTGGCGGGCGGCTGATTCAGAGCGCGGCCAGTGACGTGCACTGCTCGCACAACTGCTGGTCGCCATAGCCCTCGGGCGGCCAGGGCAGCTGTTCATCGATCGACACGTAGGCGCCGCACAGTGCCTTTCGGCTCTGACCGCTGACTCGTCCGATGGTTGCGTGGGCCGGGCCGATCTGCCGTGGCGTGAGGCCGCCCGCCCCGTAGGAGCCGACCATCACGACCGCGTGGGCCGTGCCGTACGCGTACACGCTGGTCATATCCGACAGAGTCCGAGGCTTCGGGGCGCCGGGCCAGCACCACCGGGTGCGTGTCGGTCGCACCTGTCACAACGGCCCCGTCTGGCACGCCATCGGTCTCGATGGCCCGGAGAGGCGACGCCGATGGCCATTGATCTGCAGCGGATCGTCAGCCGGATCTGACGAGCCGTGTCCGCGGGTTTCGTGTGCGCGGGCTCATCTGCGCGTACGGTTCGGGTCAGGCGAGCACGGAGGTTCCCGTGCCCGACCGTGCGTCACACAGGCGGCGTACCGCGCGCAGAGCCCTTGAACGCCCTGGGTTCCTGCGGCCGAGGTACCCCACCCCGGTTCCACCGGACCGGGGAGCGGGCGCATCATGACCACCGCCGAGAACGCGCGCCAAGCGCTCGAGCAGCTGGGTCGGCTGACCCTGCGCGAGCACTCGATGGAGTCGGTCCTGCAGACCGTCGCCGAACTCGCCAAGCAGGTCATGCCGGGCGACCCTGAGGCGTCAGTCTCGGTGGTGCTCGACCAGAAGCCCAATACTCCTGTCTCCACCGGCACGCTGGCCCGTGACTGCGACGAGACCCAGTACGGGCTCGGCTACGGTCCGTGCCTGCACGCGGCGGTCTCCGGTGAGTTCGTCGAGATTGCGGACACGCGCACCGAGACCCGGTGGTCCACGTACATGCGGAAGGCAGCCGAGCGCGGGGCGCTCGGCTCGTTCTCGATACCGCTGCCGATCAGCGAGCGCAGGGCGGCAGCCCTCAACATCTATGTCCGGGAAGCCAACGCGTTCGATGACGACAGCCGCGCGGCAGCTGCCCTGTTCGCGCCCTACGCCACGGTCGCCGTCTCCAACATGCACGCCTATCAGGACGCCCGGAACATGGCCGACAACCTGGAGGTGGCGCTGCAGACCCGGGCCGTCATCGACCAGGCCAAGGGGATCCTTATGGAGCGGTACCGGCTGACCGCGGACCGCGCGTTCCAGGTGCTCGCCCGGACATCGATGACGACCAACATCAAGGTCCGGGACGTCGCCGACCACCTGGTACGTACCGGCGAGCTCCCGGGCACTCCGCGGATCTGACCGGGCCGTTCCCGCGCGCGGGGTCAGAGGGAAGGCGGCTGGGGCCCGGAGCCGGTGCTCTCGGGGCTGCCCTCGCCGTCCGGGCCGGCGAAGTTGCCCGCGAACACGGGCAGTGCCCGCACCACGTCAGGGGGCAGTCCCAGCCCTTCCGGGCTGGCGGGGTTCACCGCGAGCCACACGTCCTCGGAGGGCCAGTTGCTGGCCAGCTGGGCCACAGGGATGCGCACCGCCGTACCGGGATCGCCTCCGGCAGCCCGCAGTGAGTCCTCGGAGGTGAAGACGGGGATGAACCGCCGGCCGTCCTGTTCGATGACGGGCAGGGCGATGGTGCCCTCGGGGGGCTCCTCGCCCTCGACCGGCGGAGCCTGCGGCAGCAGGGCGATCGTGGTGGCCAGATCACGCAGGAGGGCAGCGGTGTCCTCCATGCCGGAGGGAGTCTCGTCGTCGGTGCGGCGGTCGGCGGTGGTCGTGGGGTTGTCCGGAGTTGCGGTCACGGGAGGTCCTCTCGGCGACGGACCGACGACCGATGGGGAAGCTCGTACGGAGGACTCACCGGTCGAGAGCTGCCGTCGCGGCGGCCACGGGAACCGGCGGTCCGGCTCCGTGGAACAGCGGTGCCGTGGCTCGGCGCCGGTGCCGGGCAGAGGTCGCCGACACCGGGGTCAACGCTACGGCGGTCCACGCGCAAGGTGGCCAGTTCTGGTCGAAATACCGAAGAGTCCGAGTCGGGACGACGACGCGTGACGACTGGGATCCGGGTACGGCCGGACTGCGCCGTGCCGTGACCTGTGCCACTGTCCCTCGTTGAGGGGGTAGCGGACCGGCCAGCGGGGACGGCCCGGTGCGCCCGACCCCGGGGGAGTCATGACGCCGACACGGGTAGTTCTCGGGATCGCGGTCGTGGCTGCTGCCGGCTACGGCGTGATCCACAGCGTGAATAGCGAGGGCCCCCGGTACCTCGGCGACTTTCCGTCGATCATGGAGCAGGCTCAGGCGAGGCCACCCCCGATCACCCACGCGACGCCCGGTCCGCCGGTCCCCGACCCGCCGCACTTCCAGGCGCAGCAGGTGCTCCCGGAGGCGCCCGCCGCCCCGCCGCCGGATCCGGCCGGCCCGGGCCCGATCGGCCCCGCGGCACCGCTCGGAGGCGGCGGAACAAGCGGGCCGGCGAATGCCCAGCCCGGCGCCGGGAGCCCGCTCACCGGTTCACTGCTCCCGTCGGGTGGTCTGCTGTCCGGGCTGCTCGGCAACGTGCCGCCCCTGGACCTCTCGAAGTACTGCGTCGTCGCCGGCAAGGTCGTCGCTCTCGTGCCGTGCGACCAGATATCGCCAGTCGTCGTCCCGCCGGGCGGCGTCGCGGTCCCCTGACCGGGACCATTCTCGTGTGGGGTGAGTGACGGGGCTCGAACCCGCGAGTGAGGCCGGTTCCCCGGCCTGATGGCCGGTGAACGGGAAGTGGCGTGCGCGCGCCTGAAACGGGGGTCAGCGGAGCCGGTCGAGCAGGGTGCGCGCGAGTGCTATCGCCTCCGGCGTGGGCTCGGACGCGGCCGCCCTGAGCCACGCCACGAGGGGGCCGGCGACTGCGGGGGAGAGGGTGACGATCCAGTCGGCACTGCCCGAGCGGGCCTCTGCGACGTGCTCGGTCGAACCGTCGACGCGGTGCGCGATCACCTCGGGGCGGCTGGCCAGCAGGCCGCCGAACCGCCAGTCCCCGCCGGTGCTTCGGCTGGCGAGGTCGTAGATCTTGTCGGCGGCCGTGCGCAGCAGCATGGCGGGGTCCATGACGGGCATCTTTCCGACTGCCGGGCGTCCCATTCGCAGGTGGGAGTCCGACGACAACGGCTGATCCAAGTCGTCGTCGGTCTCCGCACGCCCGCGTCCGAAGTGCGGGGCTCACGCTGCCTCGAGGAGTTCCTCGCACGTCGGGCAGCGGGTCGGCGTCGGTCGGCCGGCCGCAGGCGGGCGGGCGCACCCGCGGTAGCCAGCATGCCGGGTCGCCGCCCTCGTCCGGGTCGGACCCGCGACTGAGGCCGGTCCCGGGCCTGGTGGCCCGGCGAATGCGCAGGTTGCGAGACCGTCATCGGGCGTCGCTGACTCCGCGCTCATGCGTCGGCGCCGGCCCTCCTCGCCTGGGGTGGCGCAGGTGCTGACATCAACGACACCTGGCTCAAGAGCTGGGTGACGGCCCGGTGCATCCCGCACCAGCGCAGCGGCAACCCCGACGGCAAGCAGCAGCGCGGCGCCGCGGACCGGTCCGCCATCTCACCCGTACAGGAGGAGGACATGCCTGCGGGCGCGGGGCACTCTCGCCTCATCAGCGACCGTCTCCCGTGGGCGCGGCTGAGGCGCCCTGGGTGCATCACGAGGAGAACTGGCATGGCCGAACTCCCAGGCACCGATGTTCCCGGTCGACAGCCCGGTTTGCCTCGTGCTTCGCAGCCTGTCACCCAGGTCGCGCCCCGACGAGACGGCACCGGCGCGGGCTACTCGACGATGGTCGAGGACGGTTTCTCCGGTTGGGGGTGGTTCGCCGGCGGCCTGCTGGGGCTCGTCGGGCTGTTCCAGATCATGACCGGCATCGTCGCGCTCGCGTCCAGCTACTACACGGTTCCCGCCCGCAACCTCGCCGTCCATGCCAGCTACAACACCTGGGGCTGGGTCCACCTGATCCTGGGCATCGTGATGCTGGTGACCGGCGGTGGGCTGGTCTTCGGCAGCATGGTCGCCCGCGTGGTCGGCGTCGCCGTGGCTGCGCTCAGTGCCATCGTCAACTTGCTGTTCATGCCAGCCTCCCCGTTCGCGTCGACGCTGATCATCGCGTTGGACGTCTTCATGATCTACGCGATCACAGTGCACGGCGGCGAGCCGAAGGAAGCGCGCTGACCGCGGGGTGCCCAGCACGGCCGGTGCCCATCGCGGACACGCTGGAGCGCCGATGTCAGGCCCGAGCCGCGATGCTCTCCGGGGAGGCGCGGCGTCGAGGATCGGGCGGTGACCAACTGGCCGTAGCCGGCGGTCAGCGTCGAGGCGAGCGTGGCCAGGCTCCACACCGGGACCATGCCCAGGATCGCCCGGCGGTGGCCGAAGCGGTCGGGCAGACGACCGTGTCGCCGGCGCCAGGTTCATCCGCCGAGGATGAGGTCTTTCCCCAGCCCGGCTCAGACCCTCGGATCGGAGCGTCGGTGGACCGGGTGGCGATTGGCTCATGGGGGGCGGTATGCGCGCGGTGACGGTGGTGCCGGGAACCGCGGGGTCGTTGCGGGTCGAGGACGTGCCCGAACCCGATGTGGGTCTGGGAGCGGTGCTGGTCGAGGCGCTGGCGGTGGGGATCTGCGGTACAGATGCCGAGATCGCCGAGGGGAGCTACGGATGGTCGCCGCCGGGGGATGACCGGCTGATCCTGGGCCACGAGTCCCTCGGCCGTGTGGTCGACCCGGGGGCCAGCGGGTTCGACGTGGGCGAGCACGTGGTGGGGATCGTGCGCCGGCCGGACCCGGCGCCGTGCCCGAACTGCGCGGTGGGCGAGTGGGACATGTGCTCCAACGGCGACTACACCGAGCGGGGCATCAAGGCCGTCGACGGGTTCATGGCCGAGCGCTGGCGGATCGAGCCGGAGTACGCGGTGCGGGTGGATCCAGCGCTGGGCGTGCTCGGGGTGCTGCTGGAGCCGACCACCGTGGTGGCGAAGGCCTGGGAGCAGATCGCCAGCATCGGTCGGCGCACCTTCTGGGATCCGCAGACGGTGCTGGTCGTGGGCGCCGGCCCGATCGGGCTGCTCGGCGCGCTGATCGCAGTGCAGCACGGCCTCGAGGTGCATGTGCTGGACCGGGTCGAGGCCGGGCCGAAGCCGGATCTGGTCAAGGAGCTCGGCGCGATCTATCACACGGGCGGGATCGCCGACGTCGGGCTGGAACCGGACATCGTGCTGGAATGCACGGGCGTGGTGGGCCTGGTCCAGCAGTCGGTCGCGAACGTGTCCCCCGGAGGGATCGTCTGCCTGACCGGAGTGGGACCGGCGGCGGCGATCGAGGCGTCGGCGACGGCGCTGGCGACCCAGGCGGTGCTGAAGAACCTGGTCATCTTCGGCTCTGTCAACGCCAACCGGCGGCACTACTACCGGGCCGCGAAGGAGCTCGCGGCCGCCGACCGCGGCTGGCTGGAGGAGCTGATCACCCGCCGGGTCGGCCTGGAGGAGGTACAGGCCGGGCTGCAGCGGCAGCCGGAGGACATCAAGGTCATCGTGGAGATGGCCTGACCGTGACCACCGGCGAGGGCGCGGCGGCGCCGCCGGTGGCGCGGATCTGCTCCGGCGGCTCCTGCGCATCGACGGTCTGGGCGGCACCGGGGCGCCCTGCACTGCCCATCCAGGGCCGGTGATCGCACCATGAACGGTGAGGCCCCGTGAACGTGCTGGTGATCGGTGGTGGACCGGCGGGCACCTCCGCCGCGCTGCAGGCGCGCGAGCTCGGCTCCGAGGTCGTCCTGCTCGAGGCCGAGCAGGTCGGGGGCACCAGCCTCAACCGCGGGCCGGCACCGGTGCGCACCCTGGCCCGCGCCGGCCGCCTGGTCCGTGACTGGTCCTCCTGGGACCAGTTCGGCCTGCGCGGCCCCCGCCCGACCCTCGACCTCGACGCCGTGCTGGCCAACAGCTCCCGCGTGGCCCACTACGCGCACGACACGATGGACCTCGCGGGCCTGATGCGCGGTCTCGGGATCGACCTGATCGAGCACCTGGGCCCGGTGCGGTTCACCGACCCGCACACCGTCCGTGCCGACGACGGCCGCAGCTGGCGCGGCGACCGGGTCATCGTCGCAGTCGGTGGCCATGCGGCCCCGTTGCCGGTGCCCGGCGGCCACCTCGCGCTCACCTACGACGATCTGCGCACCATGAAGGCGTTGCCCGGCGCGGTTGCGGTGGTCGGTGGTGCCGACACCGGATGCCAGATCGCGTCGATCTTCGACGACTTCGGCGCCTCGGTCCGGATCCTCGAGTTCGGACCCACCCTGCTGGCCTCCGCCGACCCCGACGTCTCCGCGGCCCTGCACCGGGCGTTCGAGGCCCAGGGCATGCAGATCAGCACCGGTACCCGGGTGACCGGGCTCTTGGCCGACGGTGACCGGATCGTCGTGCGGTACGCGCGCGGCGCCGAGGAGGGGCGCGCGGAGGTCGACGCGGTCTTCGCCGCCGTCGGCTGGCCGGCCAGCCTCGACGGCCTGGACCTGGACGCCGCCGGGATCATCCGCGACCGCACGGCCATCCCGGTCGACGACTTCTTGCGCACCAACGTGGAGGACGTCTTCGCCGTCGGCGACGCGAACGGGCGCGCCAAGCTGGTGCAGATGGCCCGGCTCGAGGGGCGCCTGGTGGCCTGGAACGCGGTCCGCGGTCCCACCCGCCGGGCCGCCTACGAGGTCGTGCCTGTCGGCAGCTTCACCGACCCCGAGTACGGCGCGGTCGGTCTGACCGAACCCCAGGCCGCCCGCGACCACGACCTCGCCATCGGCGTCGCCCGCTACGGCGATCTGCTGCGCCCGGTCGCCGACGGGCACGCCGACGGGTTCTGCAAGCTCATCGCCGACCGCACCAGCCACCGCGTCCTGGGCGCGCACGTGCTGGGCGAGTACTCCGCCGAGACCGTCCAGGTCGTCGCCACCGCGATGAGCGCGGGCATGACCGTCGAGCAGCTGGCCGAGATGCAGTTCGCCTTCCCGACCTTCACCGAAGCCGTGAGCATGGCCGCCCAGAAGGCCTGCCGCGCGATCGGCATCGGACACTTTCCGACCGCGTGGAGCTACCGCGGCGAGCAACCCTGAGTCCCGTCAGCCGTACGACTGCGCCCGGACGGACGGGAACTCCCGGCGCAGCTTCTCCTCGACCTGGGCAACCGGGCGCCGATCGCCGTGGCCGACGGCTCCGGAAACGTGAAGAGGCCCTGGTCAGCGAACTGACCAGGGCCTCTTCACGTGGGGTGAGTGACGGGGCTCGAACCCGCGACACCCAGGATCACAACCTGGTGCTCTACCAGCTGAGCTACACCCACCGCGTCGCCCGCCCGGCAACCGGCGCCGGTGGGGGAACGCGACCACGATACCGGAGGGCGTCAGCCTTCCGACGCGGCCGGGGCCGAGGAGGTCTCCGCACCTGCGTCACCGGCGGCGAGCAGGTCGGCGAAGGACGTGACCACCTCGTCCGCGGCGCCCCTCGCCTCGGCCCCGCTGGGGCCGGGTGCCGGCACGAACAGGGTGCGCCGGTAGTACGCCAGCTCGCGGACCGACTCGATGATGTCGGCCAGCGCCCGGTGTGCCAGGCCCTTGGGGGGCTGGGCGAAGTACACCCGGGGGAACCAGCGCCGGGCGAGCTCCTTCACCGAAGAGACGTCGACCATCCGGTAGTGCAGGTGATCGTCGAGCTCGGGCATGTCGCGGGCGAGGAACCCGCGGTCGGTGGCGATCGAGTTTCCGCACAGGGGCGCCGTCCGGCGTTCCGGCACGAATCGCTTGATGTAGGCCAGCACCTGCTGTTCGGCCTCGGCGACCGTCAGGGTGGCGGCGCGGACGGCGTCGGTGAGCCCCGACTTGGCGTGCATCTCCCGGACGACGTCGTCCATGCCGTCGAGCGAGGCGTCGTCCGCGCCGATGACGAGGTCCAGGCCCGGGTCGAGGACGTTGAGCTCGGAATCGGTCACCAGGACGGCGACCTCGATGAGCTTGTCCCGATCCAGGTCCAACCCGGTCATCTCGCAGTCGATCCAGACCAGGTTTCCCGCGCTCTCCGCCACGTCGCCCGACAGTACGCACCGGCGGTTCGGCTCGTCCCGGGTGTCCGGCCGTCACCGGATTGCCCGCGGCGGTGCGCCTCGACGGGGTCGGAATCGGCGTCTGCCGCCGCTAGGGTCGGCACCGTCCGCCGAGCCGAGGAAGATCCGCCGTGCCCAGTTCCGTTGCACCGTCCTCCGCCGTGGCTGTGCCGCCGGCACCGGGCTCACTGCCTGCCGCGCTCGTCCACCCCGCCGCGACGATCCGGTGGCTCTGGCTCGCCTACATGACCCCGGGCCACCCCGGCCGGCGGACCACTCAGACCGAGCTGCGCTGGATCTACACCGCCTGGCTCGGTGCCTTCCTGCTCAAGATGCTCGGCTCGTCCTGGGACGTGTCGTGGCATTTCCGCTGGCTGCGCGACGACCTCGCCCCGCCGCACCTGCTCAACTCCGCGGGCACCGCCGTGGTCATCGCCCTCGTGATCTTCCACAGCTACACGGGCTACGGCGTCGACCGACGTGCTCTGCGGCTGATGCAGTGGGGGATCGGACTGTTCCTGACCGCGGTACCGATCGACATCGTCAATCACCGGATCAACGGTCTCGACATCACCAGCTGGAGCCCCAGTCACGGCCTGCTCTACCTCGGGACGGCGATCATGCTCGCCGGGGCTCTGCGCGGCTGGTGGCTGCACGCGGCGCCGGGGCGGACGCGCAACCTGATCTTCCTCGGGCTGTGGCTCTTCTTCTTCGAGAACGTGCTCTTCCCGAATCAGCACCAGGAGTACGGCGTCCTGTCCCTGGCGGCCTACCGGGCCGGGCACACCACCGCCGAACCCTCGCTGCTGGACTTCGCCCGGTCGCAGGGCCAGACTCCGACGTCCTTCATGCTGCCGGTGCCCTCGTGGGTGCACCCCACCTGGATGATCTGCGCCGGTCTGCTGACCCTCGTGGTGGCCCGGAAGGTCGTCGGCCTGCGATGGACGGCCACCATCCTCGCGGGCAGTTATCTCCTCTACCGCTGCATCATGTGGCTGGCGCTGGTCGCGACCGGTTTCCCGCCCTCCGACGTGCCGTTCGTCCTCCTGGTCGGGGCGGTGCTGGTCGACCTGGCGGTCACCTACCGGGTGCCCGGCTGGGCGGCCGGGCCTCTGGTCGCCGGCGCCGTCTACTGCGCGGCGGTCGGGCAGGACTCGCTCGGCATCCTGCCGCCGTGGAACTGGTGGTCGGCGCCCCCCGTCGCGGTCGGCTTCGGCCTGCTGTGGACCGCGGTCGACGTCCTGGCCCGCAGCGACTGGCTGGCCCGCTGGAAGAGCCCCGCGGAGCCCGGTGCGGCCGATGCGCAGGTGGGGCCGGCCGCAGCGATCTGATCCGGCCGCGCCTCGGCGCGGAAGGCGGGCACCTTTCCCGACATGACGTAGCGTCGAAGGCGGCTGCCGCGCAGGGTCCGTCCGCCCACCGGCAGCCACGGTGCGTGCCGCTCCGCCGTCGGCGCCCACTGACCTCGAGTTCCCGACCGTTCGGAGGACGACGTGCTGGCACTCACCCCGACGCCGTTGCAGACGGCGGGTGAGCGAGCGCTCTTCGCTGAACTGGCTCGCTGGGACACCGGCGGGGCCGTCCGGGCGGCCGTGGTGGCGTCGATCCCGCTCACCGACGGCCCGCTCAACCGCCGGCTCTCCGACGCCGTGCTGTTCGTGCCCGAAGGCGTGGCCGTCATCCGGATCGCCGAGGTCGTGCGCCAGTCCGGTGTCGTGACGGCGCTGCCCGAGGGCTCCTGGACGATCGGCCCCGAGGGACGGCCCGGCGAGGTGCTGCAGATCTCCGGTGGTGGATCCACCCCGCTTGACGGTCTCATGCGGGCGGGGATGGACATCGCCGTGCGGTTGCGTTCCGCCGGCCTCGAACCCGGGCGGATCGCGCGGCTCACTGTCCTCGTCGGGGACGTGACCGGCCTGGCCCCGGCCGACGGCGACCTCGGGGAGGGTGACCAGGTAGCACTGCTGGACACCCGGTCGCTGCTGCTCGGCATCGCCCGGTCCTCCCGGTACACCGGCGTGGACAACCCCCGCCTCTGGACGACGGCCGACGTGCGCGCGGGCCTCGAGGCGCTGGGCCTGCAGGGCCGCGGACCGGTGGTGGAGGAGCTCAACGGCGAGGGCTTCCCGTACTCCCCGTACGTGCTCCGCAGGCCCGGGCTGATGGCGCCGGCCGCGATGGCCGTGATGGCCGCGTCGGCTGCCCCGGCCGAGGCCGAGGCCGGACCTGCCCCTGCCCCTGCGCCGGCTGACGCCCCGCCGCCCACGGCGTCAGCTGCACCGGCTGCGACGTCAGCTCCGGCGCCCCCCGCCCCGCCGTCCACCCCACCGCCGGCTCCGGTTTCCCCGACGGTCGCGGTACCGACGCCGGCGGCCACAGCCCCCCGCGCGGAGGTGGCGCCCACCCGCGACACCGTCGCCATCGACGGGCCGGAGGAGGTGCCGGACGACGGCGGTATCGGCGGGCTGTTCGCCCACGCCGAGCCGGCTTCGGATCCCTCCGGGCCGCCGCGCACGTCGGTCTTCGCGCAGCCGCCGCCCGCGCGGCCCGCCGCGCCCGCGGCCGCCCCGCCCTCCTGGGGCCAAGCGCCCCTGGTCCACGAGTCCATCGAGCAGCCCTCGGGTGCGGGTGCTCCGGCGAACCACCGCCGCACTGCTCTGCTGGTCGCGGTCGCGGTGGCCGTCGTCCTCGTCCTCGGTGTCGGCGGCTGGCTGGTGCTGCGTGCCGGTTCCGGCGGTCCGTCCGGCAGGGGGGCCAACACGACTGCGCACCACGCGGCGGCCGGCCCGACGCCCGGCACCGTGCAGCAGGTGTCCGGCGTCTCCTACGCGGCGCAGGCCGTCAAGGTCGACGCCGCCTGCGCCGGGCACGCCTACGGACAGGTGGGCGATTTCCTGCAGGCCACCCAGTGCACCGGCCTCTCCCGGGCGCTCTACTCCGCCCAGCTCAAGGGCGGACAGGTCGTCGTCTCGGTGATCCGGGTGCGGATGCCCGACACCTCGACCGCCCGCCAGCTGCGGGCACTGGCCGACCGGAACGGCAGCGGCAACGTCAGCAACCTCTTGCGGGAGGGCGTGCGCTACACGGGCAGCCCGACGGGGCTGCCGAACGAGGAGTACGCGAGCGCGGTGTCCGGGTCGACGGTGACGATCGTGGAGACCTCGTGGGTCGACCCGGCCGCGGCGGGCAGCGCGGCCGACCTCGACGCGGCGGCCACCGAGTGCCTGGCGCTCGAGACCCCGCCGTTCCAGGGCGGCTGACGCTCAGCTGGTCGCGGCGGCCCAGGCCATGTCGGTGAGCAGCGTCGCCATCGCCGGGCGGCCGAGCCGTCCGGCGCTGTGCGGGGTGGAGTTGATCAGTCCGAAGACGGCGTGCGCACGCGCGCGGCAGGTCGCCGCGTCGGTCCCCGGGTGCAGGCGGGAGAGCACGCTCACCCACACCTCGACGTAGCGACGCTGCAGCCGGCGGACCTGTGCCGCGTCGGCGTCGGCGAGCGAGCCCAGGTCGCGGTCCTGCACGCTGATCAGCGCCGGGTTGTCGAGGGCGAAGTCGACCTGGAAGGCGATCAGCGCGCGCAGCTGGGCGGCCGGGTCGGCGCCGGCGCCGGCCACCTGCTCGCTGCCGCCGGCCAGCAGCCGCTCGCTGATCCGCAGGAGCATCTCGGCGAGGATCGCGTCCTTGCTCGCGAAGTGCCGGTAGATCGCCGGACCGGTCACACCGACCGCGGCGCCGATGTCGTCCACCCCGACTGCCCGGGAGCCGCGCTCGGCGAACAGCTGCGCGGCCGCCTGCAGGATCTGCTCCCGGCGCGACGGCCGGTCGGCGTCGGCGTGCAGTGCCGTGTCCTGGGAGACAGGGCCACGCCCCGCCCGCGTCGAGGTCATATGTCGGATGCTAGCCCCGGTGTGAACGCACGTTAACTCCGATGATGAAGAGCTGGACCCGTGGAGTGAACGACGGTTAACCTGTCTCCCGTGGACGCCCCGGTGCTTCGCCCGGCCGTATCGGCCGAGGCCGATGCGGCTTCCCGCAACGCCGCGGCGCACGCGGCGCTCGTCGGGGACCTGGCCGAACAGCTGCGCCGGGTCGCCCGGGGCGGCGGCGAGCGCGCCCGCCAGCGGCATGTCGACCGCGGCAAGCTCCTGCCCCGCGAGCGGGTCGACGCGCTGCTCGATCCGGGCAGCCCGTTCCTGGAGCTCTCGCCGTTGGCCGCCTACGGGCTCTACGACGGCGAGGCGCCGGCCGCCGGGATCATCACCGGGATCGGGCGAATCGCCGGGCGGGAGTGCGTCGTCGTCGTCAACGACGCGACCGTCAAGGGCGGCACCTACTACCCGATGACGGTGAAGAAGCATCTGCGCGCGCAGGAGGTGGCGCTGCACAACCGGCTGCCCTGCGTCTACCTGGTCGACTCCGGCGGCGCCTTCCTGCCGATGCAGGACGAGGTCTTCCCCGACCGCGAGCACTTCGGCCGGATCTTCTACAACCAGGCGACGATGTCGAAGGCCGGGATCCCGCAGATCGCGGCCGTCCTCGGGTCATGTACCGCCGGAGGCGCCTACGTGCCGGCGATGAGCGACGAGGCCGTCATCGTCCGCGACCAGGGCACGATCTTCCTGGGCGGCCCGCCCCTGGTGAAGGCCGCGACCGGCGAAGTGGTCACCGCGGAGGAGCTCGGCGGCGGTGACCTGCACAGCCGGGTCAGCGGGGTCACCGACCACCTCGCCGACGACGACACCCACGCGCTGCACCTGGTCCGGCAGATCGTCGGCACGCTCGGCCCGAAGAGTCCCCGCCCGTGGGACGTCGAGCCGGTCGAGGAGCCGCTCTACCCGCCGGAGTCGATCTACGACGTCGTCCCGCCGGACTCGCGCACGCCGTACGACGTCCGCGAGGTGATCGCGCGGTTGGTCGACGGCAGCCGGTTCGCCGAGTTCAAGGCGCTCTACGGGCCGACGCTCGTGACCGGCTTCGCCCGGTTGCACGGCCATCCGGTCGGGATCATCGCCAACAACGGCGTGCTGTTCAGCGAGTCGGCGCTCAAGGGCGCCCACTTCATCGAGCTGTGCGACCGCCGCAAGATCCCGCTGCTGTTCCTGCAGAACATCTCCGGGTTCATGGTCGGCCGCGACTACGAGGCCGGCGGCATCGCCAAGCACGGCGCCAAGATGGTCACCGCTGTCGCCTGCGCACGGGTGCCCAAGCTGACAGTCGTCATCGGCGGCTCGTTCGGTGCCGGCAACTACTCGATGTGCGGCCGGGCGTACTCGCCCCGCTTCCTGTTCACCTGGCCCAACGCGCGCATCTCGGTGATGGGCGGTGAGCAGGCGGCGAGCGTGCTGGCCACGGTCCGCCGCGACGGCATCGAGGCCCGCGGCGAGGAATGGGCCGCCGAGGAGGAAGAGGCGTTCAAGAAGCCGATCCGCGACCAGTACGAACAGCAGGGGCACCCGTACTACGCCACCGCCCGGCTCTGGGACGACGGCGTCATCGACCCGGCGCAGACCCGCACCGTCCTCGGCCTCGCCCTCTCTGCATGCGCGAACGCCCCGTTGGAGGACGTCGGTTACGGCGTCTTCCGGATGTGAGTTGAGCATGTTCGAGACCGTGCTCGTGGCCAACCGGGGCGAGATCGCCGTCCGGGTGATCCGCACGCTGCGCACGATGGGGATCCGGTCGGTCGCCGTGCACAGCGACGCTGACGCGGGCGCGCTGCACACCCGGCTCGCCGACATCGCCGTCCCCGTCGGCCCGGCGCCGGCCGCACAGAGCTACCTGTCGATCGAGCGGGTACTGGAGGCGGCCGCCCGAACCGGCGCGGAGGCGATCCACCCGGGCTACGGCTTCCTCTCGGAGAACGTCGAGTTCGCCCGAGCCTGCGAGAAGGCCGGCGTCGTCTTCATCGGCCCGCCGGTCGCGGCGATCGAGGCGATGGGCGACAAGATCCGCGCCAAGCAGACCGCGATGGCCGCCGGCGTGCCCGTCGTCCCGGGCCGGAGCGAGCCCGGCATGGACGACGACGCGGTGGCCGCCGCGGCGGTCGCCGTCGGGTTTCCCGTGCTGCTCAAGCCGAGTGCCGGTGGCGGCGGCAAGGGCATGCGGGTGGTACGCAACGAGGCCGAGCTGGCCGAGGCGATCGCCGGTGCCCGGCGGGAGGCTCGCAGCTCCTTCGGCGACGACACCCTGCTCGTCGAGCGGTACATCGGGAACTCCCGGCACATCGAGGTGCAGGTCCTCGGCGACAACTACGGCACCGTGATCCACCTCGGCGAGCGCGAGTGCAGCCTGCAGCGGCGTCATCAGAAGGTGATCGAGGAGGCGCCGTCGGTGCTGCTCGACACCGCCGCGCGCGCCTCGATGGGGCGGGCGGCGGTCGACGCGGCCGCATCGGTCGGTTACGCCGGTGCGGGCACGGTCGAGTTCATCGTCGACGCCGACCGTGGTGGGCGGGGAGCGGACATCGACTTCTTCTTCCTGGAGATGAATACGCGGCTGCAGGTCGAGCACCCGGTCACCGAGCTGATCACCGGGCTGGACCTCGTCGAGCAGCAGATCCGGATCGCGGCCGGTGAGCGGCTGCCGATCGACCAGAGCGACGTCTCCCTCGACGGGCACGCGATCGAGGCGCGGCTGTACGCCGAGGACCCGGCGCGTGGCTTCCTGCCCCAGGCGGGCACCGTGCTCGGCCTGGTCGAGCCGTCGGGCCCCGGCATCCGGGTGGACAACTCACTGACCGCGGGCAGCGTCGTCGGCACCGACTACGACCCGATGCTCGCCAAGATCATCGCCTGGGCCCCCGACCGCGAGACCGCCCGGGCCCGGCTGGTCGGGGCGCTCGGGCAGACCGCCGTTCTCGGGGTGGCGACCAACGCGACATTCCTGCGGGCGCTGCTGCGCGATCCCGACGTCGTGGCAGGAAAGCTGGACACCGGGCTGATCGAGCGCCGCGGTGCGCAGCTCACCGCGCCCGAGCCCCCTCCGCCGCACGTGTTCGCGGCGGCCGCGCTGGCGCTGCTGATCGAGGCCGAACCCGGCGACGGCGCAGCTGACCGGTGGGACGTGCCCGACGGCTGGCGGCTCGGCGAGCCGGCCTGGACGGTCCGCCGGCTGCAGGCCGCCGGCGGGGACGTCGTCGTGGTGCGCTCGCGGGGCCGGTCCATGGCGGCCGAGGTGTCGGTGGGGGACGGCGAGCCGGTGCCGGCGCGTGCCTTCCGGAACGGCGACCGGCTGACGGTGACCCTCGACGGGCTGACCACCTCGTACTTCCTCGTGCACGAGGGCGGCACGGTCTGGCTGGCCGCCGACGGGCACGTGGCGGCCCTCCGCGAGCAGGAGCGGCTGGCGTCGTCGGCCGGCGCGGCCACCGGTGACGGCGCGGTCACCGCGCCCATGCCCGGCACGGTGACAGTGGTGCAGGCGTCCCTGGGCGATGAGGTGACGGCGGGAACCCCCCTGCTCGTCGTCGAGGCGATGAAGATGGAGCACGTGCTGACCGCCCCCGTCGCGGGGACGGTCACCGAGCTCGGAGTGACGGCCGGCCAGTCGGTCCGGCTGGACGAGCGGGTGGCCGTGGTGACCCCACCGGCGTCCGCTCCTGAGCAGCAGGAGAAGTGACGCGATGCTCGACTACCGGCTCGACGCGGAGACCGAGGCCCTGCGGAAGACCGTCCGGGAGTTCGCGGTCGAGGTCGTGGCTCCGCAGATCGGCGAGTTCTACGAGCGGGACGAGTTCCCGACGCAGATCGTCCGGCAGATGGGGGAGCTCGGCCTGTTCGGGCTGCCGTTCCCGGAGGAGTACGGCGGCTCGGGCGGTGACTACTTCCACCTGTGCATCGCGCTGGAGGAGCTGGCCCGCGTGGACAGCTCGGTGGCGATCACGCTCGAGGCCGGCGTCTCGCTCGGGGCCATGCCGATCTACCGCTTCGGCACCGAGGAGCAGAAGCAGGAGTGGCTGCCGCGGCTGTGCGCGGGGGAGGCGCTCGGTGCGTTCGGGCTGACCGAGCCGGGCGGTGGCTCGGACGCCGGGGCCACGAAGACCACCGCGCGCCTGGAGAACGGGCACTGGGTGATCAACGGCTCGAAGGCGTTCATCACCAACGGCGGCTCCCCGTTGACAGGGCTCGTCACGGTCACCGCGGTCACCGGCACGCGGCCGGACGGCGGCAAGGAGATCTCCGCGATCCTCGTGCCGTCGGGAACGCCGGGGTTCACCGTCGGTCAGCGGTACTCGAAGGTCGGCTGGAACGCCTCCGACACCCGCGAGCTGTCGTTCAGCGACTGCCGGGTGCCCGAGGAGAACCTGGTGGGGGAGCGCGGCCGCGGTTACGCGCAGTTCCTCTCCATCCTCGACGAGGGCCGGATCGCGATCGCCGCGCTGGCGGTCGGGCTGGCTCAGGGCTGCGTCGACGAGTCGGTGAAGTACGCGGCGCAGCGGGAGGCGTTCGGGCACCCGATCGGCCGCAACCAGGCGATCCAGTTCATGATCGCGGACATGGAGGTGCGGGCCTCGACCGCGCGGCTGTCGTACTACCGCGCGGCGGAGAAGATGCTGCGGGGCGAGCCGTTCAAACGGGAGGCCTCGATCGCCAAGCTGTACAGCTCGGAGATGGCGATGGAGAACGCCCGCTACGCCACCCAGGTGCACGGCGGCTACGGCTTCATGAACGAGTTCCCGGTCGGGCGCTTCTACCGCGACGCGAAGATCCTGGAGATCGGCGAGGGCACCAGCGAGGTACAGCGGATGCTGATCGCCCGCGACCTCGGCGTCGGCTGAGGCTGAGCGGGCCGGGGCACGCGGGGCGAGCGAGAGCACTGAGAATTCGGAACGAGAACGGACCAGCGTGCCGCCCACTGCGGTGCTGGTCGGCGACGCTCGGGCCGTAACACTCCGGACCGGCCCGCGACGACGGTCGGCGCGGGACCGCTGGAGAAGCTTGATGTCGGCCACCCGTCGTACCGCCGCGCGCGGGTCCACCCGCGTGCACCGGAATGTCGCCCGAGGGGCACTCGTCGGGGTCGGGCTGCTGGTCGCCACCGGCTCGGGGACCCCTGC
>JAODNN010000081.1 GCA_025465355.1 Blastococcus sp. | reverse complement strand
GAGAGGCTGGAACAGGTGGAAGTTCCGGCGGTCGATCAGCGTGAGATCAACATGCTGTCCCCGCAGGTTCCGGACGGCCTCCAGCCCGCCGAACCCGCCGCCGACAACCACAACCCTGTGCACCGCGCCGTCTCGACGCGTGTCCGGTCTGTGGTCGGCGAGCGCACACACGACTTGAGCATAGGGACCGAGGACCGACGGCGCCGGCGAGCGGCGCGGCCACACCCGAGCACCGCACGAGCCACGGACGGCGATCGCGGCTGCGCAACGCGTTCTCGGCGAGGTTGCGGCCTGTCGCCCCAGCCTCACGGCGCCGAGACTTCATCAGACCTGCAGCCGGTGCCGGCGCGAGGAGGCGCCTCGACGCAGACTCCGGAAGGCGCTCCTACCCGGAGTGGGTGCAGCGGTCGCGGTCACCGACGGCCCCGACCGTGAACTGGTCGGAAGCACGCGTGGACAGCAGCGGACCATCCGCCACGGTGCTATGGACCTCGGCGCCGTGTAGCCGGCAGACGACGTAGAGGGCTGCGAGCCGGGTGACATCTCGGGTCAGCCCGAGAGGCAGCAGCGACGGGGGCTCGGCGATAGCCGCCTGCTCTCCCGCACGCATCACCACACGACCGGCGACCGGGCCAGCCTGCCATCATGGAGGCAGGTCCGCAGTGCGGGCGCGAGCACAGCGCCGCCAGGGCCTCGCAGCAGAAAGCCGGCACAAGGTGGCCGTGAAACTGAACCAGCGCGCCTATGACCACGCCCGATCCCTCATCGAGGCACACCGCGTGGTGCTCGACGACCGGGACGCGTGGAGCGAGCACCGCCCCCGCGCGGCCGACGAGAACCGCTACATCGACGAACACGGTCTGGCCGCCTACGGCCGCTGGTACCTGGCTGTGGACGACGAGCACGACGAGGACACCAAGAGCCACTACAAGTTCCCCTACGGCGACTTCGAGAAGGTGCACCGGTGCGGGGTGCTCTCCGCGGAGGTCCGTGCCGGTCAGCAGAAGTACCTCGACATCGAGCAGGCCGCCGCCCACCTGCACGGGATGTTGGACGGGCTGATGGCAGCCACCGGGTGAGGCCGTTACGGCACTGGCACGCGGTGGGCCCTTCTCGCGGATGTACCACTGCTCTGGCCATGGTGTGGCGGGCCTGGCGGAGTGCATGCGGCGCGGTGACGGCCCGCCGCGCCTACTCGCCCGCCGCGCACGACTCAGGGGTAGCTCCGCCTCCTTCGAGGGCCGGTCGAGGGTCAAGGGAGAGATTTCGACGTCCGCCACCACGCAGCACCGGCTCGATGACGTCAACCACGGCGGCGAGGACCTACACCGGGGCAAGAACATCCGCGCGTGATCAGCTACGCCCAGGGCCACGTCCCAATCGCCAAGGTAGCGGAGCCGGCCTGCCCCAGGGCGCGTGGGCCGACGGAGAGGGACCGGTTTCGCTGGAGGTCGGTTCGGGGTGTTAGAGCGACTTGCCAGGGCACCCAGCGGTGGTGTTTCTCGTCTTCTCCAGCAGGCTGGGCTGCCTCGGCTCATTGGCGGTCTCGGCCCTGCTGACCCTGCTCCTCCTGTGGATCCTCCACGTCATCTGAGCCCATGGGCGAACGCAGGGGGCCGGCAGTCCCCGACCCGGGAACCCCGACGGCAGCCCCTTCGACTGGTGCTGCGCGGCGAGAGACAGCCGTGGAGACGGCACCGCCTCACGAGGGCAGAACGTGACGACACGGTGCCGCGGATACCGTCGCTCGACGACCTCGATGCAGTCACCTACAAGGCGGCAGCTGCGCTGCCCTACGACGACCGCGAACGCGCCGCCGCCGGGCTGCGGGGCCAACTCTGCATCATGGCGATTGCCGGCAGGGCGACACCCGACTGGTCCACCCTCGAGATCGCGGGACCGACCGAGATGCCCGGGTTACACGGGGGCATCAGTTGGTTCGAGTGGCACGGCAGTGTGCTCACCCGAAACAGCGAGCTTCTCGAAGAGCCGTCCGGCGCGAGGGCGCGGTCCGATCGCAGCGCCGAGCAGACCGCTCCCCTCGCCCGCGGTCCTACCTCGCACTGGCGCTGACGGTCGGCAACGCCGCGAACGCCGCAGCCCATGAACAAGATCGCCGCCCCGAGGGTGCCTGACGAGGCGGGCCTTGCAGGTCTCAAGAGCCATCACGGCTCACGTCACGATTCCCGGACCACCTCGTCGGGTGACTTGTCCGGCCGTAGGCCGCGCCACGTCGGGTGCCGAAGGCGGCCGTCGCGGGTCCACTCGGTGAACCACACCTCGCCCACCAACTTCGGGGTAACCCAGTGCGCGTCCTTCGCGTCGCGCGGGGGGATCTCGCCGACGAACGGGGAGGTCTTGCGCTCCAGCGCGCGCAACCTGCGGTCCAGGTCCTCGAGGATCGCGCGGGTGAAGCCGGTGCCGACGTGCCCTACGTACTGCAACCCGGCGGGGCCGGGGATGCCCAGCAGCAGGGAGCCGATGGTGCCAGCGCGTCGCCCCTTGCCGGGTTTCCAGCCGCCGATGACCACCTCCTGCGTGTTGGCGATCTTTACCTTGATCCAGTTCTTCGAGCGCCGTCCCGGCTCGTAGACGGAGTCCAGCCGCTTGGCCAGGACGCCCTCGAGTGCCTGCTCCTTCGCGGCGGCCAGGGCATCCTTCCCGCTCCCCCTGGAGTACGGCGGGGTGTCCCAGCGCGGCCCGCGAAGCTCCAGGGCCTCCAGCAACTCGCGGCGCTGTGTGTAGGGCAATCCCGTCGTGTTCCGCCCGTCGAGGTACAGCAGGTCGAACAGGCGGTAGGTGACCGGAACCTGCTCGGCGAGCCGGCGTACCTGCGCGGGGTCTCGCAGGTGGATCCGCGATTGCAGCGCGGCGAACGAGATCCGGCCGGCGCGGTCGTGCGCCACGATCTCCCCGTCCAGCACCACCCGGGTGCCGCCCAGCGCCTCCCCGAGCGCCCGCAGCTCCGGATAGCTTCCGGTCACCTCCCGGTCGTTGCGCGTCAGCACCCGCAGCCGGCCCCGGTCGACGTAGGTCACCGCCCGCAGCCCGTCCCACTTCATCTCATAGCCGAACCGCGCGTCCTCGTCGGGCGGCGGTAGCTCCCCCAACGTGGCGAGCATCGGCTTGATGAGCTCGGGCATGGGCTCGGCGGCCGGGTCCATGCGGTGGATCATCCAGTTGTCCCCGCCGGTGCGGAACAGAACGTAGCGGCCCGCGACCCGCGAGCCGTGCAGCACGACCTTGACCTCGTCGTCGGTCCACTTCTCGCACTCGTAGGTGCCGCGGTCCCAGATGGTCACCGCGCCGCCGCCGTACTCACCCTTCGGGATCTCGCCCTCGAACGTGGCGTACTCCAGCGGGTGGTCCTCGGTGTGCACCGCGAGATGGTTCCGCCTGGGGTCGTCGGGGACGCCCTTCGGCAACGCCCACGAGACCAGGACGCCGCCGCGTTCGAGGCGGAAATCCCAGTGCAGCCGCCGGGCGTGGTGCTCCTGGATCACGAACGTGTCATCGCCGCCGCGCGGCAGGGGACCCGCCGCCGGCACCGGCTCCGGAGTCCGCGACGCGGACCGCTTCCGGCGATACTCCACCAGGCCGTCGGCCACGCCACATGTCTACCCCGGCGTCTTCCCGGCTGCGCGACCGCCCGTCGTCGCCGGCACGGGCGCCGTAGCAGGGCAGCTCAGGGGCGCATCATCCAGGCCCATTCGGGCGCCGAGACCGTCGGCCCCCGCGCGTCGGCGACGCGCTCCCTCGCTGCGTCCGGCTCATTCGGGACGGCAAGCCGTGGCTGGGAAGTGTTCGCCGTACCGGTCGAGGCGACCCCGACAAGCCGAACCTCAACTCGCCGCCTGGTCGGCCCCGTTTGCGCATTCGGCGCGCAGGCCGGTCCGCCCGGCTCCGGCTGAACAGCTGTCAGGCTTTGAGCTGATCGAACTTGTCCCGGAACAGCGTCGAGGCGATCGCCGTGCGCCTGGGGTGGCCCTTGAGGAACGCTTCCGCGAACCCCTTGGCCTGCTGGTACCTCACCTTGGCTGGCAGGGGCGGCTCGTCCGGGTTGACCACGACGTCGACCAGGGCCGGCCCCGGCGAGGCGAGCGCCGTGCCGACGGCTCCCTCGAGGTCGCCGGGTTTCTCCACGCGCGCCCCCAAGCCGCCGCATGCCTGCGCCCACGGCGCGAACTGCGGAGGCCCCTGGAAACGCACCCCATACTCGGGGTAGCCCAGCACCATCTGTTCCCACAGGATCTGGGCCAGCAGCCCGTTGTTGCAGACGACGACCTTGATCGGCAGCTGGTAGCGGGCGGCGGTCAGGAGCTCCGCCATGAGCATCGCGAAGCCACCGTCACCGACGAACGCGATGCACTGCCGCCCCGGGTGGCTCCATTGAGCCGCGATCGTGTACGGCACGCTCGGCGCCATGGTGGCGAGGTTCCCGGAGAGCATGAACTGACGGTCACCGCGGATGTCGAAGTGGCGGGCGGCCCAAGTAGCGATCGTGCCGGAGTCCGTCGAGAGGATGGCGTCGTCGGCGGCCAGCCGGTCGATGACCCGCATCAGGTACTGCGGCTGGATTGGCTCGCGCTGCGGGTTCTCCAGGGCGGCCATGCCTTCCCGCCACTCGGCCATGCCCCGCTGGGCCTTCTCCAGGAAGCGTCGGTCCTCCTTTCGGCGCAGCAGCGGGACCAACGCGTTGAGCGTCTCGGCCGCGTCGCCGACGAGCGGAACCTCGGTCGCGATCCGTCCCCCGGCCCTGGTGGGGTCGGCCTCGATCTGGACCACCCGCGCCTTCTCCGGCAGGTAGGCGGTGTACGGGAAGTTCGTGCCGACCATGAACAGCACGTCACAGTCCTCCATCGCCTCCTCCGACGGCCGGGTGCCGAGCAGCCCGAGCCCTCCGGTCGTGAGGGGGTGGTCGTCGGGGACCACGGCCTTGCCCGGCAGTGACTTCACGATCGGGCTGGCCAGCAACTCGGCTGCGGCAAGCACCTCGGCGCGGGCGCCGAGCGCGCCGGCGCCGGCGAGCATCGCCACCCGGGTCCCGCCGTTCAGGACGTCGGCGGCCCGCTGCAGGGCCGCCTCGGTGGGAAGGATCCGGGCCGGCAGGTACACGGGCGCGGTCTGCGGGGGACGACCGAGGCCGAGCCCGCCCTCGTAGGGCTGCAGGTCGGCGTCGGACTCCTGCAGGTCGACCGGCACGGTGATGTGGCTCACGGTGCGCCGGGCCAGCGCGGTGCGCACGGCGTTGTCAACCAGCGTCGGAAGGTGGACCGGGATCTGGGCGAGCACGTTGTACTCGGCAACGTCCTCGAACAGCCGCTCGAGGTGGACCTCCTGCTGGAAGCCGGTGCCGAGCAGCGAGGTGCTTTGCATCCCGGTGACGGCCAGGACCGGGGCATGGTCCATCCGGGCGTCGTAGAGGCCGTTGAGCAGGTGGATGCCGCCCGGGCCCGAGGTTGCCAGGCACACCCCCAGCCGCCCGGTGCTCTTCGCGTAGCCGGTGGCCATCAGCGCGGCGGCCTCTTCGTGCTGGACGAGCACGAAGCGGATCCGATCCCGGTGGCGGCGCAGGCCCTCCATGATCCCGTTGACGCCGTCGCCCGGGAGCCCGAACACGGTGTCGACGCCCCAATCCGCGAGCCGCTCCACGAGCAGTTCCGATGCGATCTTCGCCATGGCGTCTCGCACCCTTCGGCCGAATCGAAGGTCCGCCCCCCGTGAGCTCTCGTCGTGATCGAAGAGACCCTCTGGTCAGGCCCGGGGCCTGTTGGCGGCTTGGGGTGGTCCAACCGGACCGGAGACTTCGCTCCGCCAGCGACATGAAAGCGGATCGGCCGGCCCGCAGGACGTGAGCGGCAGCGGCTCTGGGACTGGGCCGTCTCTCACGCTACGCGCGCACCGCCTCCAGGCGCACGTTCGGCTTGGCCCTCCAGCCACTCCACCGGGCTTGTTCCCGGGGAGGCTCGTAGCCACCGATTGCGAGCTGAGTGCCCGCGGCGAACAGGTCCTCATGGGACGGCCTCCGCATCGCGCACGGTTTTGCGCTCCCGCACGGCCTTGATCTGCCCGGCATTTGAGCAGCCAGACCTCCAGCACTTCGTCCAGGAAGGAGAACGGCGCCGACGTGCTCGGCCGGGAACTCATCGGTGCGGTGAACGGCTTCGCCGCCGCTGCGTTGCTGGTCATGCTCGTCACCTCGATGGCGCCGGAGGCCCGCGAGAAGGTGGGCCGCCCGGCGGGAGTGGCCACCGTTTCGGCTTCGCCCTGGCGGTCGCCCTGTCGACATCGTCCTGATGCGGTCGTTGGGCGACGAGGGCGAGCCTGCAGAGCGGCCGGACGGAGCTTCGGGATCGTCCTGTCGGCGTGGCTGAAGCAGCCTTTGCACCGGTGCTGAGTTGCTCTGCCTCGGGTCGCCCAGCAGTTGGGTGCCGCGGCGATCAGTCACCGGTGTGGGGTCCTTTCCGGACGCGAACAACCGATCGCTCCAGGTGCGACGCCGCCGTCCGGGTCGGCCGGGGCAGGAGCGGAGACGAGGAGAAGTCCAACGGACGACGTCCGCGAGATCGTGGAGATCGACGGCGGGATCGTCGTGGGGCTCGACGGCTCGAAGCACACCCAGAACACGCTGCAGTGGGCTGCGGGCCTGGCGGCGCGGGCCGACCTGAACTGCACGTCGTCCGCGTCTGGAGCATCATGACCGCGCCGCAGCCGAAGACATGGGAGCCCGGCTACGTGCCGCCGCTGACCGACTTCGAGTAGGCGGCCCAGGAGGAGCTCGACGCGCACGTGAACGCCGCCGGGCTCGACCCCTCGGTGAAGGTGACTACACACGTCGTGCACCGACCAGCCGCCCGCGCCTTCATCGAGGCGGCCCCACGCGGAACTGTTGGCCTCCTGCGCCTCGCGACGATCGGGCCGAAGTAGATGCGAGGGTCCGCGCGGCCAGCAGCGTAGATTGGTATTCGGTCGCTGTTGCGCCTCTGCTTCGTTTTCGGACGTCCGCAGTCGTCTCTGCCTGACGTTTCCTCTCGGTCCTGCCGGTCGGTGCGGCGACCCGGGACCGGTGTCTACCGGTCCAGACACCCCCAGCACGGAATGAGAAGAGCATGGCTCAGGGCACTGTGAAGTGGTTCAACGCGGAGAAGGGCTTCGGGTTCATCGCCCAGGACGGCGGCGGCGCCGACGTCTTCTGCCACTACTCCGCCATCGGCGGCGACGGCTACAAGTCCCTCGATGAGGGGCAGCAGGTCGAGTTCGACGTCACGCAGGGCCAGAAGGGCCCGCAGGCGGAGAACGTCCGCCTCGTCTGACGCAAGGACATGGGGCCGTGGCGCGCAGCGTCGCGGCCCCATCTCATATCCACCCCGACGCGGACGATGAATGCCGCGGTGACAACCGTGTGCGTATGCATCTAGTCGCCCCTCGGACACAGACATGAACCCCCACGGCTCTGCGGCCGTAGGGGGCTTCTTGTCTGAGCTCACAGACGGCCAGCCGCACGAGGACACGAACCGGGCCGACACAGCGCACCGGTCGCGCTCGGCACGACCGCCATGTTCGACGGGCGTGTGGCGCCCAGGGTCTGGGCAGCTCGTCGGCACACGATGACGCTGGTGCCGTGCACCGGTCGGAGCCGGCACCCATCCCGCTTTCGCCGACCCGAACACAGCGGGTCGCTGCCGTGGCGTGCTGGCACATCGGCAGGGCGACCGATGCCCGCGGCGGGCGAGCCCGCCTAGCGTGCGAGCCCGTGGACCGGCACCCGCAGGTCGCGGTCCCGCGCGACTACTCGTAGGAGCTCCGTCGTGGACCATGAGACGTTCATCAGCACCGTCGCACGACGTGCGGGAGTGCCCGAGGCCACCGCGGAACGACTCGTACAGGCCACGCTGCGGACGCTTGCCGATCGGATCAGCGGTGGCGAGGCCGAGGACATCGCGATGAGACTGCCGGACGGGCTGGCGCACTGGCTCCGGCTCGGCGAGCGGGAAGAGGCGCAGGGCTTCGGTGTCGACGAGTTCGTGCGTCGGGTCGCGGATCGAGGCGACGTCGGGCCTGACGAGGCGCGGTCCGGCGCGGCTGCCGTCCTGACGACCCTGCGGGACGCGGTCCCTGAACGGGAGTTCGAGCACGTGCTGTCCCAACTTCCGAAGGAGTACCGGGAACTGCTCGGGCCGATGGCCTGACGGGCGTGCGGACGCAAAGATCCGCGTGCGAGCCCTCGAACTCTGGATCACCGCCGCCCGGTTCGGGGCCGACCGGCGTCAGAACCCGACCACCTCGTTGAAGCGTGTGCGGATGTAGCGAGTCGCCGCCGTCGGACACTCCAGGACCGAGCCCCGCGGTCGATGACTGTGGGGCTCGGTGCGTCGGAAGGTACCGGCGTGCCAGCGCCTCCGACGCCTCGCGTAACCGCCACCGAACAGCGTTCGGGACCCGCGGTTGCAGAAGACCTCGATGTATTCGGCGATGGCGAACCGGGCACGCGCCCTGGTCGCGAAGGTATGCCGGTAGTACATCTCGTTCTTCAAGGTCGCGAAGAAATGATTTGGCGGCGCGGCGTTGTCCCAGCACACACCGGTTCTTCCTCGGCTTCGGCGGATGCGATTCCTCGCGGTGAATGCGTCGAGCTCGGCCGAGGTGTATTGGGCGGATTCGACTCGTCGTCGCCACACCTCGACCCGAATGGAAGATTGCGTCATCGCTGACGTGCCCGGCATCGATCGCCATCTGCAGCGCATCGGTGACCAGGGCGGTGCGCATGTGTGCGGTCATCTGCCAGCCGACGACCAACCGGGTGGCCAGGTCGATGACGGTGGCCAGGTACAGCCAGCCTTCCCCGGTCCGCAGGTAGGTGATGCCGCCGACCAGCCGCTGCACGGGCACGGGCACGGTGAAGTCCCGGTCGATCAGGTCCGGCGCCGCCACCGGCTCCTTGCCGGGCACGGTGGTGCGCTTGTAGGCCCGCGGTTGGACCGCGGCCAGGCCAAGTTCACGCATCAGGTCGGCGACCAACCCGACCGAGCACTCGATGCCCTTGCGGTTGAGCGCGGCGGCGATCCGGCGACAGCCCGAGGTCTGCCGGGAGTCGGCGAACTCGGCACTGATCGCCGCGCTCGGTTGTCGACGAGGGCCCGGGGTCGGGGTCTCGACCCGGTCGGTTCAGGCGTAGAAACTCGACCGCGGCACCCGCAGCAGCGGGCACATGAACGCGATCGGATAGTTGGCCTTCTCCGCGTCGATCACAGCGCAGCGCTCGGCTACGGCTGCGTCCGCGCGAAGAAGGCCGCCGCCCTTTTCAGGAACTCGTTCTCCATCCGCAGCCGGCGGATCTCGTCTTCCATTTCCTTCACGCGGGCGCGCTCCACGGGGTTCAGGTCCGGCACGGGCTCCGGATTATCGCGTCGCCAGAGGTTGAGCCAGTTGCCCAGCGTGCCATCGTTGATCCCCAGGTCCCGGGCGACCTCGGCGATGGGCTTGCCGGTCTCCAGCACCATCTGCACGACTTCGGCCTTGAACTGCGGGCTGAACTTGCGCCGCTGCCCTGGCATGGACAGATCCTCAGCAGAGAGTCACTGTCCAAGATCGTTCGTACACCCCAGGCACGCTGATGGCCAAGAGGCCCGGTCGAGGGGCGTTTCGACGGCCGGCCCGAGGAGCGTTCCGCCGAGGTCGTCAACCTCCAGACGAGCTGACCCCCATCTCACTGTCACCGTCGGGGGGGACGCGGTGAGTTCGGCAGCAAGGTGTGACAGATGTGCGGAAGTCCGGCTGCCGTTCCGGTGGTGCAGCGTCACCGTTCGGGTGGGTCGTCGGCACTCGTCTCGCTGCGAGTGGTGATCAGAGGTTGTCACCGGGCGTACACGAGTCCGACCGCCCGCCGCGCCCGGCCCTACGCGCCGCGAGCGACCCGGCTGCGGGGAAGGACGACACACCAAAGGACGGTCCCCGCTCGGGGGAGCCCGCAAAGGGCAGGAGCCCGGGTGAGAGCGCGATGGGAACCCGGCGTTCAGCTCAGCCGGTCGAGCACGCCGGTCTGGGCGAGCATCGCGAAGCGGTCCGGCACACCCCAGTGCTCGACGATGCGGCCATCCACCACACGGGCGACATCCAGCACGGTGAAATCGACCGGGCGGCCACTCGGTGGGCCGAAGAACGGGCCGGTGGCCGTGCCGCGGGCGCGGACGCGCACCCAGATCGTGTCGCCCTGTTGCGCCGAGTCCTCGATGGTGAAGGAGACGTCGGGGACGGCACGGTGCACGTCCGCGATCGCCGCCTTGACGTGATTGATTGCCTCCGCCCCGGAGCCCGCGAGGCCGAACTGGTGGTCCACGAGGTCCGGCGAGCAGACGGCGTCCACGACGGCGCCGTCCCCGGTGGCGAACCCCTCGTCGAACATCCGCCGCATCACCGTGAGCGCGTCGGCGGTCGGGGCGGCGGACGGGTCGGTCATGGTGCTCATCGCATCCTCCTGGCGGGCGAGATTCGTGGATAGATCCGTCCGAGTGCAACTGGATCAGATAAAGTTAGTCTCGGATGAAAGGGGACTGCCGTCAAGAGGACTCGTAGCTACCACTCACCATTGCGCGACGCGCAGGCGCGGGAGACCCGCCGCCGCGTCGTGGCCGCCGCCCGGGAGCTCTTCCTCGACCAGGGCTACGCGGCGACGACCATCGCCGCCGTCGCCCGGCGGGCACAGGTCTCCCCCGACACGGTCTACAGCGCGTTCGGATCGAAGGGGGCCCTGCTCAAGGAGGTGCTCGACGTCGTCGTGGGCGGCGACGACGAGGACGTCGCGCTGCTCGATCGCGCCGATCCCCAGGCCATGCGGGCCGAGCCCGACCAGCGGACTCAGCTGGCCATGTTCGCCGCGGGCTCGACCGCGCAACTGGAGCGCGTGCGCCCCCTGGACGACATTCTGCGCAGCGCCGCCGCCGTCGACCCCGTGGCGGCCGAGCTCCGCGCGGACATCCAGCTGCGACAGCGCCGGGCGGCGATGCGCACCGTCGTGTCCTGGATTGCCGCGCACGGCCCCTTGCGGAACGGCATGTCCGAGACGGAAGCCGCCGCCATCGTGTGGACGCTGACCTCCCCGGAGGTTCACCTCATGCTGCGCGACACCTCGGGCTGGTCGCCGCAGCGCTACGAGCAGTGGCTTCGGGAGACACTCATCAGCAGCCTCCTTCCGTAGCGCACGGTCGGACAGTCCGGAGCTGCGACCTCACGGGTGTAGCGGGACTACGCACAGAAGACCACACCCTGCTGCCGAACTCAGCGAGCGGCGGGCTCGGCCCCGGTCAGGTCTCGACCAGGTCGTGGGCCTACTCGTCACTTGCAACCCCGCCCGCGTTGTCAACGACGGTCGAAAGTTGACCCCTTAGCGACGGCCGAAAATTGACCCCCTCGTGGTCATGCGTCTTCGGTGGCGGCCGCGTGTGGGCGGCCGAGGTCGCGGTCCTTGAGCCGGTAGCTGTCGC
>JAODNN010000080.1 GCA_025465355.1 Blastococcus sp. | reverse complement strand
CTGGCAGGAGCGGGAGACGTTCGACATGTTCGGCATCGTCTTCGACGGCCACCCGGCGCTGACCCGGATCCTCATGCCCGACGACTGGGACGGGCACCCGCAGCGCAAGGACTACCCGCTCGGCGGCATCCCGGTCGAGTACCACGACGCCACGATCCCGCCGCCGGACACCCGGAGGGCCTACCGATGACCACCACTGATCCGTACGCGGCCGGCTCGCGCGAGACCACTGAGGGCCGCGTCTACACCGTCACCGGCGGCGACTGGGACGTGACCTTCGGCGCCGATACGCACGGCGAGGAACGCCTCGTCGTGAACATGGGCCCACAGCACCCCTCGACCCACGGCGTCCTCCGGCTGATCCTCGACCTCGAGGGCGAGACGGTGACCAAGGCGCGGGTGACCATCGGCTACCTGCACACCGGCATCGAGAAGAACACCGAGTACCGCACCTGGACCCAGGGCACGACGTTCGTGACCCGGATGGACTACCTCGCGCCGCTGTTCAACGAGACCGGCTACTGCCTGGCCGTCGAGAAGCTGCTCGGCATCGAGGCCCCGCAGCGGGCGCAGACGATCCGTGTGCTCGTCATGGAGCTCAACCGGATCGCCTCGCACCTGGTCGCCCTGGCCACGTTCGGCATGGAGATGGGTGCCCTCACGGGCATGACCAACGGTTTCCGCGAGCGCGAGCTGGTTCTCGACCTGCTCGAGGAGATCACCGGCCTGCGGATGAACCACGCCTACGTCCGTCCCGGCGGGCTGGCGCAGGACCTCCCCGAGGGGGCCGTCGGGCACATCCGCGAGTTCCTCGAGGTCATGCCGAAGCGGGTCGCCGACTTCCACCGGCTGCTCACCGGGCAGCCGATCTGGCAGCGTCGGCTCAAGGACGTCGGCTATCTCGACGTCACCGGCTGCGTGGCACTCGGCGTCACCGGCCCGATCCTGCGGGCCGCCGGGCTGCCCTGGGACCTGCGCAAGGTGGACCCGTACCTCGGATACGACACCTACGACTTCGAGGTGCCGACCGCCGACACCGCCGACGCGTGGGGGCGCTACCTGGTCCGCATGGCCGAGGTGAACGAGTCCCTCAAGATCATCGAGCAGGCCCTCGACCGGCTCGAGCCCGGTCCGGTGATGGTCGAGGACCGCAAGATCGCCTGGCCCGCCCAGCTCTCCCTCGGTGCCGACGGCATGGGCAACTCCCTCGACCACGTGCGGCACATCATGGGCCAGTCGATGGAGGCCCTGATTCACCACTTCAAGCTGGTCACCGAGGGCTTCCGGGTCCCCGCCGGCCAGGTCTACGTGCCGATCGAGTCGCCCCGCGGCGAGCTCGGCTACCACGTGGTCAGCGACGGCAGCACCCGCCCGTGGCGCGTGCACGTGCGCGACCCAAGTTTCGTGAACCTGCAGGCGACGGGCGCGATGAGCGAGGGCGGCATGATCGCCGACGTCATCGCGGCGGTCGCATCGATCGACCCCGTGATGGGTGGTGTTGACAGATGAGCGAGCTTGCGAGCTCAGCCAAGAGCAGAGCAGTGCCACGAACGGCGTCGACGAGCGTCAGCGAGGAGGCGGCGTGAGTGCTCTGCCCGGATCGGCTGAGGGGACGGCCGTCACCGGACTCGACTCGAGCCCGGTGGAGCCCGCGCCGGCGGACCTGCCGCCCCTGACGGAGCAGACCCGGCTCGAGGCGCGGGAGATCATCGCCCGCTATCCGGTGCCGCGCTCCGCCCTGCTGCCGATGCTGCACCTGGTCCAGAGCTACCAGGGGTACGTCACCCCGGAGGGCGTCGGCCTCTGCGCCGAGGAACTCGGGCTCACCAAGGCCGAGGTCGGCGCCGTCGCGACCTTCTACACGATGTACAAGCGCCGCCCCACCGGCCGGCACCTGGTCAGCGTCTGCACCAACACGCTGTGCGCAGTTCTCGGCGGCCAGCGGATCTTCGACGCGGTCGCCGCCGACCTCGGTGTGCACCACGACGAGACCGCGGCCGACGGCTCCGTCACCCTCGAGCACGCCGAGTGCCTGGCGGCCTGTGACTACGCGCCCGTGGTGACCGTCGACTACGAGTTCTACGACCAGCAGGACGTCGACAGCGCCCGTGAGCTCGTGGCGGCGCTGCGCCGCGGCGAGAAGCCGCTGCCCACCCGCGGCGCGCCGCTCACCGACTTCCGCGGCATCTCCCGGCAGCTGGCCGGCTTCTCCCAGCATGCCGACGCCGCCGCGGCCGCCGCCGCGGTGGACGCAGCCGGCGAGCTCGGCCCGACGCTGATCGGGCTGCGCCTCGCCGAGCGGCGTGGCGAGGCGGCGCCCCCGATGCCTGACTCCGTGTCGCCGTCGGGCGGCGACGCGCAGGCGGCTGAGAGGGCCGGCGCTGCCCAGGCGGACCTCGACGCCCCGCAACCGGCCGGTCGCGACACCGGCAACGGCCGCGCGGGCACCGACACCCCTGCGGGGACCGAGCCCGGCACGTCCGGACAGGGCCCCAGCGAGAAGAAGGCCTGACACCATGCCCCTGACCCCCGTCCTCACCACCCGCTGGGGCGCCGAGCAGTCCTGGCGGCTGTCGACGTACGAGCGGCTCGACGGCTACACGGCCCTTCGGACCGCGCTGGGCATGACGCCCGACGAGCTCGTCACCCTGGTCAAGGACTCCGGCCTGCGCGGCCGTGGCGGCGCCGGGTTCCCCACCGGCATGAAGTGGAGCTTCATCCCGCAGCCCAAGCCGGGGGAGACCCCGACCGGTCCGGCGGCGATGCCGAAGTACCTCGTGGTCAACGCCGACGAGGGGGAGCCGGGCACCTGCAAGGACCTCCCGCTGATGATGGCCGATCCGCACTCCCTCATCGAGGGCGTGATCATCGCGTCGTACGCGATCCGGTCGCACTTCGCCGTCATCTATGTGCGCGGCGAGGCCGTGCATGCGCACCGCCGGCTGCTGGCCGCCGTCGAGGAGGCCTACGCCGCCGGCTACCTGGGCAGCGACATCCTCGGTTCCGGCTACGACCTCGAGCTCGTGGTGCACGCCGGGGCCGGCGCGTACATCTGCGGCGAGGAGACGGCGCTGCTGGACTCCCTCGAGGGGTATCGGGGTCAGCCGCGGCTCAAGCCGCCGTTCCCCGCGGTCGCCGGTCTGTACGGCGCCCCGACGGTCATCAACAACGTCGAGACCCTGGCCAGCGTCCCGTTCGTCGTCCGCGGCGGAGCGGACTGGTTCAAGGAGTTCGGCCCCGAGAAGTCGCCGGGCCCGAAGATCTACTCGCTGTCGGGCCGCGTCGTCCGCCCCGGTCAGTACGAGGCCCCGATGGGGACGACGATGCGCGAGCTGCTCGAGATGGCCGGCGGCGTCCGCCCCGGCCACGAGCTCAAGTTCTGGACGCCGGGCGGTTCCTCGACGCCGTACTTCACCCCGGAGCACCTCGACGTTCCCCTGGACTTCGACTCGGTGGCGGCGGCGGGATCGATGCTCGGTACCACCGCGCTGATGGTCTTCGACGAGACCGACTCGATCGTCGAGGCGACCCTGCGGTTCACCGAGTTCTATGCGCACGAGAGCTGCGGGAAGTGCACCCCGTGCCGGGAGGGCACCTACTGGCTCGTCCAGATCCTCGAGCGGCTGGTCCACGGCACCGGCACCGCCGCTGATCTGGACCTGCTCATCGACACCTGCGACAACATCCTCGGCCGCGCGTTCTGCGCCCTGGGCGACGGTGCGACGAGCTGCATCGTGAGCTCGCTGAAGTACTTCAAGGACGACTACGTCGCCCTGCTGCCCCCGGAGGAGCAGGCCCGGCTGGGCCGGTCGCTCCGGCTCGAGCCGGTAGGAGCTGCCTCATGACCACGCCCCAGCCCGCCCCTGCGGCGGCCCCGGCAGTCCCGGGCCCGGCGACCCCGCCCGACGCGGTCCACCTGACGATCGACGGATTCGAGGTGGCCGTTCCCAAAGGGACGCTGATCATCCGGGCAGCCGAGATGATCGGCGTCCAGATCCCGCGGTTCTGCGACCACCCGCTCCTCGAACCGGTCGGCGCCTGCCGGCAATGCCTGGTCGAGGTGGAGGGCCAGCGCAAGCCGGCCGCCTCCTGCACCGTGCCGGTCACCGAGGGCATGGTCGTGCGGACGCAGCTCACCAGCGACGTCGCCGACAAGGCGCAGCAGGGCACGATGGAGCTGCTGCTGATCAACCACCCGCTGGACTGCCCGGTCTGCGACAAGGGCGGCGAGTGCCCGCTGCAGAACCAGGCGATGAGCAACGGCCGCACCGAGAGCCGGTTCGTCGACGAGAAGCGGACCTACCCCAAGCCGCTGCCGATCTCGTCGGAGATCCTGCTCGACCGCGAGCGGTGCGTGCTGTGCGCCCGGTGTACCCGCTTCTCCCAGCAGGTGGCCGGCGATCCCTTCATCGAGCTGTTCGAGCGCGGTGCCCTGGAGCAGGTCGCCGTCTACGAGGACGAGCCTTTCGAGTCCTACTTCTCGGGCAACACCACCCAGATCTGCCCGGTCGGTGCGCTGACCAGCGCCCAGTACCGGTTCCGCGCCCGCCCGTTCGATCTGCGCAGCGAGCCGAGCGTCTGCGAGCACTGCGCCTCCGGCTGCGCGCAGCGCACCGACTACCGGCGGGGCAAGGTCACCCGGCGGCTCGCCGGCGAGGACCCCGCGGTCAACGAGGAGTGGAACTGCGACAAGGGCCGCTTCGCCTTCCGTTACGCCACCGCCAACGAGCGCCTGACCACCCCGCTGGTGCGGGGGGAGGACGGTGAGCTGCACCCGGCGTCCTGGCCGGAGGCCTGGGCCGCCGCCGCCGAGGGGCTGCTCGCCGCGCGTGCGCGCGGTGGGGTCGGCGTGCTCCCGGGCGGCCGGCTGACCATCGAGGACGCCTACGCCTATGCCAAGTTCGCCCGGGTGGCGCTCGGCACCAACGACGTCGACGCCCGCGCCCGGGCGCACTCCGCCGAGGAACTGGCCTTCCTCGAGGCGCGGGTGGCCGGGACCGGTCCCGGCCGGGGCGCGGTCACGTACGACCAGCTCACCTCGGCGCCGGCCGTGCTGCTGGCCGGCTTCGAGCCCGAGGAGGAGTCGCCGATCGTCTTCCTGCGGCTGCGGCGGGCCGTGCGCACCGGGGGCCTGGCGGTCTTCGACCTCGCCCCGTTCGCCACGCGCGCGTCGGAGAAGCTGCAGGCCACCCTGCTCACGACGCTGCCCGGCGCCGAGGCGCAGTCGCTGCGCGCGCTCGCCGAGGGCAGCTGGGGCGGGGCCGCCGTCGATGCGCTCCGGCAGCCGGGCGCCGTCGTCCTGGCCGGCGAGCGGCTGGCCGAGGTGCCCGGCGCCTTCTCGGCGCTCGTGACGCTGGCCCGGAAGACCGGAGCCCGCGTCGCCTGGATTCCCCGCCGCGCGGGGGAGCGCGGCGCGGTCGAGGCCGGCGCCCTGCCGGGCCTGCTGCCGGGCGGCCGCAGCGTGGCCGACGCCGCGGCGCGGGCGGACGTCGCCCAGCGGTGGGGTCTCGACCTGGCCGACGTGCCCGCGACCCCCGGTCGGGACACGGCCGCGATCCTCACCGCCGCCCGAGACGGGCAGCTGGGCGGCCTCCTGGTCGGCGGCGTCGACCCGGCCGACCTGCCCGACCCCGCCCTCGCCGAGGCGGCGCTGGACGCAGCCGGCTTCGTCGTCAGCCTGGAGATGTTCCCCAGCGCCGTCACCGAGCGCGCCGACGTCGTCCTGCCCGTGGCGACGGCGTCGGAGAAGGCCGGCAGCTACCTCGACTGGGAGGGGCGCGTCCGCTCGTTCGACGCCACGCTGCACGGCACAGGCCAGCTCCCCGACGGGCGGGTGCTGCAGGGACTGGCGGAGGAGATGGACGCCGACCTGCGGCTGCCCACCCCCGAGGCGGCCCGCGCCGAGCTCGCCGCGCTGGGGACGTCCCGCCGGCCGGGAGAGGGCATCGGCCTCGACGTCCCGCTGCCGGCCGCGCCGTCCCTGACGGCGGACCAGGCCGTGCTGGCGTCCTGGCGGCAGCTGCTGGACAACGGCACGCTGCAGCGCGACGAGCGCGAGCTGGCCGGCACCGCCCGCACGCCGGTGGCCCGGATCGCGGCGGAGACCGCGCAGCGGCTCGGTGTCACCGACGGCGAGCGGGTCACCGTGAACGGGGCGACCGGCTCGATCACGCTGCCGGTGCGGATCACCCCCATGCCCGACCGGCTGGTCTGGCTTCCGATGCGTTCGCCGGGCAGTGAGGTCAGGTCCACGCTGGGGACCGGCCCCGGTGGCGTGGTGCAGCTGTCCACCTCCTCGATTCCCTCGGGAGACGCCCGATGACCCTCCACGCCGCGGCGTCCCAGCCCACGCTGCAGGATTTCGGGCACGACGTCTGGTGGATCGTGCTCATCAAGATCGTCGGGGTGTTCGCCCTGCTGGTCGTGATGACGCTGTTCGCGATCGTGTTCGAGCGCAAGGTCGTCGCCCGCATGCAGCAGCGGATCGGCCCCAACCGGGTCGGCCCGCGCGGCTACCTGCAGAGCCTCGCCGACGGCCTGAAGCTGGCGTTCAAGGAAGACATCATGCCGGCGCTGGCCGACAAGCCGGTCTACTTCCTGGCGCCGGTCATCGCCGCGATCCCGGCCTTCCTGGCCTTCTCCGTCATCCCGATCGGGCCGACCGTCAGCCTGTTCGGCCAGCGCACGCCGCTGCAGCTGACCGACGCGCCGATCGGCGTCCTCGTGGTGCTCGCCTGCTCGGCGATGGGCGTCTACGGCATCGTGCTCGCCGGCTGGGCCTCGGGCTCGACCTATCCGTTGCTCGGCGGCCTGCGCAGCGCCGCGCAGATGGTCAGTTACGAGATCGCGATGGGGCTCTCGATCGTCGCGGTGTTCCTGTACGCCGGCTCGATGTCGACGTCGGACATCGTCGCCGCGCAGGCTCACGGCAACACGCTCTCCTTCTTCGGCTGGGACGTGACGGGCCCGAGCTGGTTCGCCGTCCTGCTACCGGTCTCCTTCGTCATCTACGTCGTCGCCGTGGTCGGGGAGACCAACCGGGCGCCCTTCGACCTCCCCGAGGCCGAGAGCGAACTGGTGGGCGGCTTCCACACGGAGTACTCGTCCCTGAAGTTCGCGCTGTTCTTCCTCGCCGAGTACATCAACATGGTCACCGTCTCGGCGCTGGCCGCGACGCTGTTCCTCGGCGGCTGGCGAGCCCCCTGGCCGATCTCGATCTGGGACGGTGCGAACAGCGGCTGGTGGCCGATGCTCTGGTTCTTCCTGAAGGTCGTCGTCGCGCTGTTCGTCTTCATCTGGCTGCGCGGCACCCTGCCCCGGCTGCGCTACGACCAGTTCATGCGGTTCGGCTGGAAGGTGCTGGTCCCCACCGCGCTGGTGTGGATCCTCGTCGTCGCCACGATGCGCACGGTGTCCCGTCAGGCGCACCTCTCCACCGGTCAGGTCGCCGTGTTCGTGGGCGTCCCGGTCGCACTGGTGGTGCTGGCCGTGCTGTTGATCGCCAGCCGCGCGGCCAACCGTGACACCCGCCTGATGGCCGAGGAGGCCTCGGCCGGCGGGGTCCACGCCACGGACCCCGAGCCCGACGTCCTGCCGCCGGCCGGTCCGCGGCGTCGCCCGACCGGCGGACCGACCCGGTCCGAGGGCGGCTTCCCCATTCCACCCATGGACCTGAAGGTGCCCCCGTCGCCGCGACTGCGCCGCCAGCCGGTCGGTACGGACGGCGCCTCGGTGGTCAGCACCGGACGGCGCGGCACGGCCACTGTCGAGGAGAACGACGATGTCTGAGATCGAGCGCTCGACCGGCCCGCGCAACCGGCCGGCCATCCGCGACAGCGTGCTGCCCGCCCCCTCCCAGGGATTCGGGGTCACGTTCGCGCAGATCTTCCGCAAGGTGACCACCGAGCAGTACCCGTTCGAGCCGAAGGTCACCAAGCCGCGCTACCACGGCCGGCACGTGCTCAACCGGCACCCCGACGGGCTGGAGAAGTGCGTCGGCTGCGAGCTCTGCGCCTGGGCGTGCCCGGCCGACGCCATCTACGTCGAAGGCGGGGACAACACCGAGGAGGCCCGCTTCTCGCCCGGTGAGCGGTACGGGGCGGTCTACCAGATCAACTACCTGCGCTGCATCTTCTGCGGCCTGTGCATCGAGGCCTGCCCGACCCGCTCGCTGACCATGAGCAACGACTTCGAGCTGGCCGACGACAACCGCCAGGACCTGATCTACACCAAGGAGCAGCTCATGGCACCGCTGCTGCCGGGCATGGAGGCCCCGCCGCACCCGATGCGGCTCGGCGACGACGAGAAGGACTACTACCTGCGGGTGCCCGAGTCCGGGTCGGCCGCCGAACCGGTCCTCGGGGAGCGGGCATGAACGCGCTCGCCGCGGCCGCGGCCACGCCCGTGCACCTGGGGAACGGCGAGGCCGTCGTCTTCTGGGTCCTCGGGCCGATCGCCCTCGCCGGGGCGCTGGGCATGGTGTTGAGCCGGAACGCGGTGCACTCGGCGCTGTTCCTGGTCAACACGATGCTGTGCCTGGGCGTCTTCTACGTCGTCCAGCAGGCGCCGTTCCTCGGCGCCGTGCAGATCATCGTCTACACCGGCGCGATCATGATCCTCTTCCTGTTCGTGCTGATGCTCGTCGGCCGCGACACCTCGGACTCCGTGGTGGAGACGCTCCGCGGGCAGCGGGTGGCGGCCATCGTGCTCGCCGTCGGCTTCGCCGGGCTGGTCGGCGCCGGCATCGCGCGGGCCACCCAGAACCTCCCGGTGACGGGTCTGGCGAACGCGCGGAACGGCAACGGCAACATCCCGGCGATCGCCGAGCTGCTGTTCACCCGGTACCTGCTCGCCTTCGAGGTGACCAGCGCGTTGCTGATCACCGCCGCGGTCGGGGCGATGGTGCTGGCGCACATCGAGCGCGAGCCCGGCAGCCGGCAGACGCAGAAGGAGCTCTCCCGCGCCCGCTTCCTCACCGCGAGGCCCCAGACACTGCCCGGGCCGGGCGTCTTCGCCCGGGGCAACTCGGTCGCCGTCCCGGCACTGCTGCCGGACGGCACCGTGTCGGAGGAGAGCTTCGCCACCGGCCTCGAGCCGCAGGAGGTCGACCAGATGCCCCGTCCCACCGGCCGGGAGCAGCTCGGCAGCCCCGACGCCGCCCTCGGGACCCTCGACCCCGCTCCCAGCGACGGAGGCCCGACGCGATGACGCTGACCTACTACCTGGTCCTCGCCGCGATGCTGTTCACGATCGGCGCCGTCGGCGTGCTCGTTCGCCGCAACGCCATCGTGGTGTTCATGTGCGTGGAGCTGATGCTCAACTCCGCGAACCTGACCCTGGTCACGTTCTCCCGCGCCCACGGCACCGTCGACGGCCAGGTCATGGCCTTCTTCGTCATGGTCGTCGCGGCCGCCGAGGTCGTCGTCGGGCTCGCCATCATCATGTCGATCTACCGGACCCGCAGGTCCGCGTCGGTCGACGACGCCAACCTTCTCAAGTACTGACGGGGATCCGGAGTGGACATCATGCCCGCTGAAGGGCTGCTCGCCTGGTCCTGGCTGCTGATCGCGCTGCCGCTCGCAGGGGCCGCGATCCTGCTGCTGGGCGGGCGGCGCACGGACCGGTGGGGCCACCTGCTCGGGACCGGCACCGTCGTGGCCGCCTTCGTGATCGGTCTGCTGGGCACCATCCAGCTGGCGGGGCTGGACAAGAAGTCGGTCGGCGTCGACCTGTTCACCTTCATCAACGTCGGTTCGCTCGACGTCCGCGCGGGGCTGCTGTTCGACCCGCTGTCGGCGGCGTTCGTGCTGCTGATCACCGGCGTGGGCGCGCTGATCCACATCTACTCGATCGGCTACATGGCGCACGACCCCGGGCGCCGCCGCTTCTTCGCCTACCTCAACCTCTTCGTCGCGGCGATGCTGCTGCTGGTCCTCGGCAACAGCTTCGTGGCGCTGTACGTGGGCTGGGAGGGCGTCGGTCTCGCGTCGTACCTGCTGATTGCGTTCTGGTACACGCGCCCGGCCGCCGCCACCGCGGCGAAGAAGGCTTTCATCATGAACCGGGTCGGCGACGTCGGCCTGGCCCTGGCCATCTTCCTGATGTTCAGCCAGCTCGGGACGACGTCCTACGCCGGGGTCTTCGGTTCGATCGGCACCCTCGCCGGGGGCACGATCACCGCGATCGGCCTGCTGCTCCTGCTCGGCGCCTGCGGCAAGTCCGGCCAGTTCCCGCTCCAGGCGTGGCTACCCGACGCCATGGAGGGCCCGACCCCGGTCTCCGCGCTCATCCATGCCGCGACCATGGTCACCGCCGGCGTCTACCTGATTGCCCGCTGCGCGCCCATCTACGACCACACGCCGACGGCGCGCACCGTCGTGATGCTCATCGGTGCGATCACCCTGCTGATCGGCGCGATCGCCGGCTGCGCCTATGACGACATCAAGAAGGTGCTCGCCTACTCGACGGTCAGCCAGATCGGCTACATGTTCCTGGCCGTGGGACTGGGGCCGGCCGGCTACGTCGCAGGCCTGGCGCACCTGTACGCCCACGGTTTCTTCAAGGCCGGCCTGTTCCTCGGCGCGGGCTCGGTCATGCACGCCATGAACGACTCGGTGGACATGCGCCGGTTCGGCGGGCTCTGGAAGAAGCTGCCCATCACGTTCGTCACGTTCAGCCTGGGCTATCTCGCCCTGATCGGTTTCCCGTTCCTGTCCGGCTACTGGACCAAGGACGCGATCATCGAGGCGGCGTTCGACCGGGGCGACACGCTGGGCTACGTCCTCGGCGGCGTCGCGGTGTTCGCCGCGGGCCTGACCGCCTTCTACATGACCCGGCTGATGCTGATGACCTTCTTCGGGCCGCCGCGCTGGGAGGAGGGCGTGCACCCGCACGAAGCGCCGCCGGTGATGACGGCGCCGATGATCGTGCTCGCGGTCGGCTCGGTCGGCGCGGGCTTCGCCCTGGTGCGGGCCTTCCCGCTGGGCACGTGGCTGGCGCCGGTGTTCGGTGAACCGAAGGAGACGACGCACGTCCTCGCGCCGCTGACCCTCACTCTGGTCCTGGTCGCCGTGATGCTGCTGGGCGTCGGCCTGGCGTGGCTGTTCGTCGGCCGGCGTGAGGTACCGGTGATCGCCCCCGCCCGGGTCTCGCCCGTGGTGCGGGCGGCCCGCAACGCGCTCTACGCCGACACCGTCAACGAGTCGCTCTTCATGCGCCCCGGCCAGTGGCTCACCCGCGCGCTGGTCTTCTTCGACAACCGCGGCGTCGACGGCGCGGTCAACGGCATGGCGGCCACGCTGGGCGGCTCCTCCGCGCGCCTGGGCCGCGCGCAGACCGGCTTCGTGCGTACGTACGCCCTCGGCATGCTCGGCGGCGCCGTGCTCGTCGCGGGGGCGCTGCTGGCGGTGACAGCGGGATGACCGCCCTGCTGCCGCGTCCCGACGTCTGCGAGGAACCCGCGAGATGAGCTCCTTCCCGTTCCTGATCGTGCTGATCGCCCTCCCGGCGGCGGGCGCAGCCGTCGTCGCGGCGCTGCCCCGCGGGCGGGAGCTGCTGGCCAAGCAGGTGGCCCTGGCGGTCAGCCTCCTCGTCCTGGTGCTCACCGTGCTCGCCACGGTGGCCTTCCATGCCGGCGGGGCGCGCTTCCAGCTGACCACCTCGGTGAGCTGGATCGCCTCCTTCGGCGTGCGTTTCGCCCTCGGCGTGGACGGCATCGCCCTGGTGATGCTGTTGCTCATCGGCGTTCTCGTGCCGGTGGTGATCGGCGCCTCCTGGGACGACGAGCTCCCCAGCGGCCGGTCGATGCGTGCCTACTTCGCCTGGCTGCTGCTGCTCGAGGCGATGATGGTCGGCGTCTTCGCCGCCACCGACGTCTTCCTGTTCTACGTGTTCTTCGAGGCGATGCTCGTCCCGATGTATTTCCTGATCGGCAGCTTCGGCGGGCCGCGACGGCAGTACGCGGCGGTGAAGTTCTTCCTGTACAGCCTGGTCGGCGGCCTGATCATGCTCGCCGCCGTCATCGGGCTGTACGTGGTGAGCAACAGCCAGCTGGGCGCCGGCACGTTCGCCTTCGACGCGCTGCGGCAGCTGGACATCACCCCAGGCGTCCAGAAGCTGCTGTTCCTCGGGTTCTTCATCGCCTTCGCCATCAAGGCGCCGCTGGTGCCGTTCCACACCTGGCTGCCCGACGCCGGTTCCGAGGCGCCGATCGGCGGCGCGGTGCTGCTGGTCGGCATCCTGGACAAGGTGGGGACCTTCGGCTTCCTCCGCTACTGCCTGCCGTTGTTCCCCGACGCCTCGCGCGCATTCGCGCCCGCGGTGCTCGTGCTCGCCGTCGCCGGGATCCTGTACGCGGCCCTGCTGGCCATGGGGCAGAGCGACATGAAGCGGCTGGTGTCGTACACGTCGATCTCGCACTTCGGCTTCATCGCGCTGGGCATCTTCGCCTTCACGACGGAGGCCGGCACCGGTGCGGTGCTCTACATGGTCAACCACGGCCTCGCGACGGGCCTGCTGTTCCTCGTCGTCGGCATGCTGATCGCCCGCGGTGGCTCGCGGCAGATCGGCGACTACGGCGGCGTCGCCGCGAAGGCGCCGCTACTGGCCGGTGCGTTCCTGATCGCCGGTCTCGCCTCGCTGTCACTGCCGGGGACCAACAGCTTCGTCAGTGAGTTCCTCGTGCTGATCGGCTCGTTCCACGCAGTGCCGGTGTTCACCATCCTGGCGACGGTCGGGATGGTCCTGGCCGCGCTCTACATCCTGCTGATGTACCAGCGGACGATGCAGGGGCCGCCGCGTGGGGTCCTGCTCGAGGAGTCCGAAGCGCCCGAGCCGGTATCCGCCCACAGCGGTGGCACAGCCACGGTGACCGCTCCCGCCCCCGTCCGCTCGCGCCTCCGGGTACTCGACCTCTCCCGCCGCGAACTGGCCGTCGTGGCACCCCTGATCGCACTGATCATCGGCCTGGGTGTCTATCCGCAGCCACTGCTGCGCCTGATCGAGCCGGCTGTGCACGCCACTCTCAGCGACGTGGGCGTCAGCGGCACCGCAACCGGAGGAACGCACCGATGATCGCCGCACCGCACCTGTCGCTGGCCGACCTGGCGCCGCTGCTGTTCGTCTTCGGCGCGGCCTGCGTCGGGGTCCTCGTCGAGGCGTTCGCGCCGCGGGAAAGCAGGCACCCCGTGCAGGTGGCCGTCGCCCTCGTGGGCACGGTCGGCGCCCTCGTCAGCACCCTGTTCCTGGCCGGCGCGCACGAGGTGACGGCGGGCGGTGCCCTGGCCGTCGACGGCGCCGGGCTGTTCCTGCAGGCCACGATCGCAGGCCTCGGCGCGCTGGCCATCCTGCTGTTCGCCGAGCGGTCGCTGGACCCTGCGCGGTCGGCCTTCGTGGCCGCCGCCGCTGTCCCGGTCGGCAGCCCGCGCGACCGCGAGCTCGCCACCTCGGAGCGCGTGCAGACCGAGGTGTACCCGCTGGCGACCTTCGCCATCGGCGGCATGCTGCTGTTCGTCGCCGCGAACGACCTGTTGATCATGTTCGTCGCGCTCGAGGTGCTCAGCCTGCCGCTCTACCTGATCAGCGGCCTGGCGCGGCGGCGGCGGCTGCTGTCGCAGGAGGCGGCCCTCAAGTACTTCCTGCTCGGTGCCTTCGCCTCCGGCTTCTTCCTGTACGGCCTCGCCCTCGTGTACGGCGCCACCGGCAGCGTGCAGCTGCGCGACATCCGCGCCGCCGCCACGGCCGGCGGCACGGACGTCCTGCTGGTCCTGGGGCTCGGGCTGCTCGTGGTGGGGCTGCTGTTCAAGGCCAGCGTCGCCCCGTTCCACACCTGGACGCCGGACGTCTACCAGGGTGCGGCCACCCCGGTCACCGCGTTCATGGCGGCCTGCACGAAGGTGGCCGCGTTCGGGGCCATCCTCCGGCTGCTCTACGTCGGGTTCGGCACCAGCGAGTGGACCTGGCGGCCGCTGATCTACGGCGTCGCCATCGTCTCGATGGTCGTCGGCGCCGTGCTGGGCCTGACCCAGACCGACCTCAAGCGGATGCTCGCCTACTCCTCGATCGCGCACGCGGGCTTCCTGCTGACCGGCGTCATCGGCCTGGGGCCGGGCGGCACGGGCTCGGGTCTGTCGGCCACGATCTTCTACCTCCTCGCCTACGGCCTGTCGACCATCGGCATCTTCGCCGTCCTCACCCTGGTGCGTGACGGCGACGGTGAGGCCAGTCACCTCTCCCAGTGGGCGGGGCTGGCTTCCCGTTCGCCGGTGACCGCCGCGCTCATGAGCCTCTTCCTGCTGTCGATGGCGGGGATCCCGCTCACCGCCGGCTTCACCGCGAAGTTCGCGGTGTTCCGCGCGGCCATCCAGGCGGGTGCGTGGCCGCTCGTGGTGGTGGCCCTGCTGGCCAGCGCGGTGGCGGCGTTCTACTACCTGCGGGTCATCGTCCTCATGTACTTCTCGCCGCCGTCGGTCGAAGGTCCCACGGTCGGCGTCCCGGGCCTGCCGACCACGCTCGTCCTGGCGATCACGGCCACGGCGACCCTCGCGCTGGGCATCTTCCCCGGGGCGGTGCTCGATATCGCCCAGCGGGCGGCTATCTTCGTCGGTTGATGACGATCGACGGATGGCGCCGGATCTCCACTCCGGCCTCGACCATCGGCCCGTGGCTCCCCGAGGGCGCGCTGGGTACGTCGCTCGCCGAGGGCCTGGTCCGGGTCGAATCGGCGCTGGCCACGGCCGTGGGAAGCGAGCACCCGTTCGTCCGTGAGGCGGCCGGTCACCTCATGGCCGCCGGGGGCAAGCGGTTCCGGCCGATGCTGGCGCTGCTGGCCGCGCAGCTGGGCGACCCGCTCGCGCCGGAGGTCACGCAGGCGGCCGTGGTCTGCGAGCTGACCCACCTCGCGACCCTGTACCACGACGACGTGATGGACGAGGCCGCCGTCCGCCGGGGGGCGCCGAGCGCCAACAGCCGGTGGACCAACAGCATCGCCATCCTCACCGGCGACCTGCTGTTCGCCCGTGCCTCCGACCTCCTGGCCGACCTCGGCCCCGACGCTGTGCGCATCCAGGCGCGCACGTTCGAGCGACTGGTGACCGGCCAGATCCGGGAGACCGTCGGCGCCCAGCCGGGGGACGACCCGGTCGTTCACTACCTCGAGGTCCTGGCCGACAAGACGGGTTCGCTGGTAGCCACCTCGGCGCGTTTCGGCGCCGGCTTCGCCGGGGTGGACCAGGCCCTGGTCACCGAGCTCACCCTCTTCGGCGAGGAAGTCGGCGTCGCCTTCCAGCTCTCCGACGACCTGCTGGACATCGTCAGCCAGGGCGGGGCGTCCGGGAAGTCGCCGGGCACCGATCTGCGGGAGGGGATCGCCACCCTGCCGGTGTTGTTCGTCACCGCCGGGGACGACCCGGCGGAGGCGCGCCTCCGCGAGCTGGTCGCCGGCCCGGTGACCGACGACGCCGAGCATGCCGAGGCGCTGGCCCTGCTTCGGTCCTCGGCCTCGCTCGCCCGGGCGAACGACGTGCTCGGCGACTACGCCGACCGCGCCCGTGCCCGGCTCGACGCCGTGCCGGCCGGTGACGTCCGGGACGCCCTGTCGGCGCTGTGCGACTACGTGGTGACACGCACCAGCTGAAGGGCATCCTTGGCTGATGCGGTCCCTGGTCGTTCTCGCTGCCGCGTTACTCCTCGCCGGGTGCACCACCGGCAACCCGCCGCCAGGGCAGGACATCCCGGCGCCCCCCTCCCTGGCTGTGACGGTTGTGGCCGACGGACTGGACCATCCCTGGGACGTCGCCCAGGCCGGCGACGGCACGCTGCTGTTCGACGAGCGCGGCGGGGGTCTCACAGCGGTGCGGCCCGGCGGAAAGGTCCAGCGCCTGACGGCGGACTTCCGGGGCCTGTTCGCCACCGGGGAGACCGGCCTCATGGGCCTCGTGCTCGACCCGGGGTTCACCGGTAATCGGCGCTTCTATACCTGCCAGGGGCGTCAGGAGGGCGGCCGGAGATCGATCGCGGTCGTCAGCTGGACGGTCGACAAGGGCTGGCGCACCGCCACCCGGGTCGCCGACCCGCTGCTCGGCGGCATCCCGGTCAACGAGACCATCGGCCGGCACGGCGGCTGCCGGCTCCGGTTCGACCCCACCGGGGCGCTGCTCGTCGGCACCGGCGACAACGCCGTCGGCACCCACCCTCAGGACACGCACTCACTGTCCGGCAAGGTGCTCCGGCTCGACGCCGCCACCGGTCGGCCGGCCGCCGGAAACCCGTTCCTCGGCCGCCCGGACGCCGGGTCGCCGTACGTCTTCACGTACGGCCACCGCAACGTGCAGGGCCTGGCCGTCCGCCCGGGGACGACGCAGGTGTTCTCGGTCGAGCAGGGCACCTACCGGGACGACGAGGTGAACCTGCTCCGCGGGGGCGGCAACTACGGCTACGACCCGGTCGGCGCGGGAACCTACGACGAGCGCGTGCCCATGACCGATCCGCGCATCCCCGGGGCGCGGGCGGCCGTGTGGTCGTCGGGTCCCGCCACGATCGCGACCTGTGGAGGCACCTTCCTCGACGGGAAGCGGTGGGGCTCCTACGACGGTCTGCTGCTGCTCGGCGTGCTCAAGGGCGAGGGTGTGCTGGCCCTGCGGCTGGACCGCCGTGGCGCCCTCCGGACCGAGTTCCGGCTGCCCGAACTGGACGGGACGCACGGCCGCATCCGCACGGTGCAGCAGGGCTCCGACGGCGCCCTGTACGTGACCACCGACAACGGTGGTCACGCCGACCAGCTGCTCCGCGTGACGCCGACCTGACGGGGTCCGGTAGGACCGCAGTGCTAGCGCACGGTCCAGGTGTCGTTGCCGGCCAAGAGGGCGTCGAGGTCCGGCGCGCGCTCGGCCCGGGCGACGTCGAGCTGCTCGGCCATCATGGCGTCGTACGTCGGCTTCTCCACCGAGCGGAAGACGCCCATGGGCGTGTAGCGCAAGTCCTGCGAGGACAGCCGCGACAGCGCGAACGCGTAGGAGGAATCCGTGCGCTGCGCGTCGTGGACGACGATGTCCCCGGCGTCGACCTGGTTGGTCTCGGCGATCCGCAGGCCGCCGAAATCGTCCCGGACCACGCACGCGGCGCCGTCCGGACCGAAGACGAGGGGCTTGCCGTGGACCAGCGGGATCGTCCACTGGGTGCCGGTGGTCGGGTCCTTGAGCAGGTCGAAGGCGCCGTCGTTGAAGATGTTGCAGTTCTGGTAGATCTCCACCAGCGCGGTGCCCTTGTGCTCGGCGGCCTGCCGCAGCACGTCGGTGAGCCCCTTGCGGTCGGAGTCCATCGCCCGGCCCACGAACGTCGCGTCCGCGCCCAGCGCCAGTGACACCGGGTTGAACGGGTGGTCCAGCGAGCCCATCGGGGTGGACTTGGTGACCTTCCCGACCTCCGACGTCGGCGAGTACTGGCCCTTGGTCAGCCCGTAGATCCGGTTGTTGAACAGCAGGATCGTCATGTTCACGTTGCGGCGCAGAGCGTGGATCAGGTGGTTGCCGCCGATCGACAGCGCGTCGCCGTCCCCGGTGACGACCCAGACCGACAGGTCGGGACGCGAGGCGGCCAGACCCGTCGCGATCGCCGGCGCGCGGCCGTGGATCGAGTGCATCCCGTAGGTGTTCAGGTAGTACGGGAAGCGCGAGGAGCAGCCGATGCCGGACACGATGACCATGTCCTCGCGAGCGATGCCCAGGCTCGGCAGGAAGCTCTGGACCGCGTTGAGGATGACGTAGTCACCGCACCCGGGGCACCAGCGCACTTCCTGGTCGGTCTTGAAGTCCTTGGCCTTGAGGTCGGTCTGCTTCTCGCCGCCGGCCGCGATCGCGTCCGCGATCGGGCCGACGGCCGGAAGACCGAGGTCGTGGACGTGATCGAGCGTGCTCACAGCGTCTCTCCGTTCACGCCGGCGGCCGCGGGCAGGTCCGTCCGGTCGATGACTTCCTGAATGACGGCCGCGAGCTCGGCGGCCCGGAAGGGCAGCCCGCGGACCTGGGTGTGGCTCTCGACGTCGATCAGGTACTTGGCCCGGAGCAGCAGGGCCAGCTGGCCCAGATTCATCTCCGGGCACACGACCCGGTCGTAGCGGTGCAGGATCTCGCCGAGGTCCGTGGGCATCGGGTTGATGTGGCGCAGGTGGATCTGCGCGACGGACCGGCCCGATGAGCGGATCCGCCGGCAGGCGGCGCCGATCGGCCCGTAGGTGGAACCCCAGCCGATGACGGCGACCCGCGCGTCGCCGTCCGGGTCGTCGACCTCGGTGGGCGGCAGGCTCGCGGCGATCCCGTCGATCTTGGCCTGCCGGGTGCGGACCATGAGGTCGTGGTTGGCCGGGTCGTAGGAGATGTTGCCGGTCAGGTCGGCCTTCTCCAGACCGCCGACACGGTGCTGCAGGCCCGCCGTGCCCGGAACGGCCCAGGCCCGCGCAAGGGTCTCCGGATCGCGCCGGTAGGGGAGAAACTCCCCGTCCGGTCCGTTGGGCTCTGTGGCGAACTGCACGGTCAGGTCCGGGAGGTCCTCGCTGCTCGGGACCGCCCACGGCTCGGCGCCGTTGGCGAGGTACCCGTCGGAGAGCAGGATCACCGGCGTGCGGTAGGTCAGGGCGATGCGGGTGGCCTCGATGGCGGCGTCGAAGCAGTCACCGGGGGAGCGCGGGGCGATGACCGGGACCGGCGCCTCGCCGTTGCGCCCGAACATCGCCTGCAGCAGGTCCGACTGCTCGGTCTTGGTCGGCAGCCCGGTGGAGGGCCCACCGCGCTGCACGTCGACGATGACCAGCGGCAGCTCGATCATGACGGCCAGGCCGATGGCCTCCGACTTCAGCGAGATGCCGGGACCGGACGTCGTCGTCACGCCGAGCGCACCGCCGAAGGAGGCGCCGAGCGCGGCGCCGATGCCCGCGATCTCGTCCTCGGCCTGGAAGGTGCGGACGCCGAAGGCCTTGTGCTTGGACAGCTCGTGGAGGATGTCCGACGCCGGGGTGATCGGATACGCCCCGAGGAAGACCGGCAGGCCGGAGCGCTGACCGGCGGCCACCAGCCCCAGCGAGAGCGCCTGGTTGCCGGAGATGTTCCGGTAGACACCCGGCGCCATCGGTGCGGGCTTGATCTCGTAGGAGACCGCGAACGCCTCCGTGGTGTCCCCGTAGTTGAAGCCGGCGCGGAAGGCAGCGATATTGGCCGCGGCGATCTCCGGCTTGCGGCGGAACTGGCGTTCGAGGAAGCGGATCGTGCCCTCGGTCGGCCGGTGGTACATCCAGGAGAGCAGGCCGAGCGTGAACATGTTCTTCGACCGCTCGGCCTCCTTCTTACCGAGACCGGACCCCGCGAGTGCCTCCAGGGTCATGCTCGTGAGGGGCACGCTGACCAGCTGCCACTGCTCCAGCGAGCCGTCCTCGAGGGGATTGCTCGCGTAGCCGACCTTCGCCAGGTTCCGGGGCGTGAACTCGTCGGAGTCGGCGATGAGCAGACCGCCGCCGGGCAGGTCGGCGAGGTTGGCCTTCAGGGCGGCCGGGTTCATCACGACCAGGACGTCGGGCGCATCGCCGGGTGTCATGATGTCGTGGTCAGCGAAGTGCAGCTGGAAAGAGCTGACGCCCGGCAGGGTCCCCGTTGGCGCCCGGATCTCGGCCGGGAAGTTGGGCAGCGTCGACAGGTCGTTGCCGAAGGACGCCGTCTCGCTGGTGAAGCGGTTCCCGGTCAGCTGCATGCCGTCGCCGGAGTCACCGGCGAGCCGGATCACGACACGGTCGAGCTCGACCACGCTCTTCACGAGACCACCGGGCGCAGAGCTGGGCGGGTTGGTGCCACTCATCAGTGCTTTACCTCCACCGGCCGAGATTACGTGGGCGTGTCCACGGCCGGGATGTGGATCCGGACACGATCATGCGCTCTCCCGAGGCCAACCGACCCACCGCGTCACTCATTCCGGGGTAGGGACACCGGCGGTCACGGGGAACGGCGATCCCCGCGGTCGCGTTGAACCGGACGTGCAGAGTTGGAGTAACGGACTGAAGACGGCCCTGCTCCTCGGGCTGATGGGCGGTCTGATCCTCACCGCGGGGGCGGTCATCGGCGGACGCGGCGGGCTGTTCATCGCCCTCCTCGTCGCGCTCGGGGTCAACGGGTTCGCCTACTTCAACTCGGACAAGCTCGCGCTGCGCGCGATGCGCTGTTTCCCGGTCACCGAGACCCAGGCGCCGCAGCTCTACTCCATCGTCCGGGAGCTGGCCACGGAGGCGCGTCAGCCGATGCCGCGGCTCTACGTCAGCCCCACGAACCAGCCCAACGCGTTCGCGACCGGCCGGAACCCGCGCAAGGCCGCGGTCTGCGTCACCCAGGGCATCCTCGAGCTGCTTGACCGCCGCGAACTGCGCGCCGTGCTCGCCCATGAGCTGTCGCACGTCTACAACCGCGACATCCTGATCAGCTCCGTCGCCGGTGCCATGGCCACGGTCATCACCTACCTGGCGCACATGGCGATGTTCGCGTCCCTGTTCGGCGGCCGCTCCGACGACCGCGGGGGAGGCAATGCACTGGGCGGCCTGCTGCTCATGCTGCTGGGGCCGATCGCCGCCGGGATCGTCCAGATGGCGGTCAGCCGCAGCAGGGAGTACCAGGCCGACGCGTCCGGCGCGCAGCTGTCGCAGGATCCCCTCGCACTGGCCTCGGCACTGCGCAAGATCGACCGGGGGGTCCACGCCCTGCCGCTGCCGCCGGACGAGCGGCTGGTCACCCAGAGCCACCTGATGATCGCCAACCCGTTCCGGGGGCAGGGGCTGGCCTCCTTGTTCGCCACCCACCCGCCGATGGCCGAACGCATCGCCCGGCTGGAGCGCATGGCCCGCGAACGCGGCCTCGGCTGAACCCCGCTCGTCAGCGGTGGTTGTGTGAACTCGGTGCGTGCTCGGCCCCGTCACGCTCGGCCGGCGTGCCGGCTGCGTCCCTGGTCGTAACGGCGCTGCGCCTCCCGGGGGCTGACGGCGCTGCAGGGTTCGAGTTTCCTCGTCAGACGGTGGTGAGCACGCGCGCGATCGAGTCGAGAGCCTGGGGGACCAGGGTGAAATACGCCCACACGCCGCGCTTCTCGCGGGTGAGCAGGCCGGCGTCGACGAGCACCTTCAGGTGGTGGGACACGGTGGGCTGAGACAAGCCCAAGGGCTCGATCAGATCGCAGACGCACGCCTCGCCGCCGTCGTGAGCGGCGACCAGGGACAACAGTCGAAGGCGCGCCGGGTCGGCGAGAGCCTTCAGTTGCGTGGCCAGCGTGACTGCGTCGTCCGCACCAAGAGGCGCGCGCACTAGGGGAGCGCAGCACGCCCCTGTCTCGGCAGCGATCGGCAGCAGCGTGGTCACAGGATCAGTATGGCTCGGACATTGACTGCTGTCGATATTGACAGTCGTCGATCCCCCTGTCAGTGTCTGGGCATCGATGAACGTCAATACCTGAGGGATCATGACTGACACTGCGATCAACCTGCGCGAGGAAGTCCGTGCCCGGTACGCGGCAGCGGCCCAGGCCGTCACCGGCGGTGGTGAGGCGAGTTGCTGCGGGCCAGCTGCGGCGGCGATCGAGGTCGACGAGCGCTTCGGCGCCGGCCTCTACGACGCCGCCAGCGCCAACGAGTTGCCTCAGGAGGCCCTCCTTGCCTCCCTTGGCTGCGGCAATCCCATCGCCGTTGCTGACCTGCGCGAAGGCGAGCGGGTGCTCGACCTCGGTTCCGGTGGTGGCATCGACGTGCTGCTCTCGGCCAAGCGCGTGGGGCTCAGCGGCTTTGCCTACGGCGTGGACATGACCGACGAGATGTTGGAGCTGGCACGCGCGAACGCGGCACAGGCCGGCGCTACCAACGTCGAGTTCCGCAAAGGCACGATCGAGGACCTGCCCCTCGATGACGCCAGCGTCGACGTCGTCATCTCCAACTGCGTCGTGAACCTCTCGACCGATAAGTCCGCGGTCCTCGCCGAGACGTTCCGGGTGCTCACCGCGGGCGGGCGCATCGGCATCTCTGACGTCGTGGCCGAAGACGACGTGAGCCCGGCCGAGCGCGCCGAGCGCGGCTCCTATGTCGGCTGCATCGCCGGTGCCCTGTCGCGTGCGGAGTACCTCGAGGGCCTGGCCGCTGCTGGCTTCGCCGACGCCTCGGTCACCTTTACCCACGAGGTCGCCCCCGGCCTGCACGGCGCGATCGTGCGTGCCACCAAGCCGGGAGACGGCCCTCGCGACAGTGCGTCGGCCGGCCTGCCGAGCAGCTGCGGATGTCAGTCGTGAGCGATGCATCGGCCCAGCTGATCGTGCCTGGGGGTGCGCGCCGCGCTGCCGCTACGTGCTCAAGCCCTTGTGACCAACCGTAAGGAATCTCTGCCCCAATGAGCGACAGCGTTGGCGAGACGGCCCGTTCCGGCACCGACCTCGACGCTCCGGTCCTTCAGCGTCTGTCGACCCTCGACCGGTTCCTGCCGGTCTGGATCATTGCCGCGATGGTCGCCGGCTTGCTGCTGGGCCGCCTGATCCCCGGTCTCGATGACGCCCTCGATGCGGTGAAGGTCGGCGACGTCAGCCTGCCCATCGCGATCGGGCTGCTGCTGATGATGTACCCCGTCCTCGCCAAGGTCCGGTACTCAGAGCTCGACCGGGTCACCGGCGACCGCAAGCTGCTGGTCGCCAGCCTGGTGCTCAACTGGCTGATCGGCCCGGCGCTCATGTTTGCCCTGGCCTGGCTGCTGCTGCCGGACCTCCCCGAGTACCGAACCGGCTTGATCATCGTCGGCCTCGCGCGCTGCATCGCCATGGTGCTCATCTGGAACGACCTGTCCTGCGGTGATCGCGAGGCCGCCGCGGTGCTGGTCGCGATCAACTCGGTGTTCCAGATTCTCGCCTTCGCCGCGCTGGGCTGGTTCTACCTGCAGGTCCTGCCCGGCTGGCTGGGCCTGTCCACCACGTCGGCCGACTTCAGCGTGTGGGCGATCGTGCTGTCGGTGCTGGTCTTCCTGGGCATCCCGCTCGTCGCCGGTTTCCTCACCCGCACGCTCGGCGAACGCACCCGCGGGCGGGACTACTACGAGGGCCAAGTGCTCCCCAAGCTCGGTCCGATCGCGCTCTACGGCCTGCTGTTCACCATCGTCATGCTTTTCGCGCTGCAGGGTGACGCACTCACCTCTCAGCCCTGGGATGTCGCCCGCATCGCGCTGCCGCTGCTGGCCTACTTCGCGATCATGTTCGGCGGATCGTTCGTCCTCGGCATGCGCCTTCGCCTGGGCTACGCCACGACTGCGACGCTGGCCTTCACCGCAGCGGGCAACAACTTCGAACTGGCCATCGCCGTTGCGATCGGCACCTTCGGCGTGACCAGTGGCCAGGCCCTGGCCGGCGTCGTCGGGCCGCTCATCGAGGTTCCTGTGCTGGTTGCCCTCGTTTACGTCGCCCTCTGGGCCGCCCGGCGCTACTTCCCCGACGACTCAACCGTCCCCACCACGTGGGTGGAACTCAGCCCCCGTAAAGGTCTCGAAGAAGGGTCCCCATGACCTCCAAGCCCAGCGTCTTGTTCGTCTGCGTGCACAACGCCGGCCGCTCTCAGATGGCCGCCGGCTGGCTGCGCCACCTCGCTGGTGATGCCGTCGAGGTGCGCTCGGCCGGCTCCATCCCCGGCGGCCAGGTCAATCCCGCCGCCGTTGAGGCCATGGCCGAGGTCGGCATCGACATCACCGACCAACGCCCCAAGGTGCTCACCACCGAAGCCGTCGAGGCCTCCGACGTGGTCATCACCATGGGCTGCGGCGACGCCTGTCCGATCTTCCCCGGCAAGCGCTACCTGGACTGGGCACTCGAGGACCCCGCAGGCAAGGGCGTGGAGTCCGTGCGTCCGATCCGTGACGAGATCGAGTCACGTATCCGCGGCCTGCTCACCGAGTTATCGCGTCCGGATGCGACGTGGTCACCGTCCAACGGGCCTCAATAAGTCTGATCAGCGGTAGTTGTCGTACTAATCTGGGGCTTTTGGTGGCCGCTGGTGATCGACGAATAGTGGCTTTGACCTGCGGGTTTGCCGTTTGCGGTCGTTGGCCGCCTACGGTGGAAATTGAACGTCTTGCGGACTTTTTGCGGACCAAGATCCGCCCCGCCCCGCCCCCAGCGGGAGGATGCCAGCTGCCTTGGTCGCCGGAAGGGCGCTGCGCGTCCCTCCGGGATGGGCCTTCGGCCCCACCCTTCCCCCTCCCGGCGGCAGCCGGCTCGAGGCTGGCTGCGGCGGAGCGGTGAAAAGTGGCCGGAAGGGGGGACACTGGCAAGTACCTCACCCTTGCGTTTCTTTCGTTTCTCAGTGAAAATGCGAAGATGCCTCGCTCCGTCGCCCGCTTGTCGTCAGACGACATCGCGTCTGACGCCGCGGCTCACCTCGCTGAGGAACTGCCGGCCGCGAAGACCCTGACCCTCGGCGAAGAGACAATCGCCCTTACGGACGAAGCCCGGGTGGCGCTGAGCACGCTGTTCGATCTGCTCGCGTCGGGGCAGCGTGTCGAGGTGGTCCCGGTCGCAGAGACACTGACCACCCAGCAGGCGGCGAACTTGCTGGACGTCAGCCGTCCCACGCTTGTGAAGTTGTTGGAGTCCGGCCTCATCCCCTACGAACAGCCCGGCGTGCATCGCCGGATCTCCCGCGCAGCCATCGACGAATTCATCGCCTCGAGGCCCGAGCGACGCCGAGCTGGTCTCGATGCGCTGGCGGAGACGCTCGATCCTGACGTTCCCGACGAGTACGTCAGCACACGGTGACGGCCCCCGTCCTTCTCGACGCTTGCGTCCTCGTCCCACAGCGGCTCTCCAGCCTTCTCCTCACCCTGGCCGAGGAGGGGCTCTTCGAGCCTCGCTGGTGGGAGCGGATCCTCGCCGAGACGGAACGGGCGCTGACCGGGAAGCTCGGCATTTCGCGTGACCGCGCCGTCCGGCGCCTCACGGCAATGCGGCAGGCCTTCCCGGAGGCGTCGGTGCTTGGGTTCGAGCATCTGGAGGAGGAGCTCACCTGCCATCCGAAGGATCGGCATGTGCTCGCCGCGGCGATCGCCGCCGGCGCAGAGACGCTCGTGACCGCGAACGTCCGGGACTTTCCGGAAGAGTCCTGCAGGCCACACGGGATCGCCGTGGCCGATCCAGACGTCTCCTGCTCGAGCTGATTGCTCGCGATGGTCGTGGCTGTCAGGCCGCAGTCGAGCGAGAGGCGCAGCGCATGCGTCGACCGCCGATTACGGTGCGCGACGTCCTCGCTGGTGTCGCTGCTGTGGTGCCGACGTTCGCCAATTGGCTCTACCAGGCCATCCTCGATGGCGAGGTGGTCACGAGCGACGTGCCCGCCTATGTGGCAGTCGACGACGCCCAGACGCCGCTGCAGGCGTACGCGAACGCGCCCGATCTGACCGACCCTTGGCACGTCGCGCTGAGCTGGTGGATGGCCCTGAATGACCGCGGCCGCTACCTGAACGCGCTGCACAACCTCACCTGGTCACCGCCGGCCTTCGGCGACTACGCCTGGGCTGAGGAATTGCTAGCGGGGCGATCCATCGCCTCACGCGTCTACTTCGCGGTCGACGATCCAGCCTGCGACGTAGCGTTCATTCGCTTTGTGCCAGAAGTCGCCCAGAGCTCCCAGGTGTTCGAGTCATTCCTGATCCGCGGCGGCCGGGTCATGACCCTGAAGCGGCGACCTAACGGGACATGGTGTGTCTGGGGACTCGGAGATCGGATGGTCGGCGCACGACCCGTCAAGGAAGGCTGACTGGCGGCCGTCAACGGCGCTCTCTCGGCAAGTGGCACGGTTTAGGAAAGTGTTCAGGGGCGTTTCGGTAGGTGTTGAGCGTCGACGAATACGGCCTCTGAGCTGGGCCTTCATCGCTTAATGTGATTGGCCGTTTACGGGTTCCGCTGGAGCTCGTGCGGATTGAATGCGGACTGGATTCCGGCGGCAAGCCCCCACGGATGGGCCTGTACGGCAACATGTGGGGGTTTGGTGACACATCTTGGCTGGCCCCATCGGGGGAGCAGCCGCGAGGACCAGAAGTACGTCCTGACGTCGGGGTCCGGTCCTCACTTGCCCATCGTCATGGAGACCCCCGGTCCGCACCCTGTGCCTCCGGCTGCGTCGTCGTCCCAGCCGGGGACCCCGACGGCGCCGACGCAGACGTCCCCGGTCATCCCGCCACCGATGCCACCGGGGCCCCTGCGCCCGCGATCGCGTGGGTCAACGACGGCCAGTACCTGGCGGTGATCACCTACGGCGGCAGCGGCTGCCCCGACGGTTCGCAGAGCATTCGCGCCGTCGCCGACCAGGAGGTCGAGGTTCGCCCGGGAGCGTTCTTCCCCGGCAGCGACGTCTGCGGGGCCGACCTGGCGCCCTACGTCACGGTGGTGAAGCTGCCGCAGGGCGTCACGCCAGCGAAGCTGCGCACGGCCCGCTTCGGGAGGCGGGAGGCGACGCTGCCCCCGGCCAGTCGCTGACCGGCCAACAGCGATCCGGTCAGGCCGAGAGCGGCCAGAGCCGGTGTCCACGACCGGGCGGGTTGGGATTCAACGCACGCCGAGTCGGGCTGGAGGCCGCCGAGTCAAACGTGGCTGGGAAGCCAGCCTGGGTCTTCCGGGCGTCGAGCCCCGGTTCATGCGACTCCGCACACGTCACTCGAGCGAAAGTGTCCGACGGCGTGCCCGAACACCAATCGGCACCACATGCGGGTCAAAGGCCCCGGACAGCGGGGCGTCCGATCGTCAGGTCGTCGGTCCCCACTGGGGCGGCCATGATCACGGAGGCAACGATGAACGACTCGACGAAGACCCCTCGCAGGTCCGCCCGCTGGGCCGGCGCGGCCGGCCTGCTGGCTGCAGGTGCGATTACCGGCGGGGTGCTTGCTGGAACGTTCAGCGCGAACGCTGCCACCACGCCGGCGACCCCCAGCAGCTCCTCGTCCTCGAGCGAGTCGGCGACCGGGCAGGCTCCCGGCAACTTCCCGGCGCACGGCTCGGCCGCGCACGAGTCCGCGGAGAAGGCTGTGACCGGCACCAATGCAACGAAGGCCCAGGCTGCCGCGGTCAAGGTGGTCGGCAGCGGCACCGCCGGTGCTGTGACCACGGACATGACCGGCAGCGGATTCGAGACCACGGTCACCAAGTCCGATGGGTCGACGGTGGAGGTGCACCTGGATTCCTCGTACGCCGTTGAGAACCACGGCGGCGGTATCGGGGGCTGAACAAGGTACGGACGGGGCCGCGGAAGGTCGGCCCCGTCCGGCTCTCTCCGGACGGCTCGACAGTCGCCGACAGGCCGTCCACGAGGAGTTTGCGGCCGCCACATGGAGCTCGCCGGTCCAGCTGGTCGACCTGTCGCTCGGGTGGGGAATCGGAGCCGGAAGGCCCCCAGGAGATCGTGCTGCTCCGGCGCGGAGGGCCCCGCGGCGAGTGTGACAGGCGGTCCCCTCCGGGGGCGATGAGCGGGGCGATTCTGTTGCAGGCGGCGCTGGAGGGCTTCTCTCGCTCGTCCGCTTGGTGCAGACCTCCCCCATGCTGTAGCCGCAGCCCTGCTTCTTCTCGTCGTCCACTTCGTGCTGCGGGTCAACGCGACGCGGGCGCTGCGGCCGGTGCAGCAGAGGAGCGCGCAAGCCGCGCTGTGGAGCGCCGACGACACCGACCGCCGGTTCGGGGCCACGCACGACCCCACCTCTCGAGATGCCCGTCTCAGGCCGCTCGCCAGGCCCTTTGGCGCCCTGCCGGGCCGTGAGAGGCAGGATGCACCTTCCACTACTACAGTTCTTGTAGTACTTAGCGTGTGCGTGCTTCAGGGCGCACACCCACACGGCGGCGACGGCAAGCCACGCCTGGTTCATCGCCCGTCACAGAAGAGGACCTGCAGTCTCTCGTGAACCAACTCATCGTCCTGATCGCGCAGGACCTTCTGTACCTCCTGGTGCTCATCGCCGCTGGCGTGTGGCTGACCAGGGACCGCCGAGGCAAGATCAGCCTGGCCGCGGAGGCCATCGTCGGGCTGATCATCGTCGGGGTCGGCATCACGCTGGTCAGTCATCTGCACAGCGATCCGCGCCCGTTCGTACACGATCCGCAGTCCGCGCCGCTGTTCCCGCATCCGGCCGATAACGGATTCCCGTCCGACCACAGCGCGGCCGCCGGCTTGTTGACCGCGCTCGTTCTGCGCTACAAGAGGTGGCTGGGGGCGGTGGTCGCCGTCGGCGCGGTCGCGATCGCATGGGCAAGAGTCGCCGCTCACGTGCACCACGCCCAGGACGTGGTGACCGGACTTGGCGTCGGCCTAGCGGCAGGCGCCGTTGCGGCGTGGCTCGTTCACCTCCTCATTCGCCGGGTAGAGCACCAGGCCGGGTGGCGTCGCGCCGAGCGGACGATGTAGTCCTCAGCGTGACGGTCAGGGGTGCGGTGACCATGACGCGATGCGTGAGTGTGTCGATCCCGCCGTCTGTGCGCGGCCGGGAGAACGCGCGGCCCCAGAGGACGGCTACTCGGATCCGGACGTCCAGACCCTGATCGGCTTCCAGAACCAACGTGGGTGTCTCATCTGGGTCCCGGAGCCACTCTTGTTCAGGACGTAGGAAGACCTACCCGACCACGGGCCGAGCTGGCCTCGTATCGACGACGGGGCGGGCGACTTCACGCTGGCACCCGGACTCTTCGGAGGCCGTGAGCGGGTCGCACGTCAGGTCCACGACGGCGGGCAGACGCACTTCCATCCGGGTTCCTGGCGCGTTGTCCTCGGTCCGCACTGTTCCACCGTGGGCCGTCACGATGTCGCTGACTATCGCCAGGCCAAGGCCCACTCCACCCTCGTCCCGGCCGCGCGCTCCATCCAGTCGGGTGAACCGGTCGAAAACGCGCTTCCGATCGACTGCCGCGATGCCGGGCCCGTCGTCGGCCACGACGAGTACGGCTTCGCCTTCCACGGGGCTCGACCCCACGGTGACCCTGGTCGCCGCGTACCGGACAGCGTTGTCCAGCAGATTGCGAACCATGCGGCCCAGAAGCGCCTCGTCACCGAGGACGCGGACGGTCCGAAGCTGTCGGGTGTCGATCTCCACCGCAGTCTGGGGTCGCAGGAGTGTCACCTCCGAGCGGACGACGTCATCGAGATCCACCTCCTCCTGCCGCAGCTGAGGACGCGCGTCCAGCCGGGCGAGTGACATCAGGTCGTCGACCAGGCGTGAGAGGCGGACGCTCTGCTGGACGACGGCGGTCCGTGTGCTCCCTTCGATGTCGGCGGTCTCGAGCTGCAGCCGGATGGCCGCCACCGGACTGCGGAGTTCGTGCGCTGCGTCGGCGATGAACTGCCTCTGCAGACGCTGGGCTGAGTCGAGCCGGGCCAGCAGGTCATTGAGGGTCTCGGCCAAGCGGGACAGTTCGTCGGCAGCGGGTGGCACGTCCACTCGCCGGTGCAGGTCGGTGGCGGTGACGTCCGCCGCCTGCTGGCGCAGGACCTCGACGGGATGCAGCGCGCGAGCGGTGAGCAACCAGGTGATGGCGGCGAGGGCGCCGACGAGGAGCGGGAGGGTGACGGCGAGCGCCGCCACCAGTTGGGCCGTGCTGCTGGTCACTGGGCCTAGTACTGCAACGGCAGTTAGTACTGCAACGGCAGTTAGGGGGGTGCGTGTCCTCGGGCGCGGTAGTGGGCGGCGCGGGCTTGGGCCTGGCGTCGTCGGCGCCACCAGGACCAGTCGGCGGTGTGGTCGAAGTCGGGCCCCGGGGCGCGGATGAGGGTGTTGAGCAGGCGTCGGAGTTCGGGCACGGTCAGGGCGATGAGCTGGTCGGTTCCGGCTCCGGAGCCCCCTTTTCCGCGGTGGCGCGGGTGGCGGACAGGTAGGCGTGGGCGAGCATCGCCAGGGTGATGTGCCGGTACCAGGCGGTGTAGTCGCGCACCTGGTAGGAGGCCAGGCCGGCCTCGTTCTTGGCCGCTTGGAAGCACTCCTCGATCCGCCAGCGGCCGCCGGCCACCGTGATGAGCTGCTCGAGGGTGGTGTCGGCCGGCCCGGCGCAGACGTAGTAGGCCAGCTCCGGTTTCTCGCCGGGGTCGGTGGGGATGGCCCGGCGGGCCATCGCCCAGCGCGCCCAGTCGGGGGTGAAGCCGGCCAACAGGTCGATGCGCGCCCAGTCGTAGAGGCGCTGGCCGTGCGCGCCGGCGCCGGCCGAGCACCGCTGCCACGCCTCGTCGGGTAGCTCGGCGATCAGCGCGCGGACGCGGCGTTGGCGCCAGTCGACGGTGGCCACGGTGTCATTGGAGCGGGTGGCCAGCACGTAGGGCAGGCGGTGCTGCTCGCACCACACCCGCAGCCGCTTGTCCTGCCCGTAGACCTCATCGGCGGTCAGCCAGCCCGCCGGCACCCCGGCGTCGATGGCGCGCTGCAGCATTCGGCGGGCCAGCTCGGGCTTGGTCGCAAACGCGACGTCGTCGCCGATGCCGGCGGCGCGGGCCCGCTCGCGGTCGTCGGCCCAGGCCTTCGGGAGGTAGAGCTCCCGGTCGATCAGCGCCCGCCCGGTCGGCGTGGCATAGGCCAAAAACACCCCGATCTGGCAGTTGTCGATCTTGCCGCTGGTGCCGGTGTACTGCCGGCCCACCCCGGCCGACCGGCTGCCCTTCTTGATGAACCCGGTCTCATCGACGATGAGCACCCCGCCGGGGCCGAGCCGCTCGACCACATAGCTCCGCAGCTCGTCGCGGACCGACTCGGCGTTCCAGTCCGCCGTGCGCAGCAGCCGCTGCATGCCGTCCGGCGAGACCTCGCCGGCGGCCTCGGCCAGCGTCCAGCCGTTCTTGCGCTCCAGTTGCCCGAGCAGGCCGCGCAGATAGGCCAGCACCCGGGCCCGCGGCTCGGCCCGGGCGAACGCCCCGGCGATCCGGGCGTGCACCTCCTCCAGGCCCGCCGCCCAGTCCTGCACCTCGGCCACCAGCCCATCACAGCGCATCCGGAAACGCTGCTACCAGCCCTCCACTGTTCCCGGCAGCGACACACCCCCAAGTGCCGTTGCAGTACTAGGAGCCTGCTGAAGAAGGCGCCTTGCAGGGCCGGGAGATGGCGGGACGATTGGGCTCGTGCAGGGGACTTTCCACCCTGAGCATGTGGTGATGGATGCCGAGTCGGTGTCGGGTCACCTGTTGCCGCCGGGCAGTGTGTATGCGTTCTTGGCCGGGCATCGCCGGGAGTTGTTCCCGGATGCGATGTTCGCCGATCTGTTTCCCTCGTCGCTGGGGCGGCCCAGCGTGCCGGCCGACGTGGTCGCGGCGGTGCTGGTGCTGCAAGCGCTGCAGGGCCGCTCGGATCGGGAGGCGGTCGAGGCGCTGACGTTCGATCTGCGGTGGAAGGCCGCCTGCGGGCTGCCGATCGC
>JAODNN010000066.1 GCA_025465355.1 Blastococcus sp. | reverse complement strand
TCTTCCGGGTGGAAGTCCTCGTGGTGGAGGTCCTCGTGGTAGGGGTCCTCGTGGTGGAGCTCCTCGTAGCGCCGGTCGTCTTCCGGGTGGAGGTCGCCGGGTTGCCGGTCGTCCTCCCGGTGCCGGGCTCGGCCCGCGCCCCGGGCGGGACGGCGGCGACGCAGCCCGCGCCTGCGCGGGGCGTCCTCCTCCTCCACGTGCGCGCCGATGACATCGAGGCCGCCGGTCTGGTCCTCCCAGGCCCGCGGGTCGACCGCGTGCGCGTCGGTGTCTTCCTCGTCCCGGTCGATCGGGCCGTCCGCGCCGTCGTCACGGGGGTCACGGCGCCCGTACGCGGGCAGCGCGGGGTGGGCGACGGTCTGGGAGTCGTCGTCCAGGGCCTCATCGCGGGGACGCAGCCGATCCCACACACCCGGTGGCCGGGGCGGGAGCGGCGCAGAGGGGTGCTCACCCGGACCGGTCCCCCAGGCACCTGCACCGTAGGGACGGTCGTCGCCATGGCGGGCCCGGGGCGGGTAACTCGGGTCGTCGCTGGAGCCGTAGGACCACCAGTCGGGCTCCACGATCGGCCCGGTCTCTGCCGGGTAGCGGTCCAGGAGGCCGGAGACCCTGCGGGAGCCTCCGGTGGACCGGTCGGAGTCGTCCGCCGGGTAGCCGCCGGACGGACGCAGCGGTGGATGACCGCCCATGGGCGAGTCCCCGCCTCGAGCCCAGGAGGGCGTAGGGGCGCCGCCGGCGACGCCGTCGTCGGAGGAGTGACGCCCCCGCCGCGGACCGCCGGGCTCGGTCACGAGCGCGCCCGCCGACTGTCGAGGAACTGTTGCAGGATGACCACGGCGGCCGCCTGGTCGATCACCGCGCGCTGCTTGCGGCTGTCGATGCCGCCCTCACGCAGGTGACTGGCTGCGGTCACGGTGGAAAGCCTTTCGTCGATCAGGATCACCGGCACATCCGGAATGCGGTCGGCTAGTTCCTGAGCGTAATTGCTCGCGTCCGCGGCGGACGCGCCCGACGCACCCGACAGGTGCACCGGCTCCCCCACCACTACCTCGGACACCTCGTGTTCCACGACCAGCGCGGCGAGGCGGTCCAGGTCGGAGTGGTTCTTCGCCCGTCGCAGGGTCTCCAGCGGGCTGGCCAACGTACCGGTGGGGTCCGAGAGAGCGAGCCCGACCCGCACGGTGCCGACATCGACACCCAGCACGCGGCCGGACGGTCCCTGCGGTGCCGACGGGCGCGGCGGCACCTTCAGGTGCTGCGGCCAGCCTCCGCTCAGATCGATCTCGGTCGTCTCGTGCGAGACGGGCGGGAAGCCCTGACTGAGGTCGATCTCGGTGGTCGGGTGGTAGGCCGGCCCGACGTCGGTCTGCGGACGGGGCCGCGCGGGCGGCACGGCGGGCAGCTCGCGACGCCGCTCTCCGACGGGACCGGTGTCCTCGGGGCTGGTGTCTTCGGATCGGGACACGGTGCTCACCTCCCAGTGGCGGCCACAACCGCCTGCTCGCCGGCCTGCAACGCCGCGGGGATGCCCGCAGGGTCCGTTCCGCCGCCCTGGGCGACGTCCGCCTTGCCGCCGCCACGTCCGCCGACCGGCCCGGCGGCCGCTCGCAGGACATCGTTGGCGGACAGCCCGCGGTCGACAGCAGCGGCATTGAGCGCCGCCACGAGTGCCACCTTGCCATCGGACGCCGACGCCAGCAGGACGACGCCCGGCGTGGCGGCCAACCTCCCGCGCACGTCGAGCGCGAGGGTGCGCAGGTCGCCCCCGCCCAGCCCCACGGGTGATCCGGTGACGACGGAGACGCCGCCGACGTCGTGCGCCGACGCGGCCAGCGACCCGGCGGCGGCGAGGGTCTGCTGCGCGCGCAGGTCGGCGAGCTCCTTGTCGACGTCCCGCAGCCGGGCGAGCATTCCGCTGACCCGCTCGAGCAGGTTGTCCTGCGGCACCTTCACCAGCTCCGACAGCTGACGGACCAGGTCGCGCTCCCGGGCCAGGTAGCGGAAGCCCTCGAGGCCCACGACGGCCTCGACCCGTCGGGCCCCGGCACCGACCGACGACTCACCGGTGAGCGCCAGGGTGCCGATCTGGGCACTGCCGCGCACGTGGGTGCCACCGCAGAGTTCACGCGACCACGGGCCACCGATCTCGACCACGCGGACCTGCTCGCCGTAGGTCTCGCCGAACAACGCCAGGGCACCGAGCGCCCGCGCCTCCGGCAGCGTCATGTACGAGGCCGTGACGCGGTGGTCGGCACGGACAGCGGCGTTGGCGACGTCCTCGATGTCGGACCGCTGCTGCGCGGTGAGCGCGCCCTGCCAGGCGAAGTCCAGGCGCAGGTAGCCGGGGCGGTTGTAGGAGCCCGATTGCAGTGCCTGCGGCCCGAGCACCTGGCGTAGTGCGGCGTGCACCACGTGGGTGCCCGAGTGAGCCTGGCAGGCCGACAGCCGCCAGTCGTAGTCGACCTCGGCCGTCAGCTCGGTACCGTGGCGCAGCTCGCCCTCGAGGACCCGGATCTGATGGGCGACCAGGCCCTTGACCGGTCGCTGGACGTCGACGACCTCGGCGCGTCCGCCGTCCCAGGTCAGGATGCCCGCGTCGGCGACCTGACCGCCGGACTCCGCGTAGAACGGTGTCCGGTCGAGGACCACGCGGGTGATGTCCCCGGACGTGGCGATGCCGTCACCGGTCTCGTCGTCGGAGACCACCGCGAGCACCCGTGACTCGGTGCGCAGCGTGTCGTAGGCCTGCCAGTCGGTCGGGCCGTGTTCGGCGAGCAGGCGGCGGTAGGCCAGGACGTCGACAGCGCCGGTGCGCTTGGCACGGGCGTCGGCACGGGCGCGCTCCCGCTGCTCCTTCATGAGCGCGCGGAAACCCTCCTCGTCGACGGTCACGCCCTGCTCGGCGGCCATCTCGAGGGTGACGTCGATGGGGAAGCCATAGGTGTCGTGCAGCGAGAACGCCTGGCCGCCAGACAGCGCCGGGGTGCCGGCCTTCTTCGCCTCGGCGACGGCGTTGTCGAACAGCGTCGTCCCGGAGGTGAGGGTGCGCCGGAAGGCCTCCTCCTCGGCGTAGGCGATCGACGAGATCCGATCGAAGTCGGCCGCGACCTCGGGGTAGCTCGGGCTCATCGCATCGCGGGAGACCGGCAGCAGCTCGGGCAGCGTGGCCCCGTCGACGCCGAGCAGCTTCATCGACCGGACGGCGCGGCGCAGCAGCCGGCGCAGGATGTAGCCGCGGCCCTCGTTGCCGGGCGTGACGCCGTCCCCGATGAGCATGAGCCCGCTGCGGACGTGGTCCGCGACCACCCGCAGCCGGACGTCGGCCTCGTGGTCGCGGCCGTACGTGACGCCGGCGAGCTCGGCCGCCCGGCGCAGCACCGGGGCCACCTCGTCGATCTCGTACATGTTGTCGACGCCCTGGAGCAGGAAGGCCACCCGCTCCAGGCCCATGCCGGTGTCGATGTTCTTCTTCGGCAGCTCGCCGAGGATCGGGAAGTCCTTGCCCTCACCCGCGCCCCGCTCGTACTGCATGAAGACGAGGTTCCAGATCTCCAGGAACCGGTCGCCGGCCTTGTCGACGGCGGGGCCGCCGTCCGGGCCGTACTCGGGGCCGCGGTCGACGTAGATCTCCGAGCAGGGGCCGGCCGGGCCTGGGGCCCCGGTGGACCAGTAGTTGTCCTCCATGCCCAGACGCTGGATGCGCTCCTTGGGCAGCCCGGCGATGCGGTGCCAGGCGTCGGCCGCCTCGTCGTCGTCCAGGTAGACGGTTGCCCAGATCTTCTCCGGATCGAAGCCCAGCCCGCCGTCGGCCACCGGGCCGGTGATCAGCTCCCAGGCGTGCTGGATCGCGCCTTCCTTGAAGTAGTCACCGAAGGAGAAGTTGCCGTTCATCTGGAAGAACGTGCCGTGCCGGGTGGTCTTGCCGACCTCCTCGATGTCGAGGGTGCGGACGCACTTCTGCACGCTCGTGGCCCGCGGGTACGGGGCCGGCTCACGGCCGGTCAGGTACGGGATGAACGGCACCATCCCGGCCACCGTGAACAGCAGCGACGGATCGGGGGAGATCAGCGAGGCACTGGGCACGACGGTGTGCCCCCGTTGCGCGAAGTGCTCGAGGAAGCGGCGGCGGATCTCGGCGGTCTGCATCAGGTTCTACTCAGTTCTGCGGGGCCGGGCGGGGGGCAGGTGCTGGCTGCGGGCCTCGGCCGGGAGCGGGGGTCAGTTGTCGGCGGCGTGGGCGCCGTGGCGGAACGCGGCGGCGGCTGCGCCGGCGGCGGGCAGCGGCGCGTCCAGGCCGGTGCCGGCGCGCAACTCGGACTCCCGCTCGGCTGCGGCCGCACGGACATCGGCACCGAAGTCACCGATGGCTTCCGCGAGATCGCGCAGCCCCTCGGCGATGGAACCCGCGATCCCGGTGGGCGTGAGCTTGTCGGCGGCGCGGCTGAGCTTGCGCACGATCAGGGCACCGATGGTGATGCCCATGGCCAACCAGAACAGCCGGCGCATCAGGCGGCCCGCCGGGCGGTACGACGGGCACGGCGCTCGTCCTTGTCGCGGCGTACGGCGTCGGCGAGCGCCTGGCCTTCACGCTTCTTCTTCGCGGCGCTGCGGACGCCGTAGCTGAACGCGGCGACCTTGATCAGCGGGCTGCCGAGCGTGGCGGCGACGACGCTGGTCAGCGCGGCGACGTTGCTCGACACGTTCGCGGCGTTGCCGGTGATGTCGTCCACGCGCTCGAGGTTGCTGTTGACGTGCGCGACCGTCGTGTTCGCCTGGTCGAGGATCGGAGCGGTCTGCTCACGAGCCTGCCGGATGGTCAGCGTGGTTTCGTCGAGCGTGCGCCCGAGCTTGAGCAGCGGGAAGGCAAGCAGCACCACGAGCAGCACCAAGGCACCTGCTGCGATCAGCCCGGCGATCTCTCCTGCGGACACGCGCGCTCCTGTCTAGGTCTGTTGTTCGCCCGGCGGATCCCTCTGCTGCCCGGCCTGATCACAGTAGTCCGAGGCGCTTCCCCGCCACGGCCCCGCTTCTGTATCGGCAGGCCCTCAGCGCACGCGCCGGATGATCGCCCGCAGCTTGGCGAGCCGTTCCGCGAGCCGTGCCTCGGCGCCTCGGGCGGTGGGCCGGTAGTAGTCCTTGCCGACCAGTGCGTCGGGTGGGTACTGCTGCGGGACGACGCCGTCGGGATGGGCGTGCGGGTAGTCATAGGTCTTGCCGTGCCCGAGCTTCTTCGCGCCGGCGTAGTGGGCGTCGCGCAGCCCCGGCGGCACCGGACCCGCCAACCCGGCCCGGACGTCCGCGATCGCCTCGTTGATGCCGGTGTACGCCGCGTTCGACTTGGGGGAAGTTGCCAGGTGGACGACGGCCTGGGCCAGCGGGATCCGTCCCTCCGGCATGCCGATGAAGGCGACGGCGTCGGCGGCGGCGACCGCGGTGAGCAGGGCCGTCGGATCGGCCATGCCGATGTCCTCGCTCGCCGAGATGACCAGCCGCCTGGCGATGAAGCGGGGGTCCTCCCCTGCCTCGATCATGCGGGCCAGGTAGTGCAGTGCGGCGTCGACGTCGCTCCCCCTGATCGACTTGATCAGCGCGCTGGCGACGTCGTAGTGCTGGTCGCCCTGCCGGTCGTAGCGGACGGCTGCCTGGGCCACCGCTGTCTCGAGGGTGGCGAGGTCGAGAACGTCGGTGCCCGCGGCGACCGCCGCGCCGGCCCCGGACTCCAGGGCGGTGAGCGCCTTGCGGGCGTCGCCCCCGGCCACCCGGACCAGGTGGCCCTCCGCTTCCTCGGTGAGGGTGACCGCGCCGTCGAGCCCGCGGTCGCTGGTGAGCGCGCGACGCAGGACGGCCCGGATGTCGTCGTCGCTGAGCGGCTGCAGGGCGAGCACGAGGCTGCGCGACAGCAGCGGGCTGACGACCGAGAAGAACGGGTTCTCGGTGGTCGCGGCGATCAGGCTGACGATGCGGTCCTCCACCGCCGACAGCAGACTGTCCTGCTGGGTCTTGGAGAACCGGTGCACCTCGTCGATGAACAGGACGGTGCGCCGGCCGGCGAAGGTGAGCTCGCGCTTGGCGGCGGTGATGACCGCCCGCACCTCCTTGACGCCGGAGTCGAGCGCCGACAACTGGACGAACTGCCGCTTGGTCGCCAGCGAGATGACGTGGGCCAGCGTCGTCTTCCCCGTCCCGGGCGGGCCGTAGAGCACCAGCGACATCGGCTCGTCGGACTCGACCAGCCGGCGCAGCGGTGCGCGGGCGCCGAGCAGGTGCTGCTGACCGACGACCTCGTCGAGCGCCTGCGGGCGCATCCGGACCGCGAGCGGCGCCCCCGGGTCGACCGTCGACGAGGCCGTTCCCTGGCCGGGCTCGTCGTCGAACAGCGAACTCACGGTTGCGACGCTACCCGCGGGGCACGACGCTTCCGGGACCATCGCATCGTCGGGAGGACTCACGTGCAGCAACGCACCATCGGCAACGACACGGTCGGGCGGGTGACCGTGGGCGCCATCGGCCTCGGTGCGATGCCCTTGTCGACCAAGGAGGACCGGCCGTCCCCCGCCGAGGCCGAGAAGGTCGTGCACGCCGCGCTGGACGCCGGTGTGACCCTGATCGACACCGCCGACGCCTACGCGCGGGACGACTCGGAGTTCGGGCACAACGAGCGCGTGGTGGCGCGGGCCCTGGCCGCGTACGGGGGCGACACGTCGTCCGTGCTGGTGGCCACGAAGGGTGGCCACACCCGGGAGGGCGTCGACTGGACGCTGGACGGATCACCGGCGTACCTGCGCCGAACCGCCGAGGCCTCACTGCGGCGGCTGGGGGTCGATGCCATCGGGCTCTACCAGTTCCACCGGCCGGACCCCGCGACGCCCTGGGAGGAGTCGATGGGCGCGCTGCGGTCCCTGGTCGACGACGGCCTGGTGCGGATGGTCGGCATCTCGAACGCGAACATCGGCCAGATCGACACGGCGCGAGAGATCGTGGGAGACGCGCTGGTGAGCGTGCAGAACCAGTTCTCGCCGGGATACCGGTCCTCGGCCGCGGAGCTGGCGCACTGCGCTCAGGCCGGGCTGGCCTGGCTGCCGTGGAGCCCCTTCGGCGGAGTGTCAGCGGCGGGCTCTCTCGACTCCACCGCACCGGCGTTCGCGCAGGTGGCCGACGAGCTCGGTGTCTCCGTGTACCAGGTGACACTGGCCTGGCACCTGGCGCAGGCCGACGTCGTCCTCCCGATCCCGGGTGCGTCACGGCCGGAGTCCATCCGTGACTCCGCGGCGGCGGCCGACCTGACCCTCTCCCCCGACCACCTGGCCCGCTGAACGCCTGACTCGTCCTCCCCGAGTTGATCATCGGCGAATGGCTGCCCCCGACGGCGTGTCGAACAGCCATGTGCCGATGATCAACTAGCTCATCAGGCCCTCCACACGCATATGCGTCGTCCACAGATCGCGCTGGGCCCACCCGCGTCCGACTGTGCGGCACGACGGTCGCACGCATGTCACTTCCACCCGTCTTCACCGCGGCCTCGGCACGGGCGGCCGGACTTACCCGCAGCCGACTCCGGGGGCCCGGCTTTCTGCGGCTGGCTCATGACCTCACCGTCCGACTGGACGACGCGATCGACGAGCGCGAGCGCCTCTTGCTGTTGGCGCGCGTTCTTCCGGCCGACGCAGCCTTCAGTCACGGGACGGCCGCCGGACTGTTCGGCGCCCCTGTCGATCGACCGCTCCGACCGCACGTCGCCCTGACGCCACGTCGGGTGCTCCCGCAGCGGGCCGAGATCGTGGTCCACGGACGCCGACTGTCGGTCGACGATGTGGTCGTCCATCGCGGCCTGCGCCTGACTTCGGGTGCCCAGACGTTCCTGGATCTCGCCGCCGAGCTGCCCGCACAGGATCTGGTCGCGGTAGGCGATGCGCTGATGCGCGTGGAGCAACTCACGGCGGAGGGGCTGACGGAGCGGCTGACCCGGGCTGACCGGGTGCGTGGTGTCGTGCGGGCGCGGGCGTGCGCGCCGTTGCTGTCGCCACTCTCGATGTCACGGCCGGAGAGCTGGATGCGCTATTGGCTCCTCATCAGCGAGCTCCCCGCACCGCAGGCGCAGGTCCCGATCGTGAACAGCCGGGGCGTGATCGTTGCACACGGCGACCTGGGCTATCCGGAATGGCGCGTGCTCCTGGAGTACGAGGGCCGGCAGCACGCAGAGGGTGACCAGTTCGGCCGGGACGTCGACCGCTACTCGCTGATGGCGGCGGACGGGTGGCTGGTGCTTCGCTTCGCGGCCCGCCACGTCGGAGGCCCGACCCTGGTCGTCGACCGCACCCGGCGGGCACTCCTCAGCCGAGGC
>JAODNN010000049.1 GCA_025465355.1 Blastococcus sp. | reverse complement strand
CGTTCCGGGGTCGGACGGCGGGAGCGCGATGCACGAACTCGGGATCACCCAGGGCGTGGTCGACGCGGTCACCGAGCGCACGGGGGATGCGCCCGTGGCCAGCGTCCGGCTGCGGGTCGGCCGGCTGGCCGGCGTGGTGCCCGACGCGATGCGGTTCTGCTTCGAGCTGGTGACGGCGGGAACCCCACTCGAAGGCGCGACACTCGAGTTCGAGCAGCCGGAGGGCCGGGCCCGCTGCCGTTCCTGTGGCGAGGAGTTCGTGCTCGCCGACCTGATCCTGCTGTGCCCCTGCGGCAGCGCGGACGTCGAGGTCGTGGCCGGCCGGGAGCTGGCGGTCGCCGCCGTGGTGCTCGCCGAGCCGGCCCGCTGAGAAGAGGTGGTCGCACGTGTGCGGAACATGCGGGTGCGGGGAGTCCGACGTCCGGGTGGAGGGGGTGGCAGGCCACCCCCATGCGCGGGGCCACCCGCACGCACACGAGCCGGTTGCCGCCGTCGTCGACATCGAGACGGCGCTGCTGGCCAAGAACGACCACCTTGCCGGTCACAACCGCGCCTGGCTGGCCGAGCGAGGCATCGTCGCGCTGAACCTGATGAGCTCGCCGGGTTCGGGGAAGACGTCGCTGCTTCGCCGCACCATCACCGAGCTCGCGCCCAGCCGGCCGGTCGCGGTGATCGAGGGCGATCAGGAGACGCGGATCGACGCCGACAAGATCCGCGGCACCGGCGTGCCCGTCGTGCAGATCAACACCGGCTCCGGTTGCCACCTGGACGCCGACATGCTGGCGAGGGGTCTGACCGAGCTCGCCCCGCCGCCGGGATCGCTGGTCTTCGTCGAGAACGTCGGGAACCTCGTGTGCCCGGCCCTGTTCGACCTCGGGGAGGCCGCCAGGGTCGTCGTCGTCTCGGTCACCGAGGGGGAGGACAAGCCGCTCAAGTACCCGTACATGTTCTCGGTGGCCGACGTCGTCGTCATCAACAAGATCGACCTGCTGCCGTACGTGGACGTGCAGTTGGCGCAGCTCGTCGCGCACTGCCGCTCGGTGAACGCAGGGGTCCGGATCCTTCCGCTGTCGGTGACGACGGGCGAGGGGATGGACGCGTGGAGTGAGTGGCTACTGACGCGTGAGCCTGCCGCGGTCTGAGGGGGCGCTGACGAGTTGACAACGGCAACGGTGTGAGCGTAGTCACGATTCAGCCCGCACAAGTAGACCGAGATCCGGTCCCAGCGGAGGTCAGGGGTCGCAGCCCCCAGGGGTGAGCAGGGACCCCGGGAAGCGTGGCGAAATGTCGTCCGCGTCTACTCGAGAGGCCGCCCGCGCGGCCGAGGATGTCTTGATCCACGTGCTGTGGATCAACGCCGGACTCAGCTGCGACGGCGACTCCGTGGCCCTCACCGCGGCCACCCAGCCCAGCATCGAGGAGATCGCCCTCGGCGCACTCCCGGGGTTGCCTCGAGTCGCCGTCCACTGGCCGCTGATCGACTTCGAGTGCGGTCCCAACGGGGGCGCTGACGACTTCCTCGAATGGTTCTTCAAGGCCGACCGGGGCGAGCTCGAACCGTTCGTCCTCGTGGTCGAGGGATCCATCCCGAACGAGAAGATCAAGGACGAGGGCTACTGGTGCGGCTTCGGCAACGACCCGGCGACGGGGCAGCCGATGACGACCAGTGAATGGCTCGACCGGCTGGCCCCCAAGGCGACGGCGATCGTGGCCGCCGGTACCTGCGCCACCTACGGCGGTATCCACGCCATGGCAGGTAACCCCACCGGCGCGATGGGCGTGCCCGACTACCTGGGCTGGGACTGGAAGTCGAAGGCCGGTATCCCGATCGTGTGCGTCCCCGGCTGTCCCATCCAGCCGGACAACCTGTCGGAGACCTTGACGTACCTGCTGTACATGGCCACCGACCAGGCCCCGATGATCCCGCTGGACGAGGCGCTCCGCCCGACCTGGTTGTTCGGGCGCACCGTGCACGAGGGCTGCGACCGGGCCGGCTACTACGAGCAGGGTGACTTCGCGACCGAGTACGGCTCGCCCAAGTGCATCGTCAAGCTCGGCTGCTGGGGCCCGGTCGTGAAGTGCAACGTGCCCAAGCGCGGCTGGATCAACGGCGTGGGCGGCTGTCCGAACGTCGGGGGCATCTGCATCGGCTGCACGATGCCCGGCTTCCCCGACAAGTTCATGCCGTTCATGGACGAGCCGCCGGGCGGCAAGCTCTCGACGACGGCGGTGGGCGCCTATGGCGCCGCGATCCGGCGGCTGCGCACGATCACGACGCACACGGTCGACAAGGAACCCAAGTGGCGCAGGCCGGGCCGCGAGCTCGTGACCGGCGCGAGCCGGACCTGGTGAGGAGCACACCATGACCGCGACCGAAACCCGCAGGACCGGTTCCACACCCACCGGCAACCTGGTCGACATGGCCTGGGACCCGATCACCCGGATCGTGGGCAGCCTGGGCATCTACACCAAGATCGACTTCGATGCCCGGGAGGTCGTCGAGTGCAAGAGCACGTCGTCGATCTTCCGTGGCTACTCGATCTTCATGAAGGGCAAGGACCCCCGCGACGCGCACTTCATCACCAGCCGCATCTGCGGGATCTGCGGGGACAACCACGCCACCTGCTCCTGCTACGCGCAGAACATGGCCTACGGCGTGAAGCCGCCGCACCTGGGGGAGTGGATCGTCAACCTCGGCGAGGCGGCCGAGTACATGTTCGACCACAACATCTTCCAGGAGAACCTGGTGGGGGTCGACTACTGCGAGAAGATGGTCGCCGAGACCAATCCCCGCGTGCTGGAGCAGGCCAACCGGACCGAGGCCCCGCACGCCGAGGCCCACGGGTACCGGACGATCGGCGACATCATGCGGTCGCTGAACCCGTTCACCGGCGAGTTCTACCGCGAGGCCCTGCAGGTCAGCCGCCTGACCCGCGAGATGTTCTGCCTCATGGAGGGGCGGCACGTCCACCCCTCGACGCTGTATCCGGGCGGCGTGGGCACCGTGGCGACCATCCAGCTCATGACCGACTACCTGACCCGGCTCATGCGCTACGTCGAGTTCATGAAGAAGGTCGTGCCGATGCACGACGACCTCTTCGACTTCTTCTACGTGGCGCTCCCCGGATACGAGCAGGTCGGCAACCGACGGATCCTTCTGGGCTGCTGGGGGTCCTTCCAGGACCCGGAGTACTGCAACTTCGACTACCGGGACATGACCCAGTGGGGTCGCAAGATGTACGTGACCCCCGGCGTCGTCGTCGACGGCAAGCTGATCACCACCGACCTGGTGAAGATCAACCTCGGCATCCGCATCCTGCTCGGCTCCTCGTACTACGAGGACTGGGTCGGCCAGGAGGTCTTCGTCACGCGCGATCCCCTCGGCAATCCCGTCGATGTCCGCCACCCGTGGAACCAGCACACCAACCCGCGGCCGCAGAAGCGCGACCTCGACGAGAAGTACACCTGGGTGATGAGCCCGCGGTGGTACGACGGGCAGGACTATCTGGCCCTCGACACCGGTGGTGGGCCGCTGGCCCGGCTCTGGTCGACGGCGCTGGCGAACCTGGTCGACATCGGCTACGTCAAGGCCACCGGCAGCAGCGTGCAGATCAACCTGCCCAAGACGGCGCTCAAGGGCCCGGTGAGCTTCGAGTGGAAAATCCCGCAGTGGAGCAACACGATCGAGCGCAACCGGGCGCGCACCTACTTCCAGGCCTACGCGGCCGCGTGCGCGCTGCACTTCGCGGAGAAGGCGCTGACCGAGATCAAGGCCGGTCGGACCAAGACGTGGGAGTCCTTCGAGGTTCCCGACGAGGGCATCGGCTGCGGATTCACCGAGGCCGTCCGCGGAGTGCTCAGCCACCACATGGTCATCCGGGACGGCAAGATCGCGAACTACCACCCCTACCCGCCGACGCCGTGGAACGCGAGCCCGCGGGACAGCTACGGCACGCCGGGCCCCTATGAGGACGCGGTTCAGGGGCAGCCGATCTTCGAGGAGAACGACCGCGAGCACTTCAAGGGCATCGACATCATGCGCACGGTGCGCAGCTTCGACCCCTGTCTGCCGTGCGGTGTGCACATGTACCTCGGGAACGGGAAGACCCTGGAGGTGACCCACTCGCCCACCCAGTCGGTCACCGGCGAGTGACGGCCGGCGAGGAAGGCGAGGTCCATGAGGCGAGGGCCATGACGTCGGAACCCGATCTCCAGGCCACCGGGGAACGCATCGAAGTGCTGCTCGAGGCGGCGTCTACCGGGGGCCGGGTGGCGCGCGAGCGGGCCGAGGAACTGGTGCGGCTCGTGGTGGACCTCTACGGCGCCGGCGTGGAGCGGCTGCTGGAGATCGTGGACGAATGCGGCCGGCTCGACGACGTCCTGCTGGACCGGCTCGCCGGGGACGCCCTCGTCGCCGGCATCCTCGCCGTGCACGGGCTGCATCCCGACGCGGTCGAGACGCGGGTGGCGCGCGCCCTGGACGGCGTCCGGCCCTACCTCGGCTCGCACGGTGGTGATGTCGAGCTCCTCGGCGTGACCGGGGAGGGTGTGGTGCGCCTGCGAATGCTGGGCAGCTGCGACGGGTGTCCCTCCTCCTCGGTCACCCTCACGTTCGCGGTCGAGGCCGCGATCCAGGCGGCCGCGCCCGAGGTGAACGGGATCGAGGTGGAGGAGGCCGCGCCGGCCCCGCGAACCGGCTCGGTCATCCCGGTGACGGCGCTCCGTTCGCGCCTCGAAGGAGGCGCCGCGCCCGCACGCGCCGCTGCCCCGAGCGGGTGGACGACGGTCGACGGGCTCGACGGGCTGGCGCCGGGTCAGCTCGGCACGTTCTCGGTCGACGGCACGGCCCTCGTCGGCGCCCGTGTCGGTTCAGACCTGTTCGCCTACCTGGACCGCTGCCCGGTGTGCGGCGGGGGCCTCGCCGACGGCGTTCTCGCGCGGCGCCTGGGCGGGCGGCCCGGTGACGCCGTCCTGACCTGTCGGACCTGCTCCGCGCACTTCGACGTCCGGCAGGCCGGCCGGGGGCTCGACGGGACCGGCGACCACCTCGACCCCGTTCCGCTGCTGGTCACCGACGGCGTGGTCACGGTGGCCCTGCCGGGGGCCGTGAGCGCATGACCGCCGCGCGGTCCGGACCGGTCAACCCGCTGGAGGTGCTCGCGCGGGTGCGGGCCTCGCGGCCGGTGCCCAGCGCCCGGGAGCGCTGCGAGATGTGCGCCGAGGACATCGCCGAGCAGCACCAGCACGTCGTCGACGTCGTCGGGCGCGGCCTGATGTGCACGTGCCGCCCCTGCTACCTGCTCTTCACCGCCGGCGACGCCGAACTGAGGTACCGGGCGGTGCCCGACCGCTACCTGTCCTTTCCCGGCGTGCCGTTCTCCCCCGGCCAGTGGGACGAGCTGGAGATACCGGTCGGGCTGGCGTTCTTCTTCGTGAACTCGGTGCTGGGGCGGACCGTTGCCTTCTATCCCGGACCCGCCGGGGCCACGGAGTCCGAGCTGCCGCTGGGCGTGTGGGATTCCATCGTCGCCGCCAACCCGGTGCTGGGGACGCTGGCTCCCGACGTCGAGGCGTGGATCGTCCGGATGCCGGACGGGAGGGGCGCCCCCGCGGCGTGCCACCTGGTGCCGATCGACCGCTGTTACGAGCTGGTCGGGGCGCTCCGGCTCGCCTGGCGCGGTTTCGACGGCGGCCAGGAGGCGCGGGAGCTGCTCGACGGGTTCTTCGCCGACCTGGCGGCGCGCAGCGTTCCGGTCGGCGGCGGGGTGGGGCCATGACCCCCGAGCTGTCGTTCACCGTCGTCGGCGTCGCACCCGAGCCGTACTCCGTCGCGCCCACCCTCCTGGCCAGACTCCGGGTGGAGGAAGCCGGCGGAGAGGCGGTGCACGCCCTGGCCCTGCGGGCGCAGATCCGGATCGAGCCGCAGCGCCGCCGCTACGACGACACCGAGGAACAGGCGCTGCTCGACCTGTTCGGCGACCGGACCCGCTTCGCCCAGACCCTCAGGCCGTTCGCGTGGCTGCACGCCTCGACCGTGGCCCAAGGGTTCACCGGATCGACCGAGTTCGACCTGCCGATCCCGTGCACCTACGACTTCGAGGTGTCGGGCACGACGTACCTGCACGCCCTGAGGGACGGCGAGATCCCGTTGCTCTTCCTGTTCAGCGGCACCGTGTTCAGCCGTGGGAGGACAGGCTTCTCCGTCACGCAGGTGCCCTGGGACGCCGAGGCCCGGTACCGGATGCCGGTCGCGGTGTGGCGGGACCTCATGGAGACGAACTTCCCGGGTACGGAGTGGCTGCGGATGCACCGCGACACGGTGGACGCCCTCGCGCACTACCGGCACGTCCGGGGACTGACCAGCTGGGACGACGCCGTGACGACGCTGCTGGCACAGGCTTCGGCGGGGGAGCGCTCATGACGCTCGCCACCGGCTGTCTCGCCCATGCCCGGCGCGCCGCCGACGCCGTGCTCTACGAGGGGTACCTGCTCTATCCCTACCGGTCGACGGCGGCCAAGAACCAGGTGCGCTGGCAGTTCGGGATCCTCGGCCCACCGGGTGCGGCGGGCGCCGGCGTCGGGGAGCCGGCCGACCTGGCTGTCGAGTGCCTGCTGCGACCGGTCGACCCGGGCGACGGCGCGGCCACGGTGACGGTGCACCTGCGGTTCCTGCAGCTGCAGCGCCGTTCGGTGGAGCGGGCGGTCGTCGACGGTGGCTACGCCGCCGTCGACGAGCTCCGGGACGGCACGTCGTCGTGGATCGGCTGGGACGAGGCCGTCGAGGTCGAGCGCGATCTCGGGACGTTCTGCCTGCGCGAGCTGCGCGGCGACCGGGTCCTGCACGTGGCCGTCGACGGCGGTGACGACGTCGAGGCCGTGCCCGGTGGACGGCTCGTGCGCCGCCGTGAGCCGTTGAGCGCGCTCGTGACGCTGCGCACCGAGGACGACGGCGGACTGGTGCGGCTGCGGGTGAGCGTCGCGAACACGGCCGACCCGGTGACGGAGAAGGACCCCGCGACCATCCGGTCGCTGATCGGGGCGCACCTGATCCTCGCGGCCGGCCGGGCGCGGTTCGTGTCCGTCATCGACCCACCGGACGATGCCGCCGACGCAGCGGGCCGCTGTCGTCAGCACCGCTGCTGGCCCGTGCTCGCCGGCGACGGCGGCCCGGACGGGCAGACCTCGGACGTCGTCCTGGCCGCCCCGATCATCCTGTACGACCACCCGGCGGTGGCTCCGGAGAGCACCGTTGCGATGTTCGACGCCACCGAGATCGACGAGATCCTCACCCTTCGGGTGCTGACGCTGACCGATGAGGAGAAGGCTCAGGCCCGGGGGACCGATGCGCGCGCGGCCGCGATCATCGACCGCTGCGAGCAGATGTCGCCCGAGGATCTGCAGCGACTGCACGGCATCATGCGCGACCCGCACGCCGCGACGGCCGCGCTCACCGGCGACGACTGGTGGGCCGCCGAGGCAGCGGCTCCGGTGTCGCCGGAGACCGACTCCGTCGTCGTCAGCGGCCGCCGGGTGAGCCGGGGCAGCCGGGTGCGGCTGCGCCCGTCGCGGCGCGCGGATGCCCAGGACATGTTCGTCGCCGGCCTCGAGGCGCGGGTGAGCGGCGTGCACGTCGACCTGGACGGCGGGACGCACGTCGCCGTCACCCTGGTCGACGACCCCGCCGCCGAGTTCCACGACTGGTACGGCCGCTACCTCTACTTCGCCCCCGACGAGCTCGAACCGCTGCCGGAGGCCGAAGACGCCGACCGACGAGAGGAGAGCCCGACATGAGGGCGATCGGCATGCTCACCACCGTGCTCGGACTGACGGCCTTCGCCGGGGCGGTCGTGCTCGGCGTCCGTTCGATTCCGGACATCAAGCGCTATCTGGAGATCCGCCGGATGTAGCCGGGCAGGCGCCACCGGACGTCGTCCGGCCGACATCGTGACGATCGGAGGAAGACCGTGGACAGCAACGACGGCACCGGCCCGGCCGACCACCTGCAGCCGGAGCCGCAGGAGGCACGGGGAGCTCCCGGGTCGCGGGACACCGGGTCGGATGAGCCCGGCGGTGGCCCTGTCGACCGACCGGCCGGAACCGCGAGCGAGGACAGCGACACGACCGTCGACGCCGAGGGTGCGCGGCACTCCGGGGCACCGCACCTGCCGACCGGCGACCAGGCCGGCTGACGGCTCTGGGAGGAACGGGGGACACGAATGGGGAGTGAGCCATGACCACGTCACCGGGTGGGCCCGGGCCCGCCGACTTCGAGGGAAAGACCGTTCCGCCCTACGAGGGGCGCCGGGAGAGCGCGGACGTCGACGGCGAGGACGACGTCCGCCGGGAGGGTGCGAACGTCGGCGGCGCGACGGGACCTGTCGAGAGCGACGAGCGGAGCGCCCCGGAGCCGGAGGACACGCCCCGCGGCGAGGAAGGCGGGGCCTAGGTGGCCGACGCCGGGGCGCCCCGCATCCTGGTGGCCGGGATCGGGAACGTCTTCCAGAGCGACGACGGCTTCGGCTGCGAGGCGGCCCGGCGGCTGGCCGGGTCGGCGCTGCCGGACGGCGTCCGCGTGGTCGACTACGGCATCCGGGGGATGCACCTGGCCTACGACCTGCTGGAACCGTGGGACGCGTTGGTCCTGGTCGACGCCCTGCCCGATCGCGGCTCCCCGGGCGCCGTCGAGCTGATCGAGATCGGTCCGGAGCACGTCGGCGGGGGTGCCGGGGTCGATGCGCACGGCATGGATCCCGCTACCGTGCTGGCCACCCTCGCGGCGCTGGGTGGCCACCTCCCCCCGCGCACCCTGCTGGTCGGCTGTCAGGTCACCGAGACCGGCGACGGCATGGGGCTCACGGCGCCGGTCCAGGCGGCCGTCGACGAGGCGGTGCGCGCCGTGCGCACCCTTGTGTCCGGCCGGCTGCAGCCGGTGGAGGTGAGCTGAGATGTGCCTCGGGATCCCGGGACGCGTGGTGGAGATACTGCCGGGCTACGGCGACCAGCTCGCGCTCGTCGACGTCGAGGGCGCCGTCCGCAAGGTGAACATCGGCCTGCTGGACGAGCCACCGGAGCCGGGCCAGTGGGTGCTGATCCACATGGGCTTCGCCGTCGAGCTGACCGACGAGGCCGGCGGGGAGCGGGCGATGAGCGGCCTGGAGCTGATGGGCCGGTCGCGCGGCGACGCGGCCGCCGACGAGCCGGAGTCGGGCCCGTGACCGTTCCCGGCCCCGTCCTGTTCGCGCGCTACGCCTTCCCGCCCAATGCGCACGGGTTCTGCGGACCGCCCGACCACGGCGGGTTCTTCGAGTACGGCGTCGCCGGGGTCGACGACGGCGGGCTGCGTGCGATGGCCCGGCAGTTCGCCGGGGCATGGCCCTACCTGGAGCTGATCGCGGGCGCCACCGGCGTGTCCGATCCCCTGGACCGCCGGGTCGTCGAGGCGTACTGGATCGGCAGTTCGCGGCTGGACCGGGTCGGTACCCGCTCGGTCGGGAACTCCATGGAGGAGCGGTTCCGGTTCATGACCGGTGCGCGGTTCCCGAGCATCACCGAGGGAGTCCTTGCCGGCGGAGTGCCGCACCACAGCTTCGCCGTCTTCTGCATCTACCCCTACACCGGCCTGCTGACCGACCGGCGCAAGGCCCCGCACGCGCTGGCCGTGCTGGACCGGTGCCGGATCCGGTGGGGGGAGGTCCTGACGGTCCAAGGCGACCAGGTCGTCGTGTCCAGTCAGCCGCTCACCTGGGACGGCATCTCCTTGAGCCTCGGGCCGGCGGAGACCGAGTCGGTCGTGCGGTCGGTCGACGGCGTCGGCATGGTCGGCGCCTTGGAACCCGGCGACTGGGTGTCCCTGCACTGGGAGTGGGTCTGCGACCGGATCACGCCGGCACAGGTCGGCCGGTTGCGCCGGTACACCGAACGGCACCTGGCCATAGTCAACGATCGGGAGAACCGCTCTGCCGTGCCGGTGCTGCTCGGGTGAGCCTCAGCCGGCCGGTCACGGGAGTGGCCAGCTCCGCAGCAGGCTCCAGCCGACCCGGGCGCCGATCTCGTGCTGCGGTGGGCCGGGCTCGCGGATGAGCAGCTCGCCGAGCGGGCCGGCCACGAGGTAGTCGGAGTGCGGACCCCGGAACCAGACCGCGCGGAGCTCTCCCTTCAGCGGGCCGCCCAGCCGCGCCCACCCCGGCCGGACGAGCAGTTCCCCGCCGTCGTGGTCCGGGGCCGTGATCACCGACGCCGGGCCGCTGAGCCGGGCGGCGAACAGATCCGCGGGCTGGTCGTAGACCTGCTGCGGCGTGCCCGTCTGGAGGAGCCGGCCCTCGTGCAGGAGCGCGACCTGGTCGGCCAGCCCGAGTGCCTCCTCGGCGTCGTGCGTGGCGTAGACGGCGGCGGCACCGGTGTCGCGCTGGCGGGCCACCAGCTCCGCGAGGAACACGCCGCGCACGTGGGTGTCGAGATGGGCGGTCGGCTCGTCGAACAGGTAGAGCGACGGGCGCCGCGCCAGCGCCCGGGCCAGGCCCACGCGTTGCTGTTCCCCGCCGGAGAGCTCGGCGGGTTTCCGGCCCGCGAGGCCGGCGATCCGGAGCCGCTCCAGGATCTCGAGGGCCTCGGTGCGGGCGTGGGCCCGGCCGGCGCCGGAACGGCGGGCGGGGTAGGCGACCGTGTCCAGCGCGGTCAGGTGCGGCCACAGGGCGTAGTTCTGGAAGACCATCGCCAGGTCGCGCCGCTCGGGCGGCACCGGTCGCCCGTCGCCCGCAACGGTCGTCCCGCCGAGGCGGACGGTGCCCGCGGCCGGGACGAGGAAGCCGGCCACCGCGTGCAGCAGGGTCGACTTGCCCGAGCCGGAGGGCCCCAGGAGCGCCAGCACCTGCCCCCGGCGGACGCTCAGGGTCACGCGGTCCAGCGCCGTCGTCCCGTCGTAGGACACGACGAGGTCGGTGACCTCGAGGGCGGGCTCAGCCGACACGCGCCACCTCGAGTGGCAGGTGCTCCGGTGGACGGCTGGGCCGCGGCCGGAGCCGGCCGACGGCCAGGAACAGCAGGACGGCGGGCACGGTGACCAGCAGGGAGAGGACGACGGACAGGGCCGCGGTGGGCCCGATCCGGCCGAGTTCCTGACTGTTGAGCACGACGACGGCGAACGTCTCGGTGCCCGGGCCGTACAGGAGGCTGGACATGGTGACCTCGTGCAGGGCGCTCAGGAAGCAGACCAGCCAGGCCCCCAGCAGGGCCGGCGCCAGCGGCCGCAGGGCCACGGTGCGGACGGCGGTCAGCGCCCGGGCGCCGCTGGCGCGGGAGGCATGCATCTCGTCGGGGGGCAGTCGGTCGAGCGCCCCGGCGATCGGCCGGTGCGCGAAGGCCCACAGCTTGGCCAGGTAGGCCAGCAGGATCAGAGTCAGCGTCCCGGACAGCCATCGCCCGTAGGTGATCAGCAGCCCGACCGCCAGCGTCGAGCCGGGGAGCACGAGCGTGAGGGTGATCAGGGTTGCCGCGGCGCGTCCGGAGCGCGCGCGTTCGATCACCGCCACGAGGGCGCCGAGCAGGACGAGCACCGTCGCCGCGACCACAGCCAGGCCCAGGCTCCGGCCGAGCGCCTGGAACGTACGGGGCGTGAGCACCTCCCGGAAATGCGCCAGAGTCCAGTTGCCCGGTGTCGGCGGCAGTCCGAGGGCACGGGTCACCGAGGACAGCACCAGGGCGGTCAGGGGCAGCGCCACGGTCAGGAACAGGTAGCCGGCCAGACCGAACGCCTCGGCCCGCCGGACGGCCCGCCGTCCGGGAAGTGCCGGGATCCCCTGGGTGTCAGCGCCTCGCACGGCCCGCAGCCGGGGGGCCAGGAGGGCGTCCGCCGGGGCCACGCAGACCGCCGCGACGATGACCAGCAGGAGCGCGAGCGTGATCGCCTCGATGAAGGAGGTCGGGTCGCCGCCGAGGGAGAGGTTGGCGTAGATCCGGGTGGTCACGGTGCTGAACCCGGCCGGGGCGCCGAGGACCTGCGGGATCGCGAACGTGCCCAGGGTCAGCACGAACACCAGGACGGCCGCGGCCGCCACGCCCGGCAGCGCCAGCCGGAGGGTGACGGTGAGCAGGGTCGTGGCAGGTCCCGCACCCGAGACCCGGGCGGCGCGTTCCAGATCCGGCTCGGTCCGCGCGGCCAGCCCGACGGCGACGACCAGGTAGACGAGGGGGGCGGCGTTCACGACCAGGACCAGCCACACCCCGAGCGGGCCCTGTATCCCGGCCCAGCGCAGCCCGAGAAGGGTGTCGGTGAACCCGGCCCGCGCGTAGGCCTGCGTCCAGCTGTAGCCGAGGACGAAGTCGGGCACCAGCACCGGCACGAGGACGGCGACCTGCCAGAAGGGCCGGCCGGGGAGGTCCGACCGACGAAGGACGAGCGCCATGGTGACGCCGATCGGAACCGCCGCGAGGGTGACCGCCGCGGCGAGCGCGACGGTGTGCCACACCGCGGTGCGGAGGCCGTCGGAGCCGGCCATCGGGGCGATGTCTGCGCGCCCTTCCTGCCAGACGACCAGGACCAGACGACACAGCGGCAGGACGACGAGGACCGCGAGAAAGGCGACGACAAGGGCGGTGAGGCGGGGGAGGAGCCGAGGTGTGCCGCGCGGCATCGCTCAGCCCCCGAAGACCTGCTTGTAGCCCAGTTCGATCGCGGCCTTGGTCGTCCCGATCCTGGTCCAGTCCGGGTGGACGATGGGCGCGCCCGTCGGGATGGTGGGTCCGGGAACGCCCGGCCTGGTCGGGTAGGTGCCGGACGCGCCGATCACCCGCTGGCCGGCGTCCCCGGTGACGAAGGTGATGAAGTCCTTCGCGACCTGGGCGTGTGCGCTGTGGGTGGCGAGTGCGACCGGCCCGTAGATGGCTACCGCGCCGGGCTCGGGCCAGACGACGTCCACCGGCGATCCGTCCTTCTTCGCCGCGTACGCGGAATTGGAGGTCGTCATCCCGGCGTCGTAGATGCCCTGGGCGACGCCGGTCGTGACGTCGTCGGGCGTGCTCACCTGGACCGCGCCCGCGCTCTTCAGCTTCCGGTAGAAGTCCATGCCGTAATCCGGGTTCGCGGCGAACCAGCCGAGCGCGCCGAGTGCCGAGGCGGCCACGGTGGGATCGGGTACGGCGACCTTGGCGTAGCCGGGCCCCGCCAGGTCGGACCAGGATCGGGGTGCCGGGACGGTGGTGCGGTGCACGGCCACCATGTAGAGCAGCTGCGCGCCGACGTAGTTGCCGGTGCGGTACTGGGCGGGGATGGCGTCGGCGCCGGCCGGTATCCAGCCGCCGACCAGCCTCTGCTCCACGAACGCCTGCATCGTCAGCGGGTCACAACCCCAGATGACGTCGGCACGCAGCCCGCCTGATCGGGTGTCGGCGGCCACCCGGGCGTTGAGCTGACCCGTGGGGGCGCGGAACAGGTCGACCGTGCTGCCCGGATCACTCTTCTCGAACGCCGTGATCACCGGCTGGATCGTCGAGTCGCTGACGCACGTGTAGAGGGTCATCGTCGTGGCCGACCGGGTCGACTGGGTGGCCGAGCCATTCCTCCCGCCGCAGGCACCGAGGCCCAGCAGGACGACGACCAACAGCGCGAGACGGCCGATCGACTTCGTCGTCATGTTCTCTCCCCGCGCGGAGAGTATGGGCGCGACGCAGCGGATGTAAGCCCCGCGGGCGCGGCTAGCCCGCAGTCGCGGTGAACGCTCTACCCCGTGCGAAGAACGCGACGGCGTCGTCCGGCGAGCCGATCCGGTCGGCGGTGACGGCGGCGCCGAACGGGGCGTTCCAGAACGGGTCCGCCGTCGGCGGCTGATGGGGTCCGACGTAGGCGTAGGGCCCGGGAATGGCCGCGTCACCGGGGGAGCAGCCGTAATTGACGGCGTCCACCGTCACCGCGACGTCGAGGTGCTCCGGCCAGAGAACGGGCTCCTGCGGAGCGCCGAGCTCGGCGGTGAACCGCCGGAGCGCGAGATCGCCCAGGGCGTACCAGGCAGCCAGCAGCCGGGCTGCCTCCGGGTCGACGGTCAGGGGCGCGTCCGGATCGGACGACGTGACCGGGGGATAGCTGCCGGTGAGTCCGGGGATCACGCCGGCGAACGCCGCGGCGGCACCGACGGTGGTCAGCGGGGTGGAGCGGCGCTGGTCGGCGACGAGGACGACGAGCCGGTCGCCGGCCACCGCAACGTGCCGCCCGTCGATGCCGACCACCGTCTGGAAGCCTTCTGGAACCGGGCGCAGGCGGATCGTGCCCGCGGCGGCGAACTGCCCGGCGCCGAGGACGTGCTCGGCCAGCCGGTGCCAGCTCTCGCGCGTGCGCGCGAGGGCGGTTGATGCGGCGGCCGTCATCGGGCCCGCGTCGGGGCCGGGGCGTCGCTGTCGAAGCCCCAGGGGAGTACCCACTGCGGGCGGACACCGGCGCGTTCGTTCGAGGTCGGATCCATGGATGCCTCCGGCCGCCACGCTACAAGCCACGGCGGTCCCGGATAGGCAGCGCGCTCTCCCGCCGGGTCAGCGACCGAGCAGCGAGACCGAGACCCGGAACGGTCCGGCGCTGAGGACCACGCCGGAGCGGCCAGAAGCGGGGCGCACGCTGGGAGACGCCCAGCGGGTCCGCGTCAGCTGCAGCTCGACGGTGGGCGACTCGCCGTGGGCGCGCGTGGACGGGTGCGCCTGCGGTGCCTTTCGCCGCCGCCCGGCCGCCGGCACGGAGACCGGGGGCGGCACCGTGCCCTTCAGGTCCTCCAGCAGGTCCTGCTGGAGCGTCCGCGGCCGGGCAGCGCGGGAGCTTGAGTTCTCGGTGACGGTCATGCGGCAACCCTTTCGGCGGCGCTGAGCAACTCGTCGGCCAGCGCCAGGTAGGCGATCGCCACCGAGCTCGTGGGCGTGGAGAGGACGACGGGGAGCTTGGCGAGCGTGCTGGTCGGCACGCGACGGGACAGCGGGATGCGTGTCCGCATGAGGGGCAGGTCGGTGCCCTCCAGAGCGCCCAGGACCTCCCGCGCCGCGCGGCCGTGCGGGTCCCAGGCGGCGCAGGCGACACCGGCGAGGACGGCGGAGGTGTTCTCGTATGCCCGGTGCTGCTCGAGGAAGGCGGCGACCCGCGCGACGCCGAGGGCCGAGCCGGGATCGCTGGTGAAGACGGTGAGCACCGAGTCGACGGCGCAGACGGCGGCCAGGGTCAGGCCGGTCAGGTCGCCGCGGGTGTCGAGGACGATGTGGTCGTAGTCGCTCAGCAGCGGCTTCAGCGCACGCCGGACGCTGGTGGTGAGACCCCCGGTGGTGGTCAGGTGGACGGCAACCGTCTCCAGCATCGGATGGGCGGGGAGGAGGTCGAGCCCGGGGGCGACGTCGTGCCGGATGATCGCGCGGGGTTCCTCGGTGGGGTCCTCGAGCAAGGCCGCCAGGCTGTCGTAACGGCCCTTGGCAACCACTCCGAACGCCCGCCCGAGGCTCTCCTGCGGATCGACGTCCACCGCCAGCACCCTGCCGCGCCGGCCCAGAGCGACGGCCACGTTGGCCGCCGTCGTCGTTTTACCGACTCCACCTTTGGACGAGCACACCGCCAGCCGCATGGCCGGAAGTGTGAAGGGCGCGAGGCCGAGGGCGGGGATGCCCTGCCGCTGGAGAATTTCGCATTTCGTCCCATCCGGCGCAGCCTGCTCACCGTCATCACACGGCGTAGGACGATCTTGTTGTGCATCCCCACGGGCGAACAGACGGTGGGTCGGCGTCCGGCACGGGTGTGACGGTGTCGGCCATCAGCGGGAGGATCTCCCCATGAGTACGCCGCAGCCCACCCGCGAGGACAAGTTCTCCTTCGGTCTCTGGACGGTGGGCTGGCCGGCCCGCGACCCGTTCGGTGACACCACCCGGCCGCCCCTCGATCCGGTGGAGAGCGTCCACCGCCTTGCCGAGCTCGGCGCCTACGGCGTCACCTTCCACGACGACGACCTGGTCCCGTTCGGCACTGACGGCGCCGCCCGCGAGCAGCACATCAAGCGTTTCCGCGCCGCGCTGGAGGAGACCGGCCTCGTCGTGCCGATGCTGACGACCAACCTGTTCACCCATCCGGTGTTCAAGGAGGGGGCGCTCACCGCGAACGACCGCGACGTGCGCCGCTTCGCGATGCGCAAGGTCATGCGGAACATGGATCTCGCTGCCGAGCTGGGGGCGCGGACGTACGTGCTCTGGGGCGGCCGCGAGGGCGCCGAGATCGACACCGCGAAGGACCTGCGGGCCGCCCTGGACCGCTACCGGGAGGTCCTGGACACCCTGGCGCAGTACTCGGCCGACCGCGGTCACGGGCTGCGGTTCGCGCTCGAGCCGAAGCCCAACGAGCCGCGCGGGGACATCTTCCTTCCGACCATCGGGCACGCCCTGGCGTTCATCTCGACCCTGGAGCATGCGGAGATGGTCGGCGTGAACCCCGAGGTGGGGCACGAGCAGATGTCGAACCTGAACTTCACGCACGGCATCGCGCAGGCGTTGTGGCAGGGCAAGCTCTTCCACATCGACCTCAACGGTCAGCACGGGCCGAAGTTCGACCAGGACCTCGTGTTCGGCCATGGCGACCTGCTGTCGGCGTTCGCCACCGTCGACCTGCTGGAGAACGGCGGCCCGGACGGTGGCCCGGCCTACGACGGGCCCCGGCACTTCGACTACAAGCCGCTGCGCACCGAGGACATCGACGGCGTCTGGACCTCGGCCGCGGCCAACATGCGCACCTACCTGTTGCTCAGGGAACGGGCCGCGGCCTTCCGGGCCGACCCGGAGGTGGTCGAGGCACTGGCCGCTGCCCGGGTGCCCGAGCTCGCCACGCCAACCCTCGCGGCGGGGGAGACCTACGACGACCTGCTCGCCGACCGCTCGGCGTTCGAGGACTTCGACGCCGAGGCGGCGGGTCGGCGCGGGGCGGGCGTCGAGCGGATCGCCCAGCTGGCGGTGGAACACCTCCTCGGTGCCCGATGACAGCCGCCCGATGACCCTGGTCGCCTGGGTCGAGTCGTCGACCCAGGCGGGCGGGGGATAGCTGGGGTGTGAGCGAGGGCACCAAGCGTCTCGGTCGGAAAACCGACCACATCGGTCGGCCGGCGGTACGGTGACCGGCATGGCTCGCGCGTTCCGTCAGCAGATCGACGAGGGGATCCTCGATCGTGCGGCGGCGCTCTTCGCCCACCGCGGGTTCGCGAAGACATCGGTGCAGGACGTCGCGGACGCCGTCGGCCTGTCGAAGGCGGGGCTGCTGCATCACTTCCCCAGCAAGGGGGCACTGCACGAGGCCGTGCTCGCGCAGGCGAGGACCCTCGGGCAGCGGGCGCTCGACCAGGTTCGTCACCTGCCGCTCGGCGCCGAACGTGACCGGCGGGCCATCGAGGTCCTCGTCGATGTCGCCCTGGCGCACCCGGGAGTCGTGGCCCTGATGCTCGCGCCGGTCACCGACGTCGGCGCCGATGCCGGCGAGGGCGACGGCGAGCCGGTCTCCGTCGCCGTCGATGCGCTGCAGGCCTTCGGCGTCGACTTCGGCACCACCGACCCGCAGCGAACCGTGCGGGTGGTCGGTGCCCTCTCCGCGCTGGCCGTGCTGACCCTTGCGGCCCACCGCCAGGACCAGATCACCGAGTGGCGGCCGTACGTGGTCGCCACCTGCTTCGACGCGCTCGGCCACCGCCGTCCCGGCGCTGCTCTGTCCGACTCCGACCAGGTGGAGGCCTGATCACCATGGCGCGTCTGTTGTTCCGGCTCGGCTCGTTCGCCCATCGGCGCCGGCTCGCGGTCGTCCTCGTCTGGCTGCTCGTCCTCATCGGCGCCGGCGTCGGCGCAGGCACGCTGTCCGGCAAGACCTCGAGCAGCTTCTCCATCCCCGGGCAGGAGTCGACCACCGCGCTGGAGCGGATCTCCGCGGAGTTCGGCGGAGTGGGCGGCGCGACGGCCCGCGTGGTGATGCAGGCACCGACGGGTCAGACGCTCACCGCACCGGCCAACGCCGCAGCGGTGGAGAAGCTGGTCGCCACGTTGACCACGCTGCCCGGCGTCACGTCGGCCAGCGACCCACTGAACCGGGCCGCCCCGGCGGTCAACGCCGCCCGGACCACGGCGTACAGCACGGTCACGTACTCCGCCGGGGTGGGCGAGGTGCCTGCGGCGCAGCAGGACGCGCTGCTGTCCGCCGTCGCCGACGCCGGCGGCACCGGACTCACCGTGGAGGTCACCGGCGAGGCCGTGACGGCGCCTCCGAACGTCGGTGGCCCCGCGGAGGCGATCGGCGTCGTCGTCGCCCTGGTCATCCTCGCGGTCACGTACGGATCCCTGATCGCCGCCGGCATGAACCTCCTGACCGCGGTCGTCGGCGTGGGCATCGGGGTCCTGGGCATCACCATCGCCACCGGCTTCACCGAGCTGTCGTCGACCACCCCCACCCTGGCCGCGATGCTCGGCCTGGCCGTCGGCATCGACTACGCCCTGTTCATCGTCACCCGGTTCCGGCAGGAGCTGCGGCGCGGTTCCGACATCGGCACCGCCATCGGCACCGCCGTGGGAACCGCCGGCTCGGCCGTGGTCACCGCCGGCCTCACCGTCGTCATCGCCCTCGCCGGGCTCTTCGTCGCCGGCATCCCGTTCCTGACGCAGATGGGCGTGGCCGCGGCCGCGACGGTCGTCGTCGCGGTGCTGATCGCCCTCACCCTCGTCCCCGCGGCACTGAGCTACCTCGGTCTCCGTGCCCTGCCCCGCAAACAGCGCACCGGCCTGACCGCCGAGCCGGGGGGCGCCGACACCTCACGTGGCTTCTTCTCCGGCTGGGTCGCGACGATCACCCGCCGGCGCGTCGTGGCGCTGCTCGTGTCCGTGGCCGCCCTGGGCGCGATCGCCGTCCCCTTCTTCTCGATGCGGACCACCCTGGAGCAGACGCCGCCCGTGGGCAGCACGCAGGCCGCGGCCCAGCAGTTGCTCGCCGACGGTTTCGGCCCCGGGTTCAACGGCCCGATCACGGTCCTGTTCGACGGCGCCGGGGCGCCCGGCACCGCCACGCAGGTCAAGGGGGCGATCGCCGGGCTGGACGACGTCGCGGTCGTCGCCGGCCCGATCCCCAACGCCGACGGCAGCGCCGCCCTGCTCACCGTCGTCCCGAAGTCCGGCCCCACCAGCCCGGCGACCGAGCAGCTCGTCACCGACCTGCGTGCGCAGCTCTCCCACACCGACGGGGCCCGGGCCTACGTCACCGGCAGCACCGCCGTCAGCGTCGACGTGGCCGCGACCCTCAACCGCGCCCTGCCCGTCTACCTGGCTCTCGTCGTGGGCCTCGCGCTGGTGCTGCTCGTGCTGGTGTTCCGCTCGCTGCCGGTGCCCCTGGTCGGTGTGCTCGGCTTCCTGCTGACCATCGGCGCCTCGCTCGGCGCCACCGTCGCGGTGTTCCAGTGGGGGTGGTTGGGCGGCGCGGTCAACCTCGACAGCACCGGCCCGCTGATCAGCCTCACGCCCATTCTCGTGGTCGGCATCCTGTTCGGGCTGGCGATGGACTACCAGGTGTTCCTCGTCTCCCGGATGCACGAGGCGCACAGCCACGGCCTCGCAGCGCGGGAGGCCATCGCCACCGGCTTCCGGCAGGCGGCTCCGGTCGTGGTCGCTGCGGCGCTGATCATGTTCTCGGTCTTCGCGGGGTTCGTGCCGACCGGAGAGGCCACCATCAAGTCGATCGCCTTCGCGCTCGCCTCCGGGATCCTCTTCGACGCCTTCGTCGTCCGGATGGTCCTCGTCCCCGCCGCCCTGGCCCTGCTCGGGGAGCGCGCCTGGTGGCTGCCCCGGTGGTTGCGCTGGCTGCCCACTCTGGACGTCGAGGGCGTCGGCCTCCAGCAGGTCGACGAGGCGCCCCACGCCGAGGAGAAGCAGCCGGTCGGCGTCGCCGGGCAGTGACCGGCCGGTTCCCGGCGCGCCGATCGCCGGGTCAGCCGACGAGAACGACGACCAGCGTTCGTGGGCCGTGCACGCCCTCGACGCGGGAGAGCTCGATGTCGCTGGTCGCGGACGGCCCGCTGATCATGGTGAGCGGTGCGCTCCGTTCCAGCCGGGCCAGGCCCTCGGGCACCCCGCCGACGACCTGGTCGGCGATCACCACGCAGACCAGGCAGTCCGGCAGCAGGGACAGTGCGCGCCGGCCGGACAGCGGCGAGCCGTCCAGCACGAGGGTGCCGGTCTCGGCGATCGCGACGGCCACGCCGACGACGGTCGCCGAGAAATCGGCCAGCTCGACGGCGGGGCGGCCGTCGTCCTCCGCCGTCCCCGCGGGGCGCCACGGGTCCGGCACTCCCGGGGCGACGACGACGTCGGCCGGCGCCCAGCCGGCGGGCAGTCCGGTGTCCAGGGCGGCGACGACGGTCGCCGGGATCTCGCCGGGCGTGCAGCGGAGGACGGTCGCCTTGTAGTCCTCCAGCCGGTCGACGAGGACGTCGAGCAGTTCCTCGGCCGGCCGCTCGTCGGTGGTGCGGTAGTCGCGGACGATCTCCGGCACTGGTGCACGCTCGGTTCCGAGCGCCGTCCGGATGCGGGCGAGGACCTCGTTGCGTGAGCTCATGACCCGTGCTCCCGCGCCCAGGCCTGCGTGAAGGTTTCCTTCGGTGGCGTGGGCAGGTCGCGGCTCTGGGTCCACCTGGAGGCCGGCGGGGGCAGCGCGGCCGGCATCGTCGGCCTCCCGCGGGCCAGGAGCCGGCCGAGCCCTGCGGCCTTCTGCGCCATCCGCCACCGTCGTGGATGCGACATGACCTTCGCCAGCACCCGGAAGGCCACGGCCTCGGGCGTCGCGTGTTTCTGCGCCTCGACGTGCTCGGCCCGCAGGTGCACCAGGATCGACGGGATGTCGATGGCGACCGGGCAGACGTCGTAGCAGGCGCCGCAGAGGCTCGAGGCGTAGGGCAGCGAGGCGTTGTCCTCGACCCCGGTGAGCTGGGGGGAGAGCACGGCGCCGATCGGGCCCGGGTAGACCGAGCCGTAGGCGTGGCCGCCGGTTCGCTCGTAGACCGGGCAGACGTTCAGGCAGGCCGAGCAGCGGATGCAGTGCAGCGCCTCGCGGCCCACCTCGTCGGCCAGCGTCGCTGTGCGCCCGTTGTCGAGCAGCACCAGGTGGAAATCCTGGGGGCCGTCGCCGGGCGTGACGCCGGTCCACAGCGACGTGTACGGGTTCATCCGCTCGCCGGTGGAGCTGCGGGGAAGAAGTTGGAGGAAGACCTCCAGGTCGCGCCAGCTGGGGACCAGCTTCTCGATGCCCATGACGGTGATCAGTGTCCGCGGGAGGGTCAGGCACATCCGGCCGTTGCCCTCGCTCTCGACGACGGCGAGGGTGCCGGTCTCGGCGACGGCGAAGTTCGCGCCGCTGATCGCGACCTCTGCGCGAAGGAAGCGCTCGCGCAGGTGGGCACGGGCCGCCATCGCCAGCTCGCGGGGGTCGTCGCTCAGGCCGGGGTCGACCTCGGGCATGGTGCGCAGGAAGATCTCGCGGATCTCGGCCCGGTTCTTGTGGATCGCCGGCACGAGGATGTGGCTCGGCTGGTCGTGGCCGAGCTGGACGATGAGCTCGGCGAGGTCGGTCTCGTGCGCGGTGATCCCGGCGGCCTCGAGCGCTTCGTTGAGTCCGATCTCCTGGGTGGCCATGGATTTGACCTTGACGACCTCGTGCACGCCCGTGGCCCGCACCAGCTCGGTCACGATCGCGTTGGCCTCGATGGCATCCCGCGCCCAGTGCACCGTGCCGCCCCGTGCGGTCACCTGGCGTTCCAGCTCCTCCAGGTGCGCGTCGAGCCGGGCCATGGTCGCGGCCTTGATCGCCTTCCCCGCGGCCCGCAGCTGCTCCCAGTCAGGGACCTCGGCGACGACCGCCGCCCGCTTGGCCCGGATCGTCGAGGTGGCGTGCCCGAGGTTGGCCCGCAGCTGGCCATCCCGCAGCGCATCACGCGCGGCGTCGGGGAAGGGGCGGTTCCCCCGGAGATGGCCGACGCCTCGCGGCGCGTGGGGAAGGGTGGGCATCCCCAGGTCCACGACGGTCATGACGTCGTCCCTTCGGCGTTCACCGCACTGATCGCCGGCCGGGTGCTCTGGTCGGGCTGCACGGCTTCCTCGGTGGAGGCGAGGATCTCCGCGAGGTGCACGGTGCGGGTTCCCGACCGCATCCGGGACAGCCCGCCGCCGATGTGCAGAAGGCACGAGGCGTCGCCGGCGGTGCACACCTCCGCGTGCGTGGAGAGCACGTTGGCCATCTTGTCGGTGAGCATCGCAGTCGACGTGTCGGCGTTCTTCACCGCGAAGGTGCCGCCGAAGCCGCAGCACTGGTCGGCGCCGGGCAACTCGGCAAGCTCCAGCCCGCGGACGGCGCGCAGGAGTCGCAGCGGCCGGTCGCCGACGCGCAGGAGCCGGAGCGAGTGGCAGGTCGGGTGGTAGGTGACCCGGTGCGGGTAGTACGCCCCGACGTCGGTGACGCCGAGGACGTCGACCAGGAACTGGGACAGCTCATAGGTCCGCTCGGCCAGGGAAGCCGCCTCGTCGGCGAGCGCGTGCTCGCCGGCGCGGCGGAGCACGTCGGCCTGCTGGTGGTGGATCGAGGCGACGCACGAGCCGGACGGCGCCACGATCGCCTCGGCCCCGCGGAAGGCCCGGACGTGGTTCGCGACGATCGGCGCGGCCTCGCGCCGGTAGCCGGTGTTGACGTGCATCTGCCCGCAGCACGCCTGCCCCGGCGGGACGACCACCTCGTGCCCCAGACGCTCCAGCAGCACCGCTGTCGCGCGAGCAACCTGCGGCACCATCGTGTCCACCAGGCAGGTGGCGAACAGTGCGACCTTCACGGCGCCCCCTTCCCGTCGGCAATTCCGCGACGACGCACCATGCTGGACTCGCGGACCACGAGCTGCGGCTCGAAGAGCTCGTACCGTGGCTTTCGCACCGACGAGAGCGGCACCGCGGCGGTGACGGCGACGTCGATGTCGTCGCACCCGCCGATGGCGACATCGTCCGGTACCCGGACACCATGCCGCACCATCTCCCGCGCCACAACGTCCGTGACACGTCTCAGGCCCCTCCGAGAGCAGCCCGCTCGTGCGTGAGCGACCGGACGTCATGCCTGCCCTGGAACTGGACCGAGTGGCGTCGGCCTCGTGGATGCGTGCTCCGTCTGAGCGGTGCCGTGGCCGGATCGGGTCGATGATCGGACGGTCCGTTCGATCCGACGAAGGAGGACGACAGTGATCCCACGCGCGCCGTTCGGTGCCACCGGTCACGACTCCAGCCGCGTCATCTTCGGGGCCGGGGCCCTGGGCAGTGTCTCCAAGGGTGAGGCCGACCGTGCGCTCGAGGTGCTGCTGGAGCACGGCATCAACCACATCGACGTCGCCGCCGGCTACGGCGACGCCGAGCTGCGGATCGCACCTTGGCTCCGCCGCCACCCCGGGACGTTCTTCCTCGCCACCAAGACCGGGGAGCGGACCTACCGCGGCGCGCGGGAGGAGATCCGGCGCTCGCTGGACCGCCTGGGCGTCGACCACGTCGACTCGATCCAGCTGCACAATCTCGTCGACGTGATCGAGTGGGACACCGCACTGAGCTCGGGCGGCGCCCTCGAGGCGGCGATCGAGGCCCGCGAAGAGGGCCTCGTCCGCTTCATCGGCGTCACCGGACACGGTCTGTCGGTGCCCGAGATGCATCGGCGCAGCCTGGAACGCTTCGCCTTCGACTCGGTGCTCGCGCCGTACAACTACGTCCAGATGCAGGACGAGCGCTACGCCGGGACGTTCGAGGCGCTGGCCGCCGTCTGCGCCGACCGCACCATCGCCCTCCAGACGATCAAGAGCCTCGCGCGGCGTCGCTGGGACGGGCGCGCCGCCACGGCCTCGACCTGGTACGAGCCCCTGCGCGAGCAGGCGGACATCGACCTGGCGGTGCACTGGGTGCTCGGCCGCCCGGAGGCGTTCCTGCTCACCACCGGGGACGTCGAGATCCTGCCGCGCCTGCTCGATGCCGCGGAGCGCTTCGAGCAACGGCCCTCCGGCGCGCAGATGGACGAACTCGCCGCACGGGTCGACGCCGCGCCGTTGTTCGTGTAGCGCTCGGCAGGTAGCCGCACCATCCGGGCTCCGCGGCCGGGTGACAGGCCCGGTCGTGCCACTGCGGCAGGCTTCGGGCGTGGGCACTGACGAGAACCGGTCGATCCTGACGTTGCCGGCGCCGCCGCCGGACGCCGTCCTCTCGTACGGCCCGCCCGCCGGGAGCGTGGCCGACGTCCGTTCCGGAGGGCCCGCGGCGGCGCGGCGGCCGCTGCTCGTGATCGTGCACGGTGGCTTCTGGCGGCCGGAGTTCGACCGGTCGCACGTGCAGCCCATGGCGGTGGCGCTGGCGGATGCCGGGTGGTCGAGCATCGTGCCGGAGTACCGGCGGATCCCCGGTGATCCCGACGCCGCGGTGGCCGACGTCCACGCGGCCGTGCATTCCTTGCCGGGGAACCCGGCGCTGGCGGGCCACTCCGACGGTCGGGTCGTCCTGGTGGGGCACTCTGCCGGCGGGCATCTCGCGCTGCTGGCCGCGGCCGGCGGCGGCGATCAGCTCGGGGGCGTTCTCGCCCTCGCTCCCGTGGCCGACCTGCGACTGAGCGAGGCCTTGGCGCTCGACGGAGATGCCGTGCGGGCCTTCCTGGGCGGACCCGCCGCCGAGCGGGCGGATCTGGACCCGGTCCGGATGCCCACCCCGGCCGGCCGGATCCAGCTTCTCCACGGCCTGGACGACGCGGTCGTACCGCTGAGCGTCTCGGAGTCCTACCGCGCCCGGCACCCCCGCGCGGAGCTGGCTCGCGTCGGCGCGGGCCATTACGCGCTCATCGATCCGCGCAGCCGCGTCTGGCCCGAGCTGCTGGCCGCGCTCGGCGCACTGAGCTCCTGAACGGCCACGGCCGGCCGGCAGCGACCGCAGCACAACCCGTGTGAGCGTCCGGGCTTGTGGGCACACACGGCCTGTGGAGCGACTCCTTGCTCGGCCCACCTCCGTCCGCCCCGCCCGGCACGGGGAGGGGCCGGTCTGGGACGAGAAGGACGGTGACCTGATCTGGGTCGACATCGCCGCGGGTGAGGTCCGCTGGGGCCGGGTCGACCCGAACGGCGGCGTGCGCGACGTGGCGATGCGGCCGGTCGGCGAACCGGTCGGTGCCGTCACCCCCACCACGAGCCCGGGCTGGCTGCTGGCCGCCGCCGGTGGGTTCCGCCACCTCGCCCCGGACGGGACGGTCAGCGTCCTCCTGGACCTCGACGGTGAGGGCGGCGGGCGGACGCGGATGAACGACGCCGCCTGCGACCGGGCCGGCCGGTTCTTCGCCGGCACGATGGGCCTGCACGAGGAGCCGGGGGTGGGCTCCCTCTACCGCGTCGACCTGGACGGGACCGTCAGCACGGCACTCAGCGGGTTGACGATCTCCAACGGGATCGGCTGGTCGCCGGACGACGACGTTCTCTATCTCGCCGACTCCGGCACCCGCACGGTGACCGCCTTCGACTACGACGTCGACCTGGGGACGCTCGGTGAGTCGCGGGTGCTGCTCCGGTTCGACGACGACGAGCCGGGCACGCCCGACGGTCTCACGGTGGACCGGCTGGGCCACCTCTGGATCGCGATGTGGGGCGCGGGGGAGGTGCGCCGGTACAGCTCCGCGGGTGCGCTGGAGGAGGTCGTGGACGTGTGGGCGAGCCAGACGTCCAGTTGCGCCTTCGCCGGCCCCTCGCTGGACATCCTCGTCGTCAGCACATCCACCGAGGGACTGCCGGACCGGGAGCGGGCGGCTCAGCCGGACGCCGGCCGGCTGTTCAGCACTCGCCTCGACGACGTCCGGGGCGTACCGGCCTTTCCGTACCGGGGGCCGCTGCGCGGCCTCACCCAGGTCTAGGGCTACGCCGCCAGGTCCAGTGCTATGCCGCCGTCTCGAGTTCGCGATAGTCCTTCGGGAGCAGGGCGAGCGCATGCTCCAGATGGGTGCGGTCGACCGCCTCGTTCAGGACGGCCAGAACCGCGGCCACGCCGCGCCGGGTCTCCTGTTCGTTCAGCCCGGTGCGGTGGCTGATCTGGCGGATGAACTGGCTGACCGCGATGGGGTGGGCCGACCGGTTGTGACGGGGGAGGTTGGGGACGAGCCAGTCCGGCAGCGCGGCGGCGAGCTTCTCGATCTCCCCGCCGCTGATCTGTCCCGCGATCGCTTCCAGGGTGGCGCGGGTCAGGTCCGCGGCTTCCTCCTTGGACAGGCCGGCGCGCTCGGCAACGGACGCAATGAAGGTCTTCTCGTCCACCGTGGTGCCTCCGGTTCGGCCGGTCGGGTCCGCTGATCAGCCAGGGGCCGCCGGTTGACGGACGGCGCTCCTGTCAACGGGTACGAGGACGTGGAGCGCCTACCCCGGACCATCGAGGGTCATGCGCGTGGTCGTGGTGGAAGGGACTGGGACGCCGGAGCGTTCGCATCCGCACGGGCCCTACGCGCGGGAGGAGATCGACATGACCGAGGAACCCGATTTCAACGGCAGGATCGTGGCGGAGTTCCGGGCCAACGAGGGAAGGGTCGGGGGCCCGTTCGACGGTGCCCCGATGACGCTGGTCCACCACCGTGGCCGCCGGAGCGGCCGCGACCTCGTGAACCCGATGATGTACCTGCCGGACGCCGACGATCCCGCCACGATCTACGTCTTCGCCTCCAAGGGAGGCGCGCCGACGAACCCGGACTGGTACTACAACCTCACGGCGGCCGGCGTCGCCGACGTCGAGATCGGCACCGAGACGTACCCGGTGACGGTCACCGAGCTGACCGGCGCGGAGCGGGATCGGATCTACGCCGAGCAGGCCCGTCGCAACCCGGGTTTCGCCGACTACGAGGTGAAGACGGCCGGCATCCGCACGATCCCGGTGCTGGCCCTGCGCCGCCGCTGACACGGGGCGCCGCGGGGAAACCGTCCGGCTCAGCCCGGTTCGGGCGGGAGCGGAAAGCGCAGGTGCGCGGCGGGAGTGCGGCCTTCGGCGGCAACGCTTTCCTCGAGGGTGCGCACGTCGCCGCTGTCACGGAGGACGCTCTGCACCATCTCGTCGACGATGTCGGGGGTGTGGCGCAGGGAGTCGCCCGTGACCGGGCACGTGTCACCGCTCTCGCCGAGCCAGCCGCACACGTCGCAGACCACTCCCGGCGCCTCGTCCTGCTCCTGGAGCAGCAGCGTGTCGATCGCCTTCGACGAGGCCGCCCACAGGCACTTGCGCAGCCCCGTGACGCCGAAGCCGCCCATCGCCTCCACTTCCAGCACGTGCTCGAACTGCTGCCGCTCCTGGTCGCGTTCCCACTGCTCCAGCACCATGTCAGCCCGGGCCTTGAGGGCCCCGCGGTCGTTCAGCGCGGGATCGGTGAAGGTGCCGGCCAGTTTCTGACGCAGCCGGTCGGGGAGTTCGTCGAGGAAGCCGGACGCCTCGTTGCCGTGTTCCGCGACCACCAGGACGTCGTAGGCAGGCTCCGGGGCGGGCTTGCCCTCCACCACCGACTGGTACTGCGCTTCGTGGTCCAGGTCGGGGAAGAAGAGCTGCTCCAGCCGGTCGATCACCCGACGGAAATGCTCTTTTGCCAGGTTCTCGACCGTGTGGTGCGTGGCGTTCTCACGTCCGCCCCAGCGTCCGCCGGTGAAGTCGTCGGTGCGCAGGGCCCGATCCTGGAGCTCGTTGCTCTCGACGAGTGCGTCGTTCTCGTACTTCCAGAAGGACGCCCGCGCGCGGTCGAGGACGACGACGCACGCCCGGTAGGCCTTGTCCCGCATCACCGTCATCGGCCGTACCCACGGGGTGGCGTCGACGAGAATCCGATCCCTCGGTTCCCTGGGCAGCTCCACGGCCTCGTAGAAGTCCCGTGCCGAGCAGGAGAACAGGCCGATGCCGTGGGGCTTCCAGTGCTCCTCCAGCACGGCTCGGCGCAACCGCTCGATGTCGTCGCGGATCGAGAGGCGGGCGGCTCGGGAGAGGCTCTCGTCCTCGGCCAGCGGGTCGAGCTCGTCGAGCAGGCCGTTCACCCGCGACCGGAGCCCCGCCTGGTCCTTCGGATCGACGGGGACGACCGCGTACAGCGAGACGACGGGGACGTCGTCCGAGCGGAACTCGAGCAGGTGGTTCAGGTGGTCCTGGACGGCGATCATGGGTCTCCTCTGCACGCCGGAGCGGCAACCCCTCCATTAGCCCACCTGGACGGCCCCTGCTCTATCGGCCATGAGGCCGATAGCGGGCCTCGCGGACTGACCCGCCGGGCCGAAGCCCACCGGCGCGGCCGACGGCTAGGTCCGCCGGGAACCACCGGTGCTCGTCGCTGCCGCGGGACCGCCGTGAACGCCCTGGCGGGCAACCTCCACGTGCGGGCGGCTCTGCCACAGCGCCCACTCCGCGCTGATGTCGCCGGCGGTGCAAAGGAGCAGCGGCAGGTGGTCGTGCACCAGGCGGTCGGTCGACGTCTCGGCCGCGTGCACGGTGACATTCATGGCCGCGCGGACCGCGCCGTCCCCGTCCCGCACCGGAGCGGCGACCGAGCGCACTCCCGGCGCCAGCTCCTCGTCGGCGAGGGCCCAGCCGCGCGCCCGGATCTCGGTGAGCTCGGCCCGGAGCTGGTCGGGTGACCGGCCGATGTAGGGGGGAAGCCCCGCCCGACTCGGCTCGGCGAGGGTTGCCTCGAGCTGGTCGGGGGAGAGGGCGGCCAGCAGCACCTTGCCCTGTGACGTCTGGACGGCCGGGAACCGGGTGCCGATGTCGACCCGGAGCGCGATGATCCTGGGCACCGACACCCGCGCGACATAGACGATGTCCGACCCGTCGAGCTGGGCCATGGACGAGGACTCACCGGTGCGGGCGACCAGCGCCTCGAGGTGCGGCCGGGCGATGTCCCACAGCCCGAGCGCGCCGACGTAGGCCATGCCCAGGGTGAGCACCTTCGGCGTCAACTCGAACGCGCCGCCCGCGGACCGGACGAAGCCGAGCTCCTCGAGAGTCAGGAGCAGCCGGCGCGCGGTGGGCCGGGGAAGGGCGGCGACGCCGGCGACCTCGGTCAGGGACATGCGCCGATGGTCGGCGTCGAAGCACGCGAGCACGTCGAGCCCCCGCGCCAGGGCTTCCACGAAATCGGGCCCGGTGCCGCGTCCCGCCATCTGCAGATTCCTTCCGTCGTCCGGCCGCGCGTGGCCGGGTGGGGTCACCGGCCGAGAACTCGCTCCTCGCCGCCGGTGTGCGTCGCCTCGGACTTGAAGTCGGTGTACTGGTAGGGATTGTCGAGCACTTCCGTCGACGGCAGATCCGGGTTCATGCCCTTCGCCCATGCCTCCGGGCCGAGTTCCGACATCAGGCGCTCGACGGTCGCCTCGACCTCCCGGCGCACCGGCGCCAGGTCGATGTCGACGAGCCTGCCCGCGTGCTTGACCACGCGGCCGTTCACCAGGACGGTGTGCACGTCCCCCCGCTGCGCCTGGAAGGCGACGTGCCCGAACGGGTTCAGCAGCGGGAAGGACACGGGGGAGGCGTCGTTCTTGATCAGTACGACGTCGGCCTTCTTGCCCGGCTGCAGGCTGCCGATGTCGTCGCGACCGAGCGCATGCGCTCCGCCGCGCGTGGCCCACTCGACCACGTGCTGAGCGCGTAGACGCAGGTGTGTGACGGTGTCTCCCTTGAGGTGGGCCTCCATGTGCTCGGACATCCGGTCGGCGTTGAGCGTCGCCCGCATGGCGGAGAACAGGTCGCCGCTCCACCAGACGCTGGTGTCCATCGACAGCGACACCGGGATGCCGTACTGGCGGACCTGCTCGGTGGGGGCGTGTCCCTGCCCGGCGCTGCTCTCCGACTCGGTCGAGACCGAGATCGACCCGCCGGTCCCGGCGATCCGCTGGTAGCTGTCTGCCGTGAGCGTCGAGGCGTGCACGTACACCGTCTCGGGCGTCATGAAGTCGTGCTCGTGCATGAGCCGGATGCCGTCGTCATTGGTCGCGCCCCAGACACCGGCGTGCGTCGTGACCGGCAGGCCGAGGTCGCGGGCCACCTCGAAGGCCGCCCTCTCGGGGAAGCCGGGATCACCGGTGACGTCGAAGGCGAGTTGGAGGCGGAGCATGTCGTCGTGGGCGTCGCGATGGCGCTCGAGGAAGGAACGGACGGCGGGGTCGGCGGTCCACTCCCACGGCGCTGCCTGGATGTTGCCGTAGGCGAGCACGAACCGGCCGGGAACCGAGCGCAGGGCGTCCACGGCCGCCTCGGCGTGATCGACCGTCTGCAGGTTGTGCGACCAGTCGACAGTCGTGGTCACCCCGGCATCCAGGGACTCGATCGCCGACAGCCGGTTTCCGGCGGCGATGTCCTCGGGGCGGAACTTCTTGCCGTGCTCGAGGTAGTTCCAGACGAAGTACTGGGTGAGGGTCCAGTCGGCGCCGTATCCGCGCATGACCGTCTGCCACATGTGCCGGTGCGTATCGATCATGCCGGGCATGACGATCCCCCCGCCGGCATCGATCTCCTGCGTGCCTGCCGGTACCTCCAGGCGGGGGCCGACCGCGGCGATGCGGTCGTCGACGACCAGCACGTCGGTGTCGGTCAGCACGGTGCCGGCGTCATCCATCGTCAGCACCGTGCCGCCACGCAGAACCACCGGTCGACCGGCTACCGGGGTGGGCTCGGGGTGGGTCATCGTGTCCTCCTGGACATCGTCGGCAGGAGCCGGACCGCCGTCCGTAGAGCGGACAGCAGGTGCGACGCGGGTCACATTGGCCCTGCCCCGGTTGCGCTGTCAAGGCATCTGCAGTCGCGGCCGCAGCATGGTTGACATCACTCGGAGTGCACCTGAAACTGCCCGACGAGACTGTGCGGACTTCCGTCCGGAAACGGTCCCGACGTGTCGTCGAGACCGACGAGAGGTGCAGGATCGGCGAATGACCGCAGAACGAAGCGTCCCCCAGGTCCCGTCGGGCGCGGTGCCGCGGAGGGGGCCGCTCACAGGGCTTCTGGTGGCCGACTTCTCGCGCATCCTGGCCGGGCCGTACTCGACCATGCTGCTGGCCGATCTGGGTGCTGAGGTCGTCAAGGTGGAGGGCACGTCCGGCGACGACACCCGCACCTGGCAGCCGCCGGTGCGCGAGGGCGTCTCCACCTACTACATGGGCGTCAACCGGAACAAGCGCTCGATCGCCCTCGACCTGAAGGACCCCGACGACCTGGCTGCCGCGCGTGAGCTCGCCGTGCGCGCGGACATCGTCGTGGAGAACTTCAAGCCGGGTGGCCTGGCCCGGTTCGGCCTCGACTACGACGCCGTCGCCGAGACCAATCCGGCGGTCGTCTATGCGTCGATCAGCGGTTTCGGCACCGGGCCCAAGGGTGCGCCGCTGCCCGGCTACGACCTCATCGTCCAGGCGATCTCGGGGTTCATGAGCCTGACCGGCGACGCGGACGGGGAGCCGTACCGGGCCGGCGTCGCACTCTTCGACGTCATGGCCGGACTCCACGCGACCATCGGCATCCTGTCCGCGCTCCATCACCGCCGCGCGACCGGTCAGGGCCAGCACGTGGAGGTGAACCTGCTGTCGTCGGCGCTGTCGGGACTGGTCAACCAGACCAGCGCGTTCGTCGCAGGCGGGGTCGTGCCGTTCCGTATGGGCAACAGTCACCCCAGCCTGTTCCCGTACGAGCCGCTCCCGTGCGCCGACGGCGACCTGATCATCACCGCCGGGAACAACGGGCAGTTCCGCAAGCTCGTCGAGGTGCTCGGGCTGCCGGATCTCGCCGACGACCCCCGGTTCGCCCGGAACGAGGACCGCACCGCCAACCGGGACGAGCTGCGCCCGCTGCTGGTGGACCGGTTGCGCACCCGCACCACGCAGGAGTGGTTCCGCGACATCATCGCCGTCGGTGTGCCGTGCGGCCCCATCAACACCATCGACCAGGGGGTCGCCTTCGCCGAGGAGGTGGGCCTGGACCCGGTGGTGACGGTGGGGGAGGGGGCCGCCGCCGTTCCCGGGGTCCGCAATCCGCTCACGTTCTCCGAGACCCCGGCCGACTACCGTCTGCCGCCTCCGTCCCTGGACGAGCACGGCGCGGAGATCCGCCGCTGGCTCGCCGAGCCCCGCTCCGGCAGCCGCATCGACTCCGAGGAGCGCACCGCGTGACCAGCCCGGCCGACGGACCTACCTTCCCGACCTCGCTCGGGACCTCCACCGCTGACGAGATCCGGTTGCTCGGGCAGGACCTGACCGCCGATCTCATGGGCAAGGTGGGCTTCGGCGAGCTGGCCTTCTGGCTGGTCGCGCTTCGGCGGCCCACCCCGTCGGAGGCCCGCGTCTTCGAGGCGGTACTGGTGGCGCTGGCCGACCACGGCTTCACGCCGACGGCGATCGCCGCCCGGCTGACCTATCTGTCGGCGCCGGACTCGTTGCAGGGCGCCCTCGCCGCTGGTCTGCTCGGTGGCGGCTCCCGTTTCCTCGGTGTCACCGAGGACTGCGGCATGTACCTGCACGGCGTCCTGGAGCGCAACGGCCTCCTGGAGCCAGGGGCCGAGCTGCCCGCCGACGATGCCGGGTGGGACGCGCTCGCGCTGGCGGCGGTGACCGGGACGCGGGCCGAGAAGCGGTTCGTGCCCGGCCTCGGGCATCCGGTGCACAAGGAGGGCGATCCGCGGACTCCCGTGCTCATCGGCATCGCCGAGGAGGAGGGGCTGCGCGGTCCGCACCTGCGGTTGTTCGAGGCGATCGGGCGGGTGCACGACGAGGTGCTCGGCCGGAAGCTCCCGCTCAACGGCGCCGGTGTCTGCGGGGCCGCCCTCGCCGACCTCGGACTGCCGGTGGAGATGCTGCGCGGATTCGCACTGCTCGCCCGTGCCGCCGGGCTGCTCGGCCAGATCGCCGAGGAGCGCCGCCGCCCGATCGGCATGGACGCCTACCTGACCGTGGACCGCAACGCCGTGTACGTCGCACCCCCCGCCGGAAGCGCGGAGTAGGAGGCCGGCATGCGCGCCGCGGTTCTGCACACCCCCGGAGGTGGTCCCGCGTACGGGAGCCACCCCGATCCCGAGCCGGCCGCCGGGCACAGCCTGGTCACCGTCACGGCGGCCCCGATCGTGCCGCTCGACCTGCTCGCCGCGTCGGGGGTGTCCTACTTCGGTCGCCCCGCTGTGCCGTACGTCCCCGGCGTGCAGGGTGTCGGCATCGTGGCGAGCTCCGACGCGCTGACGCCGGGCACCCGGGTCTGGTTCGCGACGAGGGCCGGCACGGCTCCCGGAGACGGCAGCCTGGCCGAGCGGTGCGCCGTCCCGGACGTGGACGTCGTCCCGCTGGATGCCGACGTGCCGGACGCAGCCCTCGCCGCGCTCGGCCTGTCCGCGGTCGCGGCCTGGATGTCGCTCACCCGGCGGGCAAGCCTGCAGCAGGGAGAGCGCGTGCTCGTGCTCGGTGCCGGGGGAGCCGTCGGTCAGTCCGCGGTGGCCATCGCGAAGCTGCTGGGAGCCGGCCGCGTCGTCGCCGTCTGCCGCTCGCCGGAGGCGCAGGCGCGGGCGCGACGAGCGGGCGCGGACGAGGTGGTGCCGCTCGCCGGGGACGTCGACACCCTCGCCGCCCGTTTCCGCGAGGCCGGCGGCGGCGCCGTCGACGTCGTGATCGACCCGGTGTTCGGCGCCGCGGCGACGGCGGCCTCGCGGGTCCTCGCGGAAGGCGGCCGGCTGGTGAACCTCGGGGGCATGTCCGGCGACGTCGCCGAGTTCTCGTCGGCCGGACTGCGGTCCAGGTCGGCGTCGGTCCTCGGCTACACGAACAACGCGCTCACGCCGGCCGAGCGGCGCGACGCGCTGGCCGCGATCGCGGAACAGGCGGCCGCGGGCCGGCTCTCGGTCGCCTACGAGGAGGTCGGCCTGGCCGACGTCGCGGACGCGTGGCGGCGGCAGGCCACCGGAGACGTCGGCGTGCGCCTGGTGCTCACGCCGTGATCGAGGGCCCCCGCGGCAGGCGTGGGGGAGGAGAAGCGCGACGGGGACCCGGCCGCGCGGAGCGCAGGAGGACGACGTGCAGCTTGTCACCGAGGACAACATCACCGATCTGGCGGTCGAGCGGTGGGCGACCGCCCGGGAACCGCGGACGGCCGAGCTGATGACCGCGCTCGTGCGGCATCTGCACGACTTCGCCCGCGAGGTGCGGCTCACCGAGGCCGAGTGGATGGCCGCGATCCAGTGGCTCACTCGCACCGGGCAGATCAGCGACGAGAAGCGGGAGGAGTTCATCCTCGCCTCCGACGTCCTCGGCCTGTCGATGCTCGTCGTGCAGATGAACCACCAGCTCGACGCGAAGGCGACGCCGGCGACGGTGCTCGGCCCCTTCCACATCGACGGTTCCCCGGAGCTGGACTACGCCGCCGACATGTCCGACGGCGTGCCCGGCGCGACGCTCTACCTGCACGGCACGGTCACCGATCTGGACGGCAAGCCGGTGGGCGGCGCCGTCCTCGACGTCTGGCAGGCCGACACCGAAGGGGCGTACGAGTCACAGATCGCCGACATCGACGAAGCCCGGCTGCGGGCCAAGTACACGACCCGCGAGGACGGCAGCTACTGCGTCCGGACGATCGCCCCCAAGGGCTACACCATCCCGATGGACGGCCCGATCGGCGAGCTCATCGGCAGGACGGAGATCAGCCACTTCCGGCCGGCGCACATCCACTTCCTGATCAACGTGCCGGGCTACGAGCCACTGATCACCCACCTCTTCCAGGAGGGCGCGGAGTACCTGGACAGCGACGTCGTCTTCGGTACCAAGCAGGAACTGGTCATCCCCTTCGAGCCCCGCGACCCCGGTGCCACGCCCGACGGTGGGACGAGCAGCGAGCCGTGGCTCGAGGGCCGCTACGACTTCGTGCTGCAGCCCCAGGGGTGAGCGCGGGGGCCGGGAGACGCACAGCTGACACATAGCCGGTCCCTGGATCGGCCCCAGCGTGCTCCCGCACTGTGGTCCCGTGACTGACGACGACGCGCCCGGCAGCAGGTCCCACTGGGGGACCTCGCCGGCCGCCGACAACCCGTCCGCCGGTCCGGTACCCGTCACCGGCGAGCGGGCGTGACCGCCCTGGCCGCTCCGCCACGGCGCGCGAGCGCCCCCACCGCCGTGACCGGCGCGCGAGCCCGGCTCGATGCCGGCGTCCGGCTGGGTTCGCTGGGAGGACTGTGGGCGAGCCTGTTGCTGGTCTCCTACTGGTGGGCCACCGGCGGCGGGTTCCAGCAGCTCGCGGGGTGGGAGGCCGGGCTGACCTCGACCGGTCGGCTGACCGGCCTGCTCGCCGCGGACCTGCTCCTGGTCCAGGTACTGCTGATGTCGCGGCTGCCGGCGTTGGAGCACGCCTTCGGGCAGGACCGGCTCGCTCGCCTGCACCGGCTCGTGGGCTTCACCTCGTTCACCCTGCTGCTCGCGCACATCGTGCTGATCACCTGGGGCTACGCCGCCGGTCAGCTGGCCCGGACCCCGGCCACGCTGTGGCAGCTGACCGTCGACTATCCGGGCATGCTGCTGGCGGTCGCAGGCACCGTCTGTCTCGCCATGGTGGTCGTCACCAGCGTGAAGGCGGCCCGCCGCGCACTGCGCTACGAGTCCTGGCATCTGCTGCACCTCTACGCCTACCTGGGGGTCGGCCTGGCGTTGCCGCACCAGCTGTGGACCGGTCAGGACTTCCTCGCCTCCACCGCCCGGACGGTCTTCTGGTGGGGGCTGTGGATCCTGTCGGCCGGGGCTGTGCTGATCTGGCGGGTGGCGCTGCCGCTGTGGCGCAGCGCCCGCTACCGCATCCGCGTCACCGCCGTCGTCCCCGAGGGGAACGGCATCGTGTCGGTCTACATGGCGAGCCGCCGGACCGCGCAGCTGCCGGCCGAGGCCGGCCAGTTCTTCAATTTCCGGTTCCTCAGCGGTCGGGGCTGGACCCGGGCCCACCCGTACTCGTTGTCCGCCGCGCCGGACGGTCGCAGCCTCCGGATCACCGCCAAGGTGGTGGGCGACGGCAGTGCGGCGCTGCGCCTGTTGCGTCCGGGCACGCGCGTCCTCGTCGAGGGCCCCTACGGCCGCCTCAGCGCCCGGGCCCGCACCCGGCGGAGGGTCGCCCTCATCGGAGCCGGGGTCGGCATCACCCCGCTCCGCGCGCTCGCCGAAGAGCTGGACTATGCGCCCGGCGACGCCGTCCTGCTGTACCGCTACTCCGGTCGGCCCCTGTTCGAGCGGGAGCTGACGACCCTGGCCGCCGACCGGGGACTGGACGTCGTCGGGTTGCCCGGACACCGGCGCGCCCCCGGCTCATGGCTCGGCGAGGGCGTCGGCCCCGTCGACGACCTGACCGCCCTGAGGTACTGGGTTCCGGACATCGCCGATCGCGACGTCTACGTCTGCGGCCCCGAAGCCTGGGCCGACGACGTCCGCCGCACGACCGAGGCGGCCGGGCTTCCCGCTGACCGCTTCCACGTCGAGAGCTTCGGGTGGTGACCCCATGAAACGCATCGTCCTTTGGCTGATGAGCACCGTGACCGTGCTCGTGCTCGTGTTCGGCTACCACACGTCCACGTCGTCGACGGCCACCGCCGCGGGCGGCAGGTCCTCCCTCGCCGGGCCGCTCACGGGTGGGACGGGCGCCGTCCCCGGCAGTGCCGCGGCCCCCACGTCCGGCTCTGGTAGCGGCCCGTCCGCCGCCGGCAGCTCGCCGTCCGCGGGCAGCGCGGCGGCAGCGAGCCCGACCGCCGGCACCTCGGCGACCTCCGGCACCGTCACCGGCGACGTCGCGCAGACCCGCTGGGGGCCGGTGCAGGTCCAGCTGACCGTCACGAGCGGAAAGATCACGGACGTCGCCGTCGTCCAGTACCCGAACGGGAACGGCAGGGACCAGGAGATCAACTCCCAGGCGCTGCCCATCCTGATCCAGGAGACGGTGCAGGCGCAGAACGCGCAGATCGACATGGTCAGCGGCGCGACCGTCACCAGCGACGGGTACCTGCAGTCGCTGCAGAGCGCGCTGGACAGGGCCGGGCTGTGACCCATCCGGAGGCCGTCTCGGACCAGCCTCGGCCGCCGGGCCGGTACGTCCAGCACGTCATGGGTATGCCGATCAGCCTGGCGCTGCGCGGCCGGCACACCGACGACGCGGCGGCGCTGGCCGCCTGGACCGACGTCATGGACGTCCTCCGCGCGGTCGACCGCGTGTTCAGCACCTACCGCGCCGACTCGTACATCTCCCGCCTCGGCCGGGGCGAGATCGGCCTGGAGGATTGTCCGCCCGAGGTGGCGGAGGTGTTCGCCCTCGGTGCCGCCGCCGAGCACGACTCCGGCGGGGCCTTCAGCATCCGGCTGCCCGGACCCGACGGTCGCCTCGTGCTCGACCCGAGCGGCGTGGTGAAGGGATGGGCGGTGGAGCGCGCCGCGGCATCGCTGCGGGGACTCGCGGAGACCGACTTCTGCCTGTCTGCCGGGGGCGACATGACGTGCCGGACCCTCGACCCCGGCGCCCTTCCGTGGCGGATCGGCGTCGAGGATCCCGCCGACCCCCGCCGCATCCTCGCGGTCGTGCCGGTGTTCACCGGCGCCGTCGCGACCTCCGGGACCGCCCACCGTGGCGGGCACCTCGTCGACGCACGCACCGGCGAGGCGCCTGCGGGCGTCGCGTCCGTGACCGTCGTGGCGGGGTCGCTCACCTCGGCGGACGTCGACGCCACCGCCGCGTTCGCGCACGGGCCCGGGGCGGCCCGCTGGCTGGAGACCCGGCCGGCGCGCTCCGGCCTGGTCGTGTGGGAGGACGGCACGACCACGACGGTGGCACCCGTGCTCCCGGCACGCTAGGCGGGCGTCACACTAACGATGTATCGTTAGCGTCATTCTGATCCCCCAGGAGGACTCGATGCACCCGAACCACGAACGCGGCGACCGGCATCCCGGCCACCGCCACCACCGCGGCGGCCGCCCGATACCGCCGGACGGTGCGCCGGGCCGCCGCCACGGCGGCCGGGGCCGAGCGTCGCGCGGTGACGTCCGCGCGGCGGTCCTGCAGCTTCTCGCCGAAGAGCCGATGCACGGTTACCAGCTCATGCAGGCGGTCTCCGAACGCAGCGGCGGCCGCTGGACACCCAGCCCCGGCGCGATCTACCCCACGATCAATCAACTGGAGGACGAGGGGCTCGTCGTCGTCACGGCCGACTCCGGCCGCAAGCTCGTCACGCTGACCGACGCCGGACGCGAGTACATCGAGGCGCGGCGCGAGTCGTCGTCCGACCCTTTCGCCGGCTACGACCCCTCCGCGCCGGGTGCCGACCTCCGGGGACTGCTCGAGCAACTCCACGGTGCCGTCCGCCAGGTCGCCCGCACCGGCGACGACGCCCAGCTCACCGCAGCGGCCGCGATCCTGGCCGAGGCACGCCGGGCCCTGTACCTGCTCCTCGCCGAGGGACCGCAGACACCCGGCACCTGATCGAGCAGGTCGTCAGACGACTGTCTCCTCTTCGGGGAGGACCACCTCGTTGATCATCTCCTCGATCTGCTCGGTCGGCAGCGCGACGGCCAGTGCCCAGTAGTAGATGACGAGACTGAAGACGGCGGTGACGGCCATGTCCCACCAGAGCGGGATGACCGGTGTCTTCAGCGGCCCGTAGGGGCTCAGGTACACGATCACGCCGAGCCCGATCAGGTAGACGGGCAGCCACTGGGCGGCCCTCCACTGCAGCACCGGCTTGTGCGAGTTGAGGTGGAGGACCCGGCTGATCACCAGGATCGCGTATCCCAGGAGGATCGCGACGCCCAGCTTCCAGTCCGTGGTCCAGCCGGACCACAGGATGATCAGGCCCGACACGATGAAGGCCAGTGGCGCGAACAGCTCGCCGGCCGGCAGCCGGTAGGGCCGCTCGACGTGTGGCAGACGCTTGCGGAAGACCCCGAACGACAGCGGCGCACCCGCGTACATCAGCACGCTGGCGCTGGTGATCAGGCCGACCAGCGACTGCCAGCTCGGGAACGGCAGGAAGCAGATGCAGCCGACCACGAACGCGGCCACGACACCGACCCACGGGACGCCGCGGTTGCTGAGCCGCTCGAAGGCCTCCGGAACATATCCGTTACGGGACAGCCCGTAGGAGACCCGGGACGACGCCGCGGTGTAGATCAGGCCGGTGCCCCCGGGGGAGACGATCGCGTCGAAGTACAGGATCGCGGCGAGCCAGCCGAGGGCGAGCAACGAGGCCAGCTGCGCCCACGGCCCGGTGAACGCGCTGTAGAGCCCGTTTCCGACGGTCGCCCACGTCGGGCCGATGGCGTCGGCTGGCAGCGCGAGCAGGAACACGATCTGCAGGGCGACGTAGACGACGAACCCGATGAGGATGGACCCGATCACGGCCACCGGGATGTCGCGCTTGGGGTTGCGGCTCTCGCCGGCGAGCTGGTCGGCCTGTTCGAAGCCCAGGTACGAGAAGATGATGCCGCTCGTGGAGACGGCGGCCAGGACGCCCTTGGCCCCGGCGGGCGCGAATCCGTCGGCGGCGTGGAGGTTGCTCCAGTGCATCCCCCCGAAGATGGCCACCACGAAGATCGTGAGGAGCGGGACGGCCACCTTCCACCAGGTCGCCGTGCTGTTGGTCAGCGCCAGAGCGCGGATGCCGAGGAAGTTGATCGACGAGATGATGGCCATGAGCACGATGGCCACCACCAGCCCGCTGGGGCTGAGCGTGGCGTTGGGATGCAACCAGCCGTGCGCGAAGGAGTAGTGCGTCGCGTAGTTGATCATCGCGGACACCTCGATGGGCGCCACGGTCGCTGCCTGTAGCCAGGAGAACCAGCCGAACGACGCCCCGGCGGCACCGCCGAAGGCGTAGTGCGGGAACCGGGCCGATCCTCCCGAGACCGGATACATCGCGCCGAGCTCGGCGTGCACGAGGGCCAGGATCAGGATCGCCACCCCGCCGACGACCCACGAGATGACCGCCGCCGGTCCTGCTGCGAGCAGGCCCTTCTGTGCTCCGAACAGCCACCCCGATCCGATGATCGAGCCCACGGAGGCCCAGAGCATGCTGATCAGGCCGATCTCCCGCTTGAGCGATACCGGCCTGCGCGTCGGTGTCGATTCTGCCGCGACTGCCATGGCGGTCTCCTCTGGCGCCGTGTCCCGCACGGGCGGAGGGCTCATCGCAGCCAGGCCACCGGCGCCGTCGTCCTGCGCCGCGAAGTTGCCTTAGGCATTGTGCGACTTCGTTCGCCGCGTCCACCAGACGTGCACAGCGGAGTCCGCCTGTGGATCTCCCGCTCGGGCGCCGGCCGGTCGACCGGACCTCTCGGCCCGGGCGGACAGGTCGGCGGACCCGCGTGCCTGACCTGGGCAGAGATACCTACGCGTGCCCCGATTGCTCGCTGAGCAGGCGGTGATCGGCGTACTGTCCGCGACACCCTCGAACCACCGGGGAGCTGGCACCGTTCTTCGGAGTCGCCGTGATGAACACGGTCGCAGGGGGGCTCGGGCTCGTGCCTCTGGCGGCCGTGATGGAGACGCTGCCGGATGGGCTCGTGGTGCTCGATCCGGCCGGGACGGTGTGCTATCTGAATCCAGCCGGCGCGCGGCTGCTGGGACGCCGGCCGGACCAGCTCCTCGGTCGCAACCTCGTGGGCGACCTGCCCGACGCCACGGGAGCCATGCGCGGCCTGCTGCAGGACGCCCGCAGGTCCGGCCGTCCGGTCGTCGGGCGCGGGGGCCTCACGCCCCAAGGGACACGGACGTCGGTCACCGCGGTGCCTGTCGGGGAGCTCCTCCACGTGTACCTCCGGGAGGCGACAGGCGATCCGACCGACTGGCCGACGACCGCCGGTGCTCGCGTCCCGCCGGGTGCGCCGGCGCGGGCAGCGGATGCTGACCGCGCCACCGACGCGGACCGGCTGCGCTTCCTGGCGGAGGTGACCGAGACGATGATCGGCACCTTGGACACCGGTGAGTCCGCTACCAAGCTGGCCGAACTCGCTGTGTCGCGGCTCTGCGACTGGGCGGTCGTCGTGCTGAACAGCGAGGACGGCGGGCCTGGGAAGGAGGGGCGGGCACATCGCGATCCCGCCCTCCGCGCCGACGTGGACACCTATCGGGACGGCCGGCTGCGCCGTTCCGGCAATACCCCCATCGTCACCGCCCTGCGCACCGGCCAGCCGGTGCGGGTGGCACTCGACGACGCCCGGATCGCACCCACCCTGCCCAGCCCGGAAGTGCAGGCCGCGTGGCGCCGTCTGGACACGTCGTCGGCCGCGATCGTGCCGTTGCGTGCTCACGGCGAGACCTTCGGTGTCCTGGCGATGATGAACGCCGGCGCCCGGCCCCCGCACACGCCCACGGAGCTCGCGACCGCCGTGGAGGTGGCCCGGCGCGGCGCCCTCTCCCTCGACAACGCCAGGCTCTACGGGCGGCAGCTCAAGGTTGCCGAGACGCTTCAGCGCAGCCTCCTCACCCTGCCGGGGCAGACCGCTCCCGAGCACCTGCAGTTCGCCGTGCGCTACCGCCCGGCCACCAGCCACCAGGCCGTCGGCGGCGACTGGTACGACTGCTTCCAGCAGCCCGACGGCGCCACCCAGCTGGTCATCGGGGACGTCGTGGGGCACAGCGTGGAAGCGGCTGCAGCGATGGGTCAGGTGCGCAGCATGCTCCGTGCGCTCGCCTATGACCGTCCCGGCAGCCCCGCGCTGACCCTCACTAGGCTCGACCGGGTGCTCACCGGCCTGCACGTCGATGCGATGGCGAGCGCGCTGGTCGCCCGGGTCGAGCAATCAGCCAGACGCATCGAGCGAGACATCCGGACGCTGCACTGGTCCTCGGCCGGGCATGTCCCGCCCCTGCTGCTGCGCCCCGGCGGCGAGGTGCACGTGCTGGACCGTCCGCCGGAGCGGTTGCTCGGCACCGGATGGACTGGTCCGCGCCGCGACCACGAGGTGCCGCTGCATCCCGGCGACACCGTTCTCCTCGTCACCGATGGCCTGGTCGAGCATGGCCGGTACGACATCGACCGGGGGATGACCCGGCTGACCGATGTCCTCGCGGAACTGTGGGACCTGCCGGTCGAGGAGTTGTGCGACCAGCTGTTCGACCGCATCCTGGCCGGCGGGTCCGACGACGACGTCGCCGTCCTGGCCCTGCGGTGCCACCCCCGACCGCGGTCGGCGCCGCTGTCGATGGCGGCCGAACCCCGACCCGACCGGGGTTCACGGGAACTCGTCTGATTCAGGCTCTGGGCTGCGCCGTCGCGGTCACCGATGACCGAGCCGTGACGCCGGCGTGACGGCGGCGTGACGCTGCATGCGCACACTGCACGCGTCCCTGGCGAGCCGAGCCGGCGTGACGCCATCCCCCTGAGGGGAATCATGATGACCCATCTTCGAACCTTCACCCTGGTCACCTTGTCCAGCGTGCTGCTGGTCGGTTCAGCGGCTCCCACGCTGGCCGCGAACGCCCCCGCGCCGAGGGCGGCGACGACGACCACGAGTTCAGCCTGCCGCGTGCCCGCTGCTGACGAGGTCCTCACCGCCCAGGACAGCCTCCGGCTCGTCGCGCAGTGCCGCAGCGTCTCGCCGCACGTCAAGACGTGGCACTGGATGGGCAACTACGGATCGGTCTACGACGTGGTGAGCGTCGCCAACCGGCTGCGGATCGTGCCGGGCGGCCTGATCACGGAGGCGAACTCCAGCGGCGGGGGCCTGATCCCGACGTTCATGTACTACTGACGCGTACCCCTGAGGTTCGTGCAGCACCAGCGACTGCTCCGCGCCTACTCCGCGGGCACGGCACCTCTGTGCGCAGCGTAGGTTCCTGGGCATATCCGGTCGCATGGAAGCGCTCGCCCCTCACCCGTCAGGAAACGCCGCCGCAGGCCTTCTGCTCGCGGCACTGGCGGCAACGCTGTTCGCCGTCGGGGCGGTTCTGCAGCACGAGGCCGCGGAGCGCAGCACGTCGGCGGGACGGCTGAGCCTGCGCCGTCTGGTGAAGCGACGTCGGTGGATGCTCGGTCAGGCGGCGACCATGCTCGGTACCGCCTCGCAGGTGGCGGCGCTCGCTCTGGCGCCCGTCGCGGTCGTGCAGCCGATGCTTGCCGGGGCCCTGGTGGCGGGGCTGGGCTTCAGGGCAGTGAGGACGCGGCAGGCGCCGCTGCGACAGGAACTGCTGGGCGCGGCCCTGACGACTGGTGGCCTGGCGGTCTTCCTGCTCGCCGCACGGCCGGCGGAGGGCGGCCCGGGGCCTCCGCCGTCCCCCGTCGCGATCATCGCCGCGGTGGCCCTCTCCGTCGTCCTCGTCGCAGGCGCCACGCTGCTCGGGCGGGGCGCTCACGGCGCGCTCGCGTGCGGAGCGGCCGCCGGGATCGCCGCCGGGATCGCCGCCGTGCTCATCTCCATCGGCCTCCGGAGCCTGCGCGAAGGAGGGTGGGTGCACGCCCTGGCCGGACTGGCGCTCTGGGGGGCGCTCGTCGTGTCCGTGATCGCCGTGCTCGGGGGGCAGCAGGCGTACGCGCGCGGTTCGCTCGCATGGTCGCTACCCGCCCTGATCCTCTTCGACCCGCTCGCCGCGGTGCCGGCTGCGCGGCTGCTCCTCGGGGAACGGCTGGAGCCCGGCCACGCTCCGGTGTGGCTCGCCGCCGCGGCGGTCGCCGCCGTCGGCGTCGTCGTGCTGGCTCGCACCGGCGAGCGGCAATCCGGCACGGACGTGCGGCCGTCGGTGGCCGGAGCCACCTGGGGCGGGCGACCTGTTCCCGGCGGCCAGGGGGACGACCTCGGTCGCGGCGGTGGACCGCGGCCGGTCTAGGGCCTGCGCTCGGCCCCCGATGCGGCGGACACGACAGTGCCATTGCCGGCCTCGCCGGAGGGCGGCGTCTCCGCGGCGGTGTTGGCTTCGAACGTCGTCGACGACGCCGTGTTGCCGCGTGGGGCCGGCGCGGCCAGGGGGCGTGGCGCCCCCGGCGGCAGGCCGGCCGGATCAGCACGGCCCCATTCGGTCTCCACGTCGGTGATCAGGGCCTCGAGGTAGGAGCGCAGCTGGACCCTGCAGGCCTGACCGAACGCCTTCAGATAGGCGACCTGCTCCTCGAGTTCCTCCACGCTGCGCTGGCCGCCTTCGGGAGCACCCGTGGCATTGGCGGTGATCTTCGCGGCGGCCTCCTGAGCCGCCTGGATGATCGCGCCGGCGTTCTCCCGAGCCAGGCGGATCTGCTCCTCGTACTCGGCGCGGGCTTCACCGGTCACCTGGCGACTGAACTCCTCGGCCTCCGCGACGTAGTTGTCCGCCGTCTGCTGTGCGGTCGAGAGGATACGAAGAGCCTGTTCACTCGGCGGCTGCTGCGCCACCACGCCCTCCATGCCCTCCATCTGCGCCTGGAGCGCGCGGACCTGGTCGCGCAGCTCCGCCTTCTCCGCGACGAGGCGGGCCAACTCCTCGGCCATCCGGCTCAGCACGCGGTCCACCTCGGTCTCGACGTACCCGGGACGCAGCACGGAGGCACGAGAGAACCGCATGCTCTGCAGGTCGGCGGGCGTGAGCCCCCGCTCGTCGCTCACGTGCATGCCCTGTCCGTCGGTCATTCGGTCACCTCTCCGTCAACACTGGGCCCCGGTCGGCTCGGGGCGAAGATCTCGCTGTGCAGCCGCTGGCGCGGTACGCCGTCGCGAAGCAGTCGACTGACAGTGTCGTCCACCATCGGGGCGGGCCCTGCCACGAACACCTCCCGGCTCAGCCACGGTCCATGGCGCATGACCACCTCGCCCACGTCCCCTTGCGCCAGGGACGAGTTCTTGTCGTGGGAGACGGCCACGGTCACGGTCAACCACGGATGCTCCTGCTCCAACCGGCGCAGTTCGGGAGCGTCGTACACGTGGTCCTCGGTGCGGAATCCGACGAACAGGTCCACGCGCCGGGACGGGCCCTGCCGCGCGACCTGGTCGAGCAGCGCTTTCATCGGGGCCAGTCCCATGCCACCGGCGACCAGCAGGAGGTCGCGATCGGATTCGGGGTCCAGGGCCAGGTGGCCCATGGGCGGTCCCAGACGCAGGACGTCGCCGACACCGACCCGCCGCACCAGGGCCGAACTGACCGGCCCGCCGTCGCGGGCCTTGACGTGGAACTCCAGCAGTCCGTCCGGTCGCGGGGCGTTCGCCGGCGAGTAGTAGCGCCAGAGCCGTGGGCGCAGGTCCGTCTCCAGGGACACCGACTGCCCTGCCGCGTACGGCAGCGGCGTGCGCGGCCGCACCCGCAGAACGGCGACGTCGATGGTGCGGCGCTCGTGCGCGACGACAGCGGCGTCCCACCACGCGGGCTGCCCCGCGGCCTCGTCCGCGGCCTCGATCATCACCTGCGAGACGAGGGTGTAGGCCTCGGTCCAGTCCTTCGCGAGCTCCGGGGTCCACTCGTCGTCGAAGTGCTCGAGCGTGGCCAGCAGGCTCGCGCCCACAGCCGGGTAGTGAGCTGCGAGCGTCCCGAACTTGCGGTGGTCGCGGCCGAGTTGCTGCAGGATCGGTACGAGCGAATCGAGGTCATCGACACGCGCCACGACGTCTCCGAGGGCGGTGAACAACCGGTCGCGCTGATGCGCCATCGAGACCGGGAACATCGCCCTGGTCTCGGGATGGCTCAGGAACAGGTGCGAGTAGAAGTACAGCGGGGCCTCGTCCCCGGTGGCCGCCGCCTTGCCGAAGTTGGCCCGCATCGCGGGGATGTCCACGCGCGCCTCCTCAGGATGGTCTCCATCCGGCATGCGCGCGGTCGGATGAAGGAGATTTGGGACTGGGGCCGGCCAGTCAGCCGGGCACGGGGAGGTGGTGGTCGCTCGCGCCCGGCATCTCCTCGGAGGCGAAGTCGGCCTGCCACAGATCGGGGCCGAACACCTCGTACTGGATGTCACGCGGGGGCACGCCCCGATCGATGAGGGCGCTGCGGACGGCCTGCATGAAGGGGACCGGACCGCACAGGTAGTAGCCGGCGGCGTCCGGGAGCTTGACCTCGTCGAGGTTCATCCTGCCCGCATGAACCTCGACGGGCAGCGTGCTGTCCGGGCCACGCTCGTACCAGACGTGCACGCTCGCATTGGGCAGCGCGCCGACGTCGTCGATCACCTGCCGGCGCAGCGCGAAGGACTTCTCGTCGACATCCGCGTGCAGGAGGGTGACGGGCAGGTGTGAGCCGGCCGTCCTCAGGTGCGACAACATGCCCGCCATGGGGGCGATGCCGATGCCGGCGCTGGCGAAGACCACCGGGCGTCCGGAGTCGTCCAGGACGACGTCCCCGAAAGGCAGCGACAGAGTCAGCCGATCACCCACCCCCACCCTGTCGACGAGCAGGGTGGAAACCTCCCCGGGTGGCTTGCCGTCGCCGGCCACCCGTTTGACGGCGAACTGGCGGTGCTCACCGTCGTCCGCCGCGGTGAGGCTGTACTGGCGGGGTTGACGGACACCGTCGGGCATCAGCACGTTCGCCGTCACGTACTGGCCGGGCAGCGAGGTCTTCACCAGTCGGTCGTCGGTGCGGCGCACCCGGAACGTCACGACGTCGTCGGTCTCCTGGACCTTCTCGACGACCTCCCACTCGCGCCAGACCGTCTCCGCTCGCACGCCGCGGGCGCTGTAGAGCCCGCGCTCCTGGTTGATCAGCGCGTAGGCCATCAGCCAGTAGACCTCGTCCCACGCGGCGGCGACCTCGGGCGTGACGGCATCGCCGAGGACGTCGACGATGGCCCAGAACAGGTTGTCGTGGACCACGTCGTACTGAGGGGGAGTGATCCCCAGGGAGGCGTGCTTGTGTGCGACGCGCGAGAGCAACTGCTCCGGGATCTGTTCGGGCGCCTTGACCAGGGAACTGGCGAACACCGCCACGGACCCCGCGAGCGCCATCTGCTGGGTGCGTTCGGCCTGGTTGCCCCGGTTGAAGACGCCATCGAACAGTTCGGGATGTTCACCGAAGAGGTGGACGTAGAAGCGGGTCGCGATCTCCTCGATGTTGTCCGCGACCACCGGAAGTGTCGCCTCGATCACGGGCCTGGACTGCTCGGAAAGCACGTGTCCTCCTTCGCCAGTCGAACGTGCCCCCCGCTGGCAGCGGTCACGTTCCGCTGATCCACCGCTACCCGATCTGCCGGATCGCAGGCATGCGAAATACGCCCGGGCGTGTCGCAGCGATGCCCTGACGTGACACAGCTGCTGCGCTGTGTACGGACCAAACCGGTGCGCGGTAGCGGCGCACGACCTGATTGACACGTCCTGCCGTGGATCGGGACGATCCCCACTCGCTGCACATACGGCTGGTCGGGTCGGTTCGAGCGACGGCTGGCGCGACGAGGGGGACTGCCCCGTGGATCGTGGCCCTACGACGCGCGTGGCACTTCTCGATGGCTTCGTGATCGAACGGTGCACCGCCGGCGTGGCGACGGCCCTGAAGGATCTTCCTCGTGGCGCTCAGCGCCTCATCGCCCATCTGAGCCTCTGCGGCCGTCCCGATCGCAGCGCCATCGCCGGTCAGTTGTGGCCGGAGGTTCCCGAAGATCACGCCCACGGCAGCCTCCGTTCGGCCCTGTGGCGGGTCCAGAAAGCAGTGCCGGGATTGCTGGAGGTGTCCGGCGGAGCGCTGGGGCTGGCACACGACGTGCGCGTGGATGTCCACGAGTTCACCGCCTGGGCGCAGCGCGTCCTGGATCCGCAGGGCCGGGTCGACGGCATCGAGACGCCGGAGGTGGGGTTGCACGGCGAGTTGCTGCCCGGCTGGTACGACGATTGGGTACTCGTTGCGCGTGAGCGGCTCCGTCAGCTGAAGATGCACGCGCTGGAGATGCTGGCGGACAAGCTGGCACGCGCCGGGCGCTACAGCGAAGCCGTCCAGGCCGCGTATGCCGCCGTGGATACCGAGCCGTTGAGGGAGAGTGCCCACCGTGCCGTCGTCCAGGTCCACCTGGCCGAGGGCAACACTGCCGAAGCCGTGCGCGCCTACGAAGCGTTCCGCGACCTGCTCGCCCGCGAATTGAACGTCGTGCCCAGCGCGAAGATGGACGCCTTGCTCCTCCGGGCACGGCTGCCGGTGCCCCGGGCACCGCGCGCGACACGGTGAGCAGATCCCCCGGCTCCGACCCGAGGGATGCAGTTGCGGCACGTGGGGATCACGCCCGCCCTGAGGCGGTCACGGGAAGATCATGACGAAGACCAGATTTGCCCCGAAGGGCTCGCCGTTGGAGGCGACCCACACCCGCCGGTTCCCCAGAAGTGCGTCCTTCGCGAGCTCGAACGCCCACTGGGGCCACTCCGACGAGAATCCGCCGTTCTGGTCGTTGTACTGGACGGCGTAGGTGCCCGTCGCGTACTGCCCGGCAAAGGTGATGGTGCCCGTCGTCGCCTGAAATCCTGCCGCCGCCACGAGATCCGCTATCTCCCGCGGCACGCCCAGGGATTCTGCGCTGGATACCTTCCGGTCGGCCGTGGCTTGCGCGATGACGGCAGAAACGTCGGCTGTCGTTGCCTGCGACACGGCACCCCTCCTCGATTCGCTTCGAACTGCACTGCCCAGGTCGGCCGGCCACGCCGTGGCCCGACGCCCAGCGGGCCGGGGTGCCCACCTAGACCGGCCGCCGGCCCTCCGAGCGCCGCAGGACCAGCGTCCGGGAGACGAGGACCCCGAGCGTGGCGCAGCCGGCAACGAGCGGGATGTCGACGAGCAGGAACGCCATGCTGATCCGCCACTCCCCGGAGAGCACGGTGGCCAGGAAACCGGCCAGAACCGAGAAGGCCAGGCCCCCGGCCCACCGTCGCCTGGCGGTGAGGGATCCGAGGAGCAGGCCGCAGATCAGACCGGCCGCCATCGGGAAGATCTCCTCCACGGGCCCTCCTTCACGCGGTGCCCGCTGCTCAGGTCGGTGCGGACATCTCCCGGGTGCCACTCTGCTCGCGCTGCCGTCACCGTGGCGTCAACGTCTCCCGCCGTTGCCGTGACGCAGCGGTGACGCGCGCCCGCCATGCTTCCCGGCACGGTTCCGACGAGCGGAGGCGGCATGGACGACGTGATCACCCGGACCTGCCCGTCGCCGATCGACCTTTCCGGGGGGCGCTGATCTGATGCAGCGCATCCCCTTGGGAGTCGCCGACGACGACCGGTTGGCCGTCGTGCGGACACGGGACGGCGCACTCGTCGCGCTGGATCCCACGACCGGCGTCGTCCGATGGCGGCAGGGACGTGGCCTGCGACCGTGCGCCATCACATCGGACGCTGTGGTGGCCGTCCGGATGGACGCCCTCACCCGGCCCGCGGTGGTCGTGCTCGATGCCGCGGACGGACGGGAGGTCTGGAGTGCGGAGGTCCCCGGGTCATCGGGGGCGATACCGGCGGCCCCCGATGACCCGACGACGTTCTCGCTCGACTGCGCTGTCGATGGTGAGCAGATCCTGCTGCGTTGGGCCCTCCGTTCGGGCTACGGAGGCGGTGCCGCACCGAGCCGGGAGATCCTCGAGGAGCACGACCTGAAGGCCGGCGGTGTGGTGCGCGTCGACCTGCGGTCCCGATCCCTGCAGCCGGTCACCGACACCGGCGCCGACCCCCCCTCCGCGGCGGAGAGGCACACGCGGAGCGCGGCTCCCGACCCGGTTCCGGCACTTGCGGCCGACGTGGTCGACCACGGTCGGCTCGGACCCCTCAGGGTCGAGCTGGCCACTCCGGCGGCCACCGGAGCGGTGGTGCTCCGCGGCGTGGACCCCTCGGAGGACGCCGTGAAGTGGGAGGTCGTGCTCGACGAACAGGCCGAGCGCCGGCCGCCCCGTCTGCGTCCGTGACCGATGCACCGACCCATCGACGTTCGAGGTGATCATGCCCATCCCCGACGAGAACCTGGCCCGGGACAAGAACATCAGCGTGGAGCAGCTCCATCTGCTGAGGGAGAGCCGAGGCACGACCAACGACTCCCTCGCCGGGCTCCCGGAGGCCGCGCTCCGGCGGGCCATCCGCAGGATCGACTACCCGGACATGCCCCGGCTGCGCGCGCAGTTCCGGCTCGAGCAGCAACGCGACGACGACGGGCGGATCGCGCCGGATGCCCTGATCGCCGCGGTGTCGAGCCGGGATCGGTTGCTCGCCGACGCAACGGCGCCGTCCATCGCGGGGGTTCCTGTCGCACCGCGGACCTCCCCGGCCGGGGAATCCCTGGCGGGACTGTCGACCTCCGCATGGGAGTGGCTCGGCCCGGGAAACATCGGCGGACGGACCCGGGGGATCGTCGTGGACCCGGCTGACCCGAGCCGCCTGTGGGCGGCCAGCGCCGGCGGTGGTGTGTGGGCGACGGTCGACGGCGGCGTCACGTGGACTCCGGTCGACGACTTCCTCGCAAACCTCGCCTGCGCCTGCATCGCCATGGACCCGTCGGAGCCGACGCGGATCTACGCAGGGACCGGCGAGGGCTTCTCCAATGCCGATGCGGTGCGCGGGGCCGGGATCTTCCAGACCTCCGACGGCGTCCACTGGTCCCAGATCAGCTCCACCGCCACACCGGACTTCCAGTTCGTCAACCGCATCGCCGTGTCACCGTCGGGTGACGTGGTGCTCGCCGCCACGGGCGCGGGGATCTTCCGGAGCGACGATGCGACGAGGGCGACCTGGTCCCAGGTTCTCGCCGTCGCCGTCGGTGACGTCCGCTTCGATCCGGCGGACGGCACACGCGCCGTCGGGGGGGCCGTCGACGGTGCCGAGGCCTGGTTCAGCCGGGACGGCGGGAACACGTGGACCGCTGCCACCCACGATGCGTGGTCCGGGCGGGTGGAACTTGCCTACGCCTCGGCCGATCCAGCCGTCGTCTATGCATCCGTGCAGGCGACGAACGGTGAGATCTGGCGCTCCGACGACGGTGGCCAGACATACGAGCACCGGAAGGCCCTCGGTCCCGATGGCATGCCCGCGCCCTATCTCGGCGACCAGGGCTGGTACGGCAACTCGATCTGGGCCGGCGACCCCACCGACCGCGACCTCGTCGTCGTCGGTGGGATCAATCTCTGGCGCAGCCAGGACGGCGGCGGCTCACTCGCAGAGATCAGCACCTGGTGGGCCGCGCCGGCCTCGGCGCACGCCGACAACCACGCGATCGTCTCCCATCCCGCCTACGACGGCGTCACGAACCACACGATCTTCGTCGGCAACGACGGTGGCGTGTTCACCGGTGATCTCGCCACGGTCGGCGCCGAGCCGAACCCGCCCTACACGGCCGGATGGACGGAACTGGACAACAACTACGGCGTGACGCAGTTCTACGCCGGTGCGGGCAACGTATCGACGGGCAAGATCATCGGAGGCGCCCAGGACAACGGGACGCTGTGCTTCGACCCTGCACAGGGGACCGAGCAGTGGACGACGATCTTCGGCGGCGACGGCGGATGGTGCGCCGCGGATCCCACCGACCCGAATGTGTTCTACGGCGAGTACGTGTTCCTCAACATCCATCGCAACACCGACGGCGGGACGACGGACGACACGACCGGCGACCGTTACATCAGCGGCCAGTTCTGGAACGAGGCCATCGGGAGGTGGGACTGGAAGCCCGTTCCGTTCCAGATCCCCGATGCGTTCTCGCGCCAGGCCCTGTTCATCGCCCCCTTCCTTCTGGACCCTGCTCAGCCGGCGCGGATGCTCGCCGGGGGGCTTCAGCTGTGGCGCACGGATGACGCGAAGCGGGCCAACACCCCGACGTCCGGGCCGCGGTGGGCCCCGATCAAGCCGAGTGCGGGCTCGGCGATCAGCGCGATCACGGTCGCCGGCACCGACTCGGACCAGGTGTGGGTCGGGCACCGCAACGGGATGGTCTTTCGGACCACGAACGGGACGGCGGCGGCTCCTACCTGGCAGCGCGTCGGCGTCTCGGGACCGAGCCCCCTGACGCCGCAGCGCTACTGCACCTGCATCACCGTCGACCCGTCAGATCCCGACACGGTCTACGTCGCCTTCGGCGGCTACCTCTCGGACAATGTCTGGGTCACCCGCGACGGCGGAGTCGACTGGTCCCCGCCGTCGTCCGGTCTCCCGACGGCGCCTGTCCGGGCCGTGGCCATCCACCCGCGCCGGCGCGACCGCATCTACCTCGGCACGGAGGTAGGCGTCTTCGCCAGCGAGGACGACGGCGCGCACTGGTCACCGGCGAACGACGGGCCGGCCAACGTTTCTGTCGACCAACTGCTGTGGATGGGCGAGACGCTGACGGCGGTCACGCACGGCCGCGGCATGTTCCGTATCGACCTGTCGGGTGTCTGACCCGACCCAGGGTCACTCGACGATCGTGGCGGCCGGCATGACTCCGGCGATCTCCGACACGGGGAGGTGAGCGTCTGAGGGCGCCGGCCGGGACCTCAGTCGGACCGGCAGACGCAGTGCCGGGACAGGGCGCCATTGACGGTGGCGCGGCAGAACCTCAGCCCGATCGTGTCGTGGCCGGCCACCGGGTGCGGGCACACCTCGCAGATGCCTTCCTCCGGGGCCCGGGCGCCAGCGGCCTCGGACCGTCCTTCCCCGTCGTCCACGGGGCGGTCGGAGGGGGCGGCGATCGGGGTGGGGAACGGGGTGGTGAACGTGGATGTCGTCATGGCGGCAACTGCCTGACTCCGCGGAGCGGCGGTGTGGACGTGCATCGGGTCCGGCACTGAATCGAGCGCGGCGCCAGAGGATCCGGCGCTTCGACGCTACGCCTGGGGCCGCCGGTCGTCACCGGCAGCGCCGTCCCAGGGATGTCATACGGCGTTCACTGGGCTGTCCGGGAGAGTGGCGTTACCCTCCCCACGCCCCCAGTGGCGGGGTGAAACGGCCTCCGGGAGGCATGTGTGCACAACACCTCCGCAGCGCTGCTGGGGTTGGCGCCCCTGACGGCCGCCCTGGAGGCCATGCCCGAGGGTGTCGCGGTCTTCGACGCCGACTGGACCATCCGCTACATCAACCCGGCGGGCGCGGCGCTGGTCGAACGGCGCGCGAGCGAGCTCGTCGGCCGCAATATCTGGGTCGCTCTGCCGGAGGTGGGCGGCACCATCTTCCACGGCTTCCTGCTGCACGCGCGCAGCATCGGGACGCGGGTGACCTGGCAGGGCTACTACGCGCCGGCGGGCCGCTGGATCAGCGCCACGGCCGTCGTCGTCGATGACCTGTTACAGGTGTACTTCCACGACTCCAGCGACCAGTTCACCGAACGGCCGGACGTCGCCGGCCCACTCGAGGACGCCGGCGATCAGCGCGCGGACGCCGACCGCGACCGGCTCCGCTTCCTGGCCGAGGTATCCGAGGCCATGATCACGACGCTGGATACCGGCGAGTCAGCCGGCCAACTGGCCGAGCTGGCCGTCCGCCGGCTGTGCGACTGGGCGGTCGTCGCGCTGGTGGGCGAGCACGGGGAGCCCGGCGAGGAGGCCTGGGCCCATCGCGACCAGGCGCGGCGCGTCGACCTCGACACCTACCTCCGCGGCCGGCTGCGCGACGCCGGGGACGACGCGGCGATGGTCGACGCGCTGCTCAGCGGGGCGCCGGTGCAGGTGACGACGATCGACGAGGACCTCATCCAGACGTCGCTGCCGACCGACGAGGTGCGCGCGGCCTGGAGGCGGCTGGACCTCAGCTCGTGCACGATCGTGCCGTTACGCGCCCGCGGGGAGACCTTCGGCGCCCTGGCGATGATGAACTCCGGTTCCCGGGCGCCGCTGACCGAGATGGAGATCGCGACCGCCGTCGAAGTGGCCCGGCGCGGTGCGTTGGCACTGGACAACGCGCGGCTCTACGGGCGACAGCTGAAGGTCGCCGAGACCTTGCAACTGAGCATGCTGTCCCCGCCGCAGCAGCCCGACCACGTGCAGATCGCCGTCCGCTACCAGCCGGCCGCAAGCAACGTGCACGTCGGCGGGGACTGGTACGACTCCTTCCAGCAGCCCGACGGCGCCACCCTGCTGGTCATCGGCGACGTCGTCGGGCACAACGTCGACGCGGCGGCGGCGATGGGCCAGATCCGCAGCATCCTGCGCGGCATCGCCTACGACCGGACGGAGAGCCCCGCCCGCGTGCTCCGCCGCGTCGACCAGGTGCTCGCCGGGCTGCAGATCGGGTCGATGGCAACCGCGCTGATCGCCCGCATCGAACAGACCCCCGAGCAGGCCCGGCGGGGCCTGCGCACGCTGCAGTGGTCGTCGGCCGGTCACCTACCGCCGGTGCTGCTGCGCCCCGACGCCGGGGTGCAGGTGCTCGACACGGCTCCGGAGCGGCTGCTCGGGGTGAACGCGACGGAGACCCGCTCCGACCATTCCGCCGAATTGCGACCCGGGGACACCGTGGTCTTCTACACCGACGGCCTCGTCGAGCACGGCCGCACCGGCATCGACGAGGGCGTCGAGCGGCTCACCCACACCCTCGGCGAGTTGCAGGGCCTGCCCCTGGAGGAGCTCTGCGATCAGGTGCTCGGCCGAATCGTGATCGGCCGGACCGACGACGACATCGCCGTTCTCGCCGTCCGCTGCCATCCGCAGAACGCCGGATAGCGGGGGCGTCGGCCGCCGGGGGCGCTTGTCCGCACGGAGTGCCGGGGGCAGGGTTCTCGGCATGGCGGAGCGGACCGTGTTCTCCTCGGCGCCTCCCGCACTGCTCTTCGACCTCGACGGCACCCTGATCGACAGCGTCTACCAGCATGTTCTCGCCTGGCAGGAGGCACTCACCCGGTTCGGGATCGAGCTGTCGGTGTGGAAGATCCATCGCCGGATCGGGATGAGCGGCGGGCTCTTCGTCACCGCGTTGCTGCGCGAGACGGGCGGATCGCTCTCGACCGGGCAGATCCGGCAGCTCAACATGGCCCACGCCGAGGCCTACGGACGCCGCCGGAACACAGTCCGCCCGCTCCCCGGCGCCCGGGAACTGCTCGCCGCCCTGACCCGGCAGCACGTCACGTGGGCGATTGCGACGAGTGGGCTTGCCGTCTCGGCCCGGCCGGCCCTCGACCTGCTCGGCCTGCCGGCGGACACACCGCTGATCACCCGGGACGAGGTGCGGCACGCCAAACCCGATCCGGACCTGTTCCTCGCGGCAGCGGCGAGGGTCGGCGTGGACATCACGACTGCGGTCGTCGTCGGTGACAGCATCTGGGACCTGCTGGCTGCCCGCCGGGCCGGCGCTCTCGGAATCGGGCTGCTCTCGGGCGGCTACGGCAGCGACGAGCTCGAGCGGGCCGGCGCCTACCGGGTGTACGCCGACCCCGCCGGGCTGCTCGCCCATCTCGACGAGGTCGGCGTGCGCCAGCAGGAGGACTGGACCGACACCCCGCCGGCGGACTGATGCCGCAGGGGCAGGGGAGGTCGGACGCCTTGCGGTCCGAGACGGCCGACCCGGCCACAGTCGCGGTCGAGGCAGGGCGCACGTTGTCTCGCGACACCTTCCGCTCGACGCCGGTCCGTCGCATGGCCGCAGTGACGCCACCCGCACGGGCCGCTCGTCCCGTCACTGTTCGTGGCGGCCACGCCAGGGGGCCGGCTCAGCTCCGACGGGGGACATCGAATGTGTTGACCGTCACACTCCCGCTCTCTATACAGGCCAGACATCGTTGTCCGGAGCCGCGGGGGCCGAGACCTCAGGAGGCTGGTCATGGACACACTGCGGACCGTGCACGGCCGGGCCGGCCGCCGTTCCTCGGCGGCGGTCGCGGTGCTGGCGGCCGGATCGCTGGTTCTCGCCGCCTGCGGCGGATCCAGCGGATCCAGCGGCGCCGTCGGCTCGAACGACCAGGTCGGGGTCAGCCTGATCCTGAAGACGCTGTCCAATCCCTACTTCGTGTCGATGAGGAAGGACGCGGAGGCGGAAGCGGCGAAGGACAACGTCAGCCTGACGGTCGCTGCGGGCAAGACCGACGGCGACACCCAGACGCAGATCAGTGCCATCGACAACGCGATCTCCCGCGGTGACAAGGGGATCCTGATCACCACCAACGGCGATGCGGTGAACAGCGAGCTGCGCAAGGCCAAGCAGGCCGGACTGTTCGTGATCGCGCTGGACACCGTGCCCAACCCTGCGAGCACTGTGGACGTCACCTACGCCACGGACAACGAGCAGGCCGGCAAGCTCATCGGCCAGTACGGCGCGGCCAAGTTGAACGGCGGCACTGCCACGATCGCGATGCTCGACCTGTTCAACAACCAGGTCGTCTCGGTCGACACAAACCGCGACCACGGGTTCCTCGAGGGAATGGGCATCGACCCGGGCAGCAAGACCCAGAACGGGCAGGAGGCCAAGTCGGGCAAGTACACCGGCGGCAAGGGCGGCTCCTACACCGTCGCCTGCCACCAGCCCACCCAGGGCGCCATCCCAGGCGGCAAGACCGCGATGGAGAACTGCCTGTCGGCCAACAGCGGCATCAACGTCGTCTACACGATCAACGAGCCTGCGGCCGAGGGTGCCCTGCAGGCCCTCGATGCGGCCGGCAAGAGCAACGTCATGGTCCTCACGATCGACGGCAGCTGCACGTACGTGAATGGGCTGCTCACGCAGGCGAAGATCGCGGCCGACTCCGCCCAGTACCCCGGTCAGATGGCCGCCAAGGGGGTCAAGGCGGTCGCCGACCTGGCCCGCGGCGGCAGCAAGCCGGTCCTGCCCAGCGGTAAGGACTTCATCGACACCGGTACGGCGCTGGTCACTGCCAACCCCGTCACAGCTGTCGACAGCCAGACACCGGACCAGGCCGCGAAGGCGTGCTGGGGCAGCTAAGCCCCGCTCTGACAGGTCCCGCCGGTGCGTGTCCACCAGGTGCACGCGGTCGCGAGGAAAGGCGCCGTTCCATGTCCACCGACATTCTCGACGCACCCGGGACCGCAGAGGAACTGCTGCAACCCCGCAACACTCCCGGACGCCGAGTGCACGACCTCCTCCACCGACTGCCGGCTCTCAGCCCGCTGATCGTCCTGGTGGTCGCGGCCATCGTCTTCGGCATCGCGAACCCCCGGTTCGCCGCGCCGGAGAACCTCTCGATCGTGCTGCAGCAGGCGGCCGTCGTCGGCTCGCTCGCGGTGGGCCAGACGTTGATCATCCTCACCGCCGGCATCGACCTGTCGATCGGCGCGGTCGTGGTGCTGGCCACGCTGGTCATGGCCAAGCTCGCCCATGACAGCGGCGTCCCCGGCTTCCTGGCTTTCCTGATCGGCTTCCTGATCGCCGTGCTCGCAGCTCTGCTCAACGGCTGGCTGGTGACCCGCCTCAAGCTGCCCCCGTTCATCGTCACGCTGGGCACCCTGTCGATCTTCACCGCGCTCACACTCATCTACGCCCAGGGCCAGACCCTGACCCTCGACCCCGGCGGCTTCCTCACCTTCACCGGCACGACGATCGCCGTCGGCCGCTTCCACCTCACCGTCGGCGTACTGCTCATGCTGGTGCTCTATCTGGGATTCGCCTACGCGCTACGGCAGACCGCGTGGGGACGGCATCTGTATGCCACCGGAGACGACCCTGAGGCCGCCCGCCTCGCCGGCATCCGCACCGGGCGGGTGCTGCTGTCCGCCTACGTCGTCGCCGGCGCTGTCGTGGGCATCAGCGCGTGGATCCTCCTCGGGCGGATCCAGGGCGCCGACCCCAACGCCGGGATCAATCTGAACCTGGAGAGCATCACTGCCGTGGTCATCGGCGGGACCAGCCTCTTCGGCGGCCGCGGCGCTGTCGTCGGCTCCCTGATCGGCGCCCTCATCGTCCAGGTCTTCGACAACGGCCTCGCTCTCGTCGGCGTGGACCCCAATTACCAGGTGCTGGCCGTCGGTGTTCTCGTGATCGCTGCCGTCGCTGCCGACCAGTGGATCCGGAGCGTGAAGTCATGACCCAGGCGGTGCTGGAGGCCCGGGGGCTCGTGAAGACGTTCGGGCACGTCGTCGGCCTCGCGGGCGTGGACCTCACCCTCTATCCCGGCGAGGTCCTCGCCATCATCGGGGACAACGGAGCCGGCAAGTCGACGCTGATCAAGTGCCTGTCCGGCGCGTTGCGGCCGGACGCCGGCGAGATGGTCCTGGACGGCACACCGGTCTCTTTCAGCAGCACCCAGGAGGCGCGGGACGCCGGTATCGAGACCGTGTACCAGACCCTGGCCGTCGCGCCGGCCCTCGACATCGCCAGCAACCTGTTCCTCGCCCGCGAGGTGCGCCGGCGGGGGATCCTCGGCACCGTCTTCCGGATGCTGGACACGAGCGGCATGCGCAAGCAGGCCAAGCAGCACATCGACGACCTGGGCATCAGCACGCTGCAGAACATTAACCAGGCAGTCGAGACCCTGTCCGGTGGCCAGCGGCAGGCCGTCGCGGTCGCTCGTGCCGCGGCCTTCGGGGGAAAGGTGGTGATCCTCGACGAGCCGACCGCCGCACTGGGCGTCCGCGAGTCGGGTCAGGTGCTCAAGCTGGTCCGTGACCTGCGGGCCCGAGGTCTGGGCGTGATCCTGATCAGCCACAACATGCCGAACGTCTTCGAGGTCGCCGACCGGATCCAGATCCAGCGGCTCGGCCGGAGCGCCGGAGTCATCACCCCGACGTCGCACACTCCCGCGGAGGCGGTCGCGATCATGACCGGGGCCACCACGATCGACCAGGTCCGGGACGCCCACCAGACAACGCCAACCGGCTGACCCAGAGGATCACCCGTCGGCAGGACCCCTACGGTCGGCCGGGGAATGCCCCGAGCAGACGGGGCCCGGGAGACCGGAACACACGGGCATGGGCGCCTGACCCCGCGGGAGGGTCCCCGCGGCGGCCTGCCATGAGCCCTTGGAGGAACCGTGGACGTCGACGCGGTCCAGTACCGGGAACGGCCCACGATGCGCGACGTCGCAGCACTGGCCGGCGTCGGTATCAAGACCGTCTCCCGGGTGGTCAACGACGTCCCGACGGTCGCGCCCGAGCTGGTCGAGCGGGTGCGCACCGCCGCGGGGAAGCTGGGCTACCGGCCCAACCTGACCGCGGCGAGTCTGCGGCGCAGCGGGGGGCGCACCAACACGATCGGCCTGCTCCTGGAGGACGTGAGCAACCCCTTCTCCGCGGCCGTCCATCGAGCCGTCGAGGACTACGCCCGCGAGCGCAACGTGCTCGTCCTGGCCGGCAGCCTGGACGAGCGCCCGCAGCGCGAGCGGGAACTCGCGCGGACCCTCATCGACCGGCGGGTCGACGGGCTCATCATCATGCCGGCGGGCCGCGACCACCGGTACATCGTCGCCGAGCAGGCTGCGGGCACCGCCTTCGTGTTCATCGACCGCGAGCCGTCCCCACTCCTGGCCGACGCCGTCGTCTCGGACAACCGGGGCGGTGCCCGGGCGGCGGTGTCGCATCTGCTGCGGACCGGCTGCCGATCGGTGGCCTACTTCGGGGACGACCTGGAGATCGCCACGGCCAAGCAGCGCTTCTGCGGGTTCCAGGACGCCCTGGCCGCCGCCGGCGTCGACCGGGACGACGCGATCGTGCGGCACGGGCTGCGGACGGTGGAGCAGGCCCGGCACGCGGCGCTCGCTGCGCTGGGGGCCCACAACCCGGAAGCCGTGTTCACCAGCCAGAACCTGGTCACCATCGGCGTCGTCGAGGCGCTGCACGCGCGCGGTCTGCAACACCGCGTTCCCCTGGTCGGCTTCGATGACCTGCCGCTGGCCGACCTGCTCAAGCCCGGGATCACGGTCATGGCCCAGGACCCCGCGGCCCTAGGCCGGCTGGCTGCCGCCCGGTTGTTCGACCGCATCAACGGCGATCGTGCTCCCGCCGTCGTGCACACGGTGCCCACGCGGCTGGTCGTCCGCGGCTCGGGAGAACTCGTCCTCGCCCGCTGAGAACCCTTCGACGCGTTCCCTCGCGCTGTCGAGCGATGTTCTGGTGCGGGCGAAAGATTTCGGCAAGGTCATGGACCCGCGTGATGTCGGCGAAGCCGCTCATGGTCGGGTGCGGTCGACGTGACCGTCATGGCCCTTCCCTTCGGGAAGGAGAATGACCCGGACGAGGAACGTTATCGGCCGGCAGACGGTTGCGCGGATCAGTCGTCGCGACGACAACACACGCCCGGCTGAGCTCTGCGCTCGCACGCCGCCGCTCACCGGAAGGACCGCCATGCACCTCGGAGTGGACAGTTTCGTCTCGACGGTGACCGACCCGTCGACCGAGCGCGTCATCGGGCCCGCGGAGCGGATGGAGCACCTGCTCGAGGAGATTGCGCTCGCCGATCAGGTCGGGCTCTACTCGTTCGGCATCGGCGAGCACCACCGCCCTGAGTACTACGACTCCTCACCTCCGGTGATCCTCGGGGCGGCGGCAGCCCGCACGTCCCACATCCGGCTCGGCAGCGCGGTGAACGTGCTGAGCGCCGCCGATCCGGTCCGGGTGTTCCAGGCCTTCGCCACCGTCGACCTGATTTCGAAGGGCCGCGTCGACCTGGTGGTCGGGCGCGGCTCCTTCACCGAGGCCTTTCCGCTGTTCGGCCTGGACCTCGCCGACTACGACTCGCTGTTCGCCGAGAAGCTGGACCTGCTGCTGCGCATCCGAGACTCCGAGCACGTCACCTGGTCCGGCCGGCACCGCCCGGCGCTGACCGGGCAGGGCGTCTATCCGCGGCCGCTGCAGGACCCGCTGCCGATCTGGGTCGGCGTCGGCGGAACGCCGCAGTCCTTCGTCCGCGCCGGCCTCCTCGGACTGCCGCTCATGGTGGCGATCATCGGCGGCGAGCCCCGCCAGTTCGCGCCGCTGATCGACCTCTACCGCCGGGCCGGGGCGGAGGCCGGACATCCGCCGGAGTCGCTGAAGGTCGGTGTCCACGTGTTCGGCTTCGTCGCGGAGAGCACTCAGGCGGCTTCCGACACGATCTACCCGGGGTGGCACGAGATGTTCACGAAGGTGTCGCGCGAGCGCGGCTTCGCACCGCCGACGCGGGCGCAGTTCGACGCCACGAGCGGCCCGAACGGGGCCTTCTTCATGGGCGACCCGGACACCGTGGCCGACAAGCTGATCCGGGTGTCGAAGCAACTGGGCGGGGTGCACCGGATCTCGCTGCAGATGACCAACACGCGCCTGGCGCATGATGACCTGCTGCGAGGCATCGAGCTGCTCGGTACGGAGGTCGCCCCGCGGGTGGCCGAGACGTGAGCCTGGCCGGCCGTTCTCAGCTCCTTGTGACTGCGGGGTCTTCGCGCCTGACGCCCGATGCGGCATCGTCGGCCACCGAACCCGGGCGCAGCCACGAGGGCAGCGAGAGGCCGACGCGCTCGGGGTAGCGGGCCGCGGTCCGCGCCGGTTGCTCGACGAGAGCCTGCAGACGGCGGGCGACGTCCACGTGATCGCTGGTCCACACCAGCCGCACCGTGTGCGCCTTGACGGATGCGTCCGGCGCGGACACCGACTCGAGATCCTCGCTCAGGGCCCCGACCAGCCGGCTCGCGGAGGCGCCGTCCTGCGGGAGCGCGCGTGGAACCGTCCCGGCGCCGGTCAAGGCCTGCGCCATCGCGGCGAACCAGTTGGTCACTCGCTCGGTCGTGATGATCACCTCGAGCGTGGCCCGCGGCGTGTCGATGCCGGCCGACCCGGCACCGGTCCAGAGGTCGGAGACCGCCTCCGCGGTCAGCCGCAGCCCCGCCACTCCCGTCAGCAGGGACGCGACCTCGGCGAGGCTCAGCCGCTTGCGGCCACGCTCGGCCAGGTACTCCCGGAACGCGTCATCGAGACGGCGGCCCGCAGCTCTCGCCCGTGACCCGGCCGGCCCCGGCTCCTCCGCTGATCCGTCGACCGCGATGCCGCTCTCCGCGGCGGTCCGCAGGTAGGCAGCGCACGCCGCATACGCCTCCGCCAGGGCCTGCCGGAGGGCGCCCGCCGCGCCCCGCGGCCAGAACAACGCCCCGACGACCAGGCTGACCGCGCAACCGATGGCGACGTCCTCGATCCGCACCAGGCCCACCTGCCAGCCCGCCGGGCTGATGATGTTGAACAGGATCAGCAGCGCGACGGTGAACCCTGCCTGCCCGGCGGCGAACGAGACCGCCGGCGCGATGCCGGCGACCAGGATCGCCACCGGCAGCAACACCCATAGCAGCACCTGGTGGTTCCCGAGCACCAGCACCAGCGCACCGCCGATGACGAACCCGACCGTCGTCCCGACGAGCCCCCGGACGACGCTCTGCCCGGTGCTCAGGGCGTTGGATCGCAGCACGGAGAGCGCGCCGAGCACGATCCAGAACGAGTGCTGAGCTCCGCTCAGATCCGCCACCAGCACCGCGCCGCTGAGTGCGATCGCGCCGCGGACACTGTTGCGCAACCACACCGAGTGCGGGTCGAGGTGCGCCCGCGCCCGCTCCTGCGCGGAGGCGATCGGGCCGGCCATCGCCCGCGGCCTCCGGCCGAGGAGCTTCTGCCACCAGGTGCGTGCCTCGGCAGCCGAGGCGATCTCGATGTTCTCGGCGATCGCCATGACGGCGAAGGAGAGCTCCTCCGCGCGGAAGCTCGGGGCCAGGGAGCTGACGAGCTCCTTGGCGGTTCGCCCGTCGCGCGGCAGTCGGAACTCGGCGATGGCCACGGCCTCCATCACCCGGCGGGCGCGGGCGAGGTCGTCGAGGTGGTCCTGGAGGCTGTCCTGCGGTGGCTCGTGGAGCGAGAGCGCCTTGCCGGCGTGGTCGAGCAGCACCGAGGCCGCTCGCTTCACGGCCCGGACCGTCGGGTGCGCGGGCAGCCGCTGCCGGGGCACCGCCGCGTCGTCCAGGATCACGCTCAGCCAGACGACCTCGTCGACCAGTCTGATCACCGCGCGCGTCGCCGTCGTCAGCCCCGACGGCCGGTAGGGCGTCGCCAGGAAGGTGGCGCGGAGCCTGTCTACGGCGGCGTTCGCCCGGGCGACCGCCTCGTCGACGTCCCCGCCGTCCTCGCCGTGCCACCGCGCGACCTCGGCGGTCAGGCGCGCGGACAGCTGCCGGCACGCCTCCGCGGCGGCGTCGCGCAGCGGGTCGGAGCGGGGCGCCGGCCACAACAGGGTGACGGCGGGCAGCGAGACGATGCCGGCCAGCAGCCAGCCGAGCAGCCGATCCGGGATCGCCGCCGGTCCGGCCGGCGTGGCGACCGGAAGGATGAAGCTCAGCAGGATCGACGTACTCGCCGCCGCGAGCGCCGAGCTGACGACGCCGGCGAACAGCACCAGGAACCCGACGACGAACATGGCGGCCGCCGCCACCCACGGGTTGCGCGAGACCACCGCCGCGAGGGCGATGAGCACGCAGCCGATCGCGATCAGCGAGCACTGCGCGGCCAGCCGCTCGGCGAGCGTGCCCCCGAAGTCCGCCAACAGCAGCATCGCGAAGGATCCGAAGGCGGCATAGGTCGCGACGTTCGGATTCCCGATGACCTGCGACCCGAGCGCGAACAGGGCCGGCATGACGATCGCGGTCCGGGCCGCGCGCCGCGTCGCCCGCAGGTCGCCGTCGCGAGCGAGCCACCAATCGCGAAGCCTGTGCACCCTTCACCGCCAGGATCGGAGGAGACCATCCTCCGGAGCGCCGGTCGGCCCGGTCAAGCGGCGGGACAACGCTTGCTGCCGAACTCAGCTCCCGGTGAGTTCGGCAGCAAGATGAGTTGGTGTGTATAACTCCGCAGGCCCGCGAGCAGGGTGAAAGCCAGGCATCCGCCCGCTGACATGCGGCGATGCGCAACCCGATTTATCAACGCCAACTCACACTGCTGCCGCTGGGCACCGGCTGAGTTCGGCAGCAAGGTGACTTCTGGGTGGGAAAGTCATTCCTGGCCCGCTGGCGATCTGCGGCCCGTGACCCGCCGGTCGCGTAGGCCTGCTGTCGTCTTCTCCGCGGGGTGCGTGGGGGCTATTGCGGCAGCGGTGAGCGGCGGGTGTGGGAGAGGCCGTCGAGGTAGATCTCCTTCTGCCGCTGGGCGGTGCGGTCCCAGTCCGGCGCACCGGGTAGCGGTGCGACCAGGATGGCGCCGAAGATGATGAGGTCGGCAACGGTGACGTCGTCGCGGATGCTGCCCTCGCGTTGGCCGCGCGTCAGGAGCCGACGGAGGCTGTCGTGCAGTTGCGAACGCACGGCCCGCGTTCGTGTGCTCATCGCGAAGGGTGCCCCGCCCAGGGGCAGCACGAGTTGTGCGCGCTCGGCGAGGACGCGATCCCACCACCAGCTCAGGCAGGACAGGGTGGATTCCTGGCGGGCTTCGGTCTGGTGTGCGATGTCCAGAAGCAGTTGGAAGGAGCGGTGGGTCAGGGCGTCCAGCAGCGCCTCGCGATTGGGATAGCGGCGGTAGAGGGTGCCGACTCCCAGGCCGGCCTCGGCGGCGATGGTGGCCATCGGCACCTGCCGACCCTCGCGGAGCATGGCGCTGACCGCCGCCGCGAGTACCCGTTCCTGGTTGATCCGGGCGTCGCGGCGCAGCGGCCGCGCTGGTGTCGCCCCGTCTGCTGGTGCGGCTGTGGCCGCCACCCCGGCGGCCGGGCCGGCGCTGGAAGGTGCCGCCATCGGGTCATCGCGCGGTGCGCCGACCCCGGAGGGCTGCGCTGCCGCCGGGGTGCCCTCGGTCGCCGCGTGGGGGCTCACGCGCCGTAGATGCCGTGCGCCTGCGAAACCCCGGCGATGCGCTCGGGATCGGGCATGGGCACGTTCGGTCCGGGAAGGACGAGGTGTCCGGTGGCTTGCCCGAGTTCGGTGATGACGTCGGCGAAGCCGGCCGGTGCGTTGATCAGCAGGGTGCGTGCCGGCCCGTCCTGCGACACCGTGAAGCCGTGCGGCACCTGCCGGGGAAGGAAGACCACCGCCCCGGGGCCGGCCTGCCACTCCTGCTCCCCGCAGCGCACGGCGAAGGTTCCCTCTAGGACGAAGAAGACCTCGTCCTGATCCCGGTGCACGTGCCGGGGCGGGGCGTAGCCGGCGGGCACGCGGTGGTCGACGATGTCCAGCGCGCCGCGCGTGGCCTCCCGGGTGACCTTGTTGATCGTCAGGGTGCCGAGCCACCAGTACGCCTGACCCTCATCCGGGCCCAGAACGAAGCCGTCACCTGAGCCCATCGCTGGAGAGGTCGCGGGAGGGAAGCTCATGACTCGACTCCCATCGGTGCGCCAGTAGCGGACGAGTCATTCCGGTTAGGCTAGCTCCGGGGGTTGCCGGGCGCCAGGGTCGTGCGCGCACGTGTGCCCGCTTGCCGGGCGTCCGCGGCGAAGGAGCGGCGTTCCAAGACCAGGGTGCGACGGCCTCCGGTCTTGCGGGTCCGAGCACGCGCGGCCTACGGTTCATTCGGAACGTGACGTCCACTTGTGGCGTCCCGGTGTCCTCCGGGGAGCGCGTCGGGCGCGCCGACGCCGCTGGCCTCGGCCGCACGGCCATCCCTACCCCTGCCAGCCGTAGCCCGAGCCACCCGGGGAAGGCGGACCGGTCGCCGGGCGACCAGCGAGCGGGTCGGGTCCACACCCGAGAGGAGACCGGCATGACCGCTCCCGTGCTCGTCCTCGGCGCCACCGGCGGACAAGGCGGTGCCGCCGCCGCCGCACTGCGCAGACACGGAACACCGGTTCGCGTGCTGGTCCGCAACCCGCGCAGCCCAGCGGCTGAGGCCCTGACCCGGCGGGGTGTCGAGCTGGCCGCCGGGGACCTCACCGACGAGGCCTCGCTGACGGCCGCGATGCGCGGGGTCTTCGCGGTCTTCGCGGTCACCACGCCGTTCGAGGCGGGACCGGACACCGAGACGCAGCAGGGGCTCACCGTGCTGCGCGCCGCCCGGCGGGCCGCGGTCCGGCACCTGGTGTACAGCTCGGTGGCCGGCGCCGATCGGCACAGCGGGGTACCGCACTTCGAGAGCAAGGCCGTGGTCGAGCGGGCCCTGCAGCACGGCGACGTCCCGTTCACGGTGCTCGGCCCGGTCTACTTCTACGACAACCTGCTTCGCGGCGACGACGAGCTCTTCTCCGGAATCCTCAAGCTGCCGCTGCCGCACGATTTCCCCCTGCAGCAGCTCGCCCGCGCCGACCTGGGCCAGGTCGGCGCCGAGGTGCTCACCACCCCCGCCGCGTTCGCCGGGCGGCGGATCGAGCTCGCCAGCGACGCCGTGTCCGCCGACGACATGGCCGCGGTATGCAGCCGGGTGCTCGGCCGGGCCGTGGAGGTGCACGAGGAGCCGCTCGACCCGGTGCGGCGCAGCGACCCCGACATCGGCGCGATGTGGGCCTTCATCGCCGCCGGCGGCTACGCCGTCGACATCGAACGGCTGCACCGCGCGTTCCCCACGGTCGAGTGGACCAGCTTCAGCCGCTGGGCCGACGACGCGCTCCGGGGCCAGCCCGTCTGAACCGAAGACGATCGGCACCCGGAAGCCGCTGGTGAGCCCGTGCCCGACACCGACCGAGCCACCAGAACCCACACGGCTCCTCGCCCACCGGTGCCCGTCATGCCTGATGAGACGACCGCCACCGACGCCGACCCGGCTGGGAGACCACGCGGGCCACCGCGGGCAGGGTGCTACCTGGCCGAGACCCTCGGCGACCAGACGGCCGCAGGCATCATTTGAGAACGACTTTCCCACCCGAAGTCACCTTGCTGCCGAACTCGGCACCGGCTAAGTACGGCTAGTGAGGGTGACGGATCGGGCCCGCAGCTGGGTCGAGCAGCTGCTGCCCACCGCGGCGACCCTGGACCCGCACGCCCGAGCCGAGCTGCAGCTGGCCGCGGTAGCCGCCACTCGGGAGGCCGACGACGCTGCCGCCCGGGCGGCCCGCGACCGCCTGGGTCCGGTGCTGGAGACGATCTCCGAGCCGTACCTGCACGCCATCGCCGAGCTGGCGATGGGCTGGACGTCGTCGATCCTCGGCGACCCGGACCGTGCTGCGCGGGAGGCATCCGCCTCGCTGGGCGAGCTGCGCGGGCAGGACGAGCCGTTCTGGACCGCGGTCACGCTCACCGTCCTCGGCGTGCAGGAGATGACCCTGGGCCGCTACGACGACGCGTCGGACCACCTGCGCGAGATGAGCGATCTCGCGGAACGGCTGGGCAACGACCGGCTGATCGCGGGCGCGCGCCTGCATCTGGGCACCCTGGCCGTCGCGCAATCCCGTCTGGACGAGGCGGCCGCGCTGCTGGAGAAGGCGCTGGACCTGAGCTGGACCCGGCACTGGACCCGCGTCGTTTCCCTCAGCCTGGCCGCCTTCGCGCAGTGGGCCGGCGCTGAAGGCGACGTCGAGCAGGCTGCGCGGCTGGCGGGGGCCGCCGAGGGCGTGCGCCGGCGGGCCGGACTCCGCCCCTTCGCCACGCCCCCGCCGATGGCGGACCTGTTCAGCCACGTGGGCCGGGAGTTGGGACCTGTCCGTTTCGACGAGCTGTTCACCGCGGGCACGCGGCTCAGCCAGCGAGAGGCGATCGCCGCCGTCAGGGCCGGTGCGGCGCCCACCCGCGCGCGCAGTGTCGAGGTCAACGCCGTGCACACCGACCCCGCCGGCAGCTAGGCCTCACGCCGGCGAGCCGGCGCTTGGTGGGTGTTCGACGTGATCGCGAGGCGTCCGCCCCGTAGTGCCCGGCCCGCATCCGGCGGAGGCGTCCGTTGTGCCTCGGCGTCCGGAGGGGCGCGGAGGACTTGCCAACCCGTTTCACCCCTTGCTGCCGAACTCAGCACCGGCTGAGTTCGACAGCGGCGTGAGTTGGTGTTGATAAATCGGATTGCCTGTCGCCGCAGGAAAGCGCCGGCTAGGGCGTCACTTCCGCCGAACTGGGCTCCCGGCGAGCAGGAGCCGCACGGTCTCGATCGTGTCGGCCTCGGCGGGCGTCTTGTCCGGCCGATATCGCACGACCCGCGCGAACCGCAGCGCGACGCCGCCGGGATAGCGGGGGCTGCGCTGGGCGCCGTCCACGGCGATCTCGACGACCAGGTGGGGCCGGAGGCGCACGCCCCAGTCGGCGCGCTCATGGGCGTGCTCGGGGAAGGTCCGCGTCTGCCACTCCAGCAGCTGATCGGTCATGCCCTTGAAGGTCTTGCCCACCATGACCGGCTCGCCGCCGTCGGGATCCCGGGCGCCGAGGTGGATGTTCGACAGCTTCCCCGAGCGGCGGCCGTACCCCCACTCCGCACCGAGCACCACGAGGTCGAGGGTGTGCACCGGCTTCACCTTCTGCCAGGCCTTGCCGCGGCGGCCGGCTGCGTACGGGGCGTCGAGGGCCTTGACGACGACGCCTTCGTGACCGGCGGCGAGCGCGTCGGCCAGCACTCCCGCCGCCTGCTCGGGCCCGGGGGAGCGGACGCCGGGCATCCGGAGGGCGGCGTGCTCCTCGTCGGCCAGCAGCCCCGCCAGCGCGTCGAGGCGGACGTGCAGGGGCTCGTCGAGCAGGTCCCGGCCGTCGAGATGGAGGACGTCGAACAGAAATGGGCTGAGCAGCACCCCCTCCTCGGAGGCATCGCCGCCGAAGCGGCTCATCGTGTCCTGGAACGCGCGTGGCCGGCCGCCGTCGTCCAGGGCGAGCGTCTCGCCGTCGAGGACGGTGGTGTCGCACGGCAGGGCCCTGATGCGGTCGACGAGCTCGGGCACGCTGTCGGTCACCTCGCGCAGGGTGCGGGTCCACACCCGGACGACGTCGCCGTCCCGGTGGACCTGGATCCGGGCGCCGTCGAGCTTGAACTCGACGGTCACGTCGCTGCCGAGGTCGGTGAGGGCCTCGCGGAGCGAGGAGCCCGGGCTGGCGAGCATGGGGTGCACGGGCCGGCCGACCTCCAGCCGCACCGAGTCCACCGCGTCCACGCCGCCGATCAGTGCGGCGGCCGCGGTCTCGGGCAGCCGCCCGGACAGCATGAACGCCCGTCGGACGCTCGCGGCCGGGACACCGGCGGCCGTGGCGACCGCGTCGAGGACCACGCCCTCCAGGGCACCCTGCCGCAGCTCTCCGGTGAGCAGGCGGACGAGGAACTGCTGCTCGTCCGTGGTGGCCTCGGACAGCACCGCGCCGAGGACGGCGTCGCGCCGCGCCGCCGAGCCGGTGCCGGAGGTGCCGGCGAGTTCGGTCAGGGCCTGGTCGACGGCGGCGACGGTCAGGGAGGACGTCGGTGCCGGCTTGGCCGCCGTCTTCGACACGGTGCGCCGACCGATGCCCAGCCGCCCCTGCCGGGGTTCACCCGCCAGCCACGCGGTGACCGGCACCACCTCGTCGGCGTCCGCCCGGCGCAGGAGCTCCGCGATCCTGCCGGCTTTCGCCGTGCGTGACCGGGTGGCCGCGACCGCGGACGAGGCAGCGACGACGTCGGCGAGCAGCACGGCGTCATGGTGGCACCGACGGCGGCGTCAGGCCTCGTCGAGCATGGCCCAGCGCCGGAGCATGACCAGGGCCGTTACCAGCACCAGCACGACCCCGGCGTTGGCCAGCAGCTCGAGGATCAGTGCCGGCCCGTTCTGATCGCCGACCAGCGACAGGCGCGCTGCGACGGTGAGGATGTGCCGGACCGTCGACACGATCGCGATCACGAGGAACGGCTGCAGCCGGAACCCTTGGCCCTGGAACCGGGCGACGATCGTCCGGAGCACCTCCACCACGATCACGACGAACAGCACCCCGTTGAGCGAGCGGGTGACGGTCTCGGCGAAAGCCTCACGCTGCGGCGGCAGGAGCAGGTTGTGCGTCGTCTGCACCAGCACCAGCACCGCGATCGCGAAGAGCAGCAGGGTGAGGGCCAGGAAGACCAGGCCTTCGCCGACTTGCACCCCGCGGGTCACCAGCCGCGTCACCGCGGGGGGCAGGGCGTCCGGAGGCAGGCCCTCGTCGTCGGATCGGGGCGACGACCTGCCTCCCTGGGGCTTGTCCATGGTCCCGGGGTACCCCGCGCCTCGTGCGGCCACCGGAATGCCGTCCGAGGGTTCGCGGTTTGCGCGTGCACAGACCCGTCCGCTCACGGGAGGACCGCCATGCGTGCAGCCGTTTACACCGAGACCGGGGAACCCAGCGACGTCCTGTCCGTCTCCGAGATCGAGGAGCCGCACGCCGGGCCCGGCCAGGTCCGCGTCGCCGTGCGGGCGGCCGGGGTGAACCCGGTCGACTGGAAGATCGTCGGCGGGATGATGGGCGGTTCCGCCGGCGAGCCCAAGGTGCCCGGCATCGACGCGGCCGGTGTGGTCGACGAGGTGGGGGAGGGGGTGACGGGCGTGCGGGTCGGCGACGCCGTGTTCGGCCAGGCCGCCACCGGTTCGGCCGCGCAGTACGCCGTCCTCTCAGCGTGGGCGCAGAAGCCCGACGCAGCGTCCTTCGAGGTCGCCGGCGGGCTGGGCGTTGCCGCCGAGACGGCCGTCCGGGTCCTGGATCTGCTCGGGTTGCAGCCCGGCCAGACCGTCGTCGTCGACGGCGCCAGCGGTGGGGTGGGCGGCGTGACGGTGCAGGTGGCCATCAGCCGTGGGCTGCGCGTGATCGGCACGGCCGGGGAGGCCAACCAGGACTTCGTCCGGTCACTCGGCGCGCTGCCGACCGAACACGGACCCGGGCTGGCCGACCGTGTGCGGGCCCTTGCCCCCGAGGGGGTCGACGGCGGCGTCGACACGGCGGGCAGGGGTTCGGTGCGCGACCTGGTGGAGCTCACGGGCGACCCGGCCAAGGTGGTGACCATCGCCGACTTCGGCGCCCGCGAGCTGGGCGTGCAGGTCAGCACGGGCGGTGCCGGGCAGGCCGCGCGGATGGAGCAGGTCGCCGACCTCCTTGCCGCCGGGCGGCTGGAGCTGCCGATCGCGGGCACGTTCCCACTGGAGCGGATCGGCGAGGCCTATGCGGAGAGCCGGGCCGGGCATGTCCGGGGCAAGCTCGTCCTGCTGCCGTGAGACCCGGTCAGCCGGCCTCCTCGAGTAGCTCGGCGTACTCCCGGGGCAGCTGCGCCAGTACGTCCGCGAACTCGTTGCCCGTCACGGCCTCGCGCAGCGTCTGGAACACTGCCCGCACCCCGGCCCTCGCGGCCTCGAAGTCGACGAAGGCACGGTCGGCGACCCGCTGGATGAACACCTCGAGGTCGAACGGCTCGGCGTGCTCGTGCTGCGGGCGCAGCGCATCCTCGAACTCCGCCGGCAGCTGATCGGCCAGGTCGCGCGCCTCGCCTCCGCTGATCCGCTGGGAGAGGACCTGCAGCGTTGCCCGGCTGAGGTTCTCGGCCATCTCCCGGTCCGTCAGGGGCATCCCGTCCAGACGCCGCGACGCCGGGACCTTTGCTCGTTCGCGGACGAGCTCGATGAACTGGTCGTGGTCCACGCGGCGCCTCCCAGGGACGTTTCCCGACCCCTGTCCTCGTACCCCGGGGGCCGAGCGTTGAACGCCGCCGGTCCGGGTCCGACAGGTGGTGGCACAGAGGGATCAAGTCGGGCGACGCTGCGGCGCGCACAGGTGATCGCATTGAGCCGCCTGACCAGCGGGTCTTTACTCGGAGGCGTCGGCTCGCCATGGACTACGGGAGGTTCGCGGGCATGGACCCCTCGACGATGGCGCTCACCGCGGCGGTCGTGCAGATCGCCGTCGAACCGGTCTCGGTCGGTGAACGAGCCGAGCAGATCCTCGAGGTGCTGGGCGGGGTGGTGCCCTTCGATGCGGCGTCGCTCTCGGTGCGGGACCCCGAACGGCAGGCCCGTTACGCACTGGCCGCCACCGGAGACGTCGAGGCGCTGCACGCCTACTGCGAGAGCCCAGAAGGCGACACCGAGTTGGACCTCATCGGTCTCAACCGGCTCACCGTGCCGCTGCGACACACCGACCTCCCCATGCCGGCCGAGGACACGCTCTGCTGGCCGCAGTACCTGTGGCCGGCCGGCTACGCCGGCTCCGTCGGGGTGGGGTTGTTCACCCCCGACGGCAGGCATGTCGGGCACCTGACGGTCCTCGCCGAGTCCAGCTCCCGGCCGACCGTCGACGAGCGGGACAGGATCGGCGCGGTCGCCCGGGTGATGGCGCACGCGGTCGACCGGATGCGCGAGATCCGCTCCGCCGCGAGGGTCGTGGGTGACGCCGTCGCCGGTGTCGTGGTCACCCGCGGGGGCAGCGCGGTGCGGTTGCCGGGCCTGCCCGACCACACGGTCCTCGTCCCGGGGTCGCCGGTCCTCGCCGAGGCCGTCGAGCGGCTGGACGCGGGTGACGCCTACGCGGTCTTCCTCCACCCCGCGCCGGACGGCGGGGGCACAGGGCGGCTGCTGCGGATCGGCGTGCTGGACTGCCGCGGTGGCGGGGTGGACCACCTGAGGGGCATCGTCCTGGTCTCCCCGGCCCCCGATCTGCGGGGCCTGACCCGCCAGGATCTGGACATCCTCGGCTTCGTCGTCGCGGGAGCGACCGACGAGCGCATCGCCGTGGCACTGGAGATCTCGACGCAGGTCGTCGCCGAGCGGATCCACCGGAGCGGGTACCTGCTGGCCGCCCCGTCACGGACCGGGCTCGCCGTCCGCGCGCTCCGCGACGGGCTGTTCATCCCACGGCGGGTGTCCTCCGGGCGAGACGATCCGATTCGGGCACAGAGAGACGGAGCGTTCGAGGATTCCTGATCGTCGGCGGCTACGGGCTTCGGTCGGGGGTTCCCCCGCTGCCGTCCCGCCGCTGGGTGGACGAGTCGCCGCTCGAGGGCCGGCCGCTCAGCCGGCACTCGGCGTGAGCCGATGCCCGGGGTGAAGTCCGGTGCGCAACTGCCAGGCGTGCAGGGCCACGCTGAGCGCGGTGCGCCGCTCGTAGTCGCTCAGTGGACCCCCGCCCAGCAGCTCGTCGATACGGGTCAGCCGGTTGTACAGCGTCTGCCGGCGAACGCCGAGAGCGCCGGCGGTCTCCGTCTTGGCCAGTCCATGGCGGAGGTAGGCATCGAGGGTGCGCAGCAACTCGGTGCCATGGGCGGCGTCGTGGTCGAGGAGCGGGCCGAGCTGCTCACGGAGGAAGACGGACAGCTCCGGCCCGCTCTGAAGCTGCGCCAGCAGCCGGTAGATCCCCAGATCCCGGGCGAGCATCGCGCCGCGGTGGGTGCCCAGCCGGCGGGCGATCGCGGCCACCTCCCGGGACTGCGCGATCGATCGTGCAAGTTCGTCCATCTCCTCGACGGGGGACCCTGCCGTGACCGCGATGATCGAATGCCCGGTGGTTCTCTCCATGGCATCGGAGAGCTTCCCGGAGAGCAGGTCCAGCCGTTCCCGGAGGCGGGCGTCACCACCCCGGGGAACCCGGACGACCATGACCACCTCCTCGTCGACCTCACCGACGAGGCAGACGCCGAAGACCTCCGTACAGGCGCGCTGGGCGCTCGAGCTGAGCAGCGCCCGCTGCACCCGCCGGTCCCCGGCCACGGAGATGGCGACCAGCGGCCGCCCCCGCGCACTGGGGAATCCCGCGATCTCGGATCGGGCGTGCAACTCCTCGACCGATGGCAGCCGGTCGTGGACCAGGTCGTACAGCAGCGCGCTGGCCAGGGCGACCCCGTCCTGGGCGATGCTGGCGTGACCGAGTTCCAGCGCCACCACGTGCGGAGCACGGTCCAGCACCGCGCTGCGCAGCTGACCGCGGCGGGTATCGAGGATCAACGTGCCCCAGGACGTACCTTCGACCTCCACCGGACGGCTGTTCTCGCGGGTCGCCTCCGGTGCCACCGTGGCCGGGTGGGAGGCGGCGACCAGTCGCCCGTCACGGGCGACCAGGAAGGCCTTGCCGCCCGCCAGGTCTGCGATCCGCCGGACGAGCGCGTGCAGACCCCCACGATCCAGCACGCCCCCGGTCAGCTCCCGCCAGATGCGCTCGCCGCGGCGGAGCCCGGCCACCTCCCGGTCCATCTCGAGTCGGTGGAAGGCCTCGACGATGACGGCGAAGGGCACCACCTCCCGCAACGAGATGACGGTGAGGTGGCGTCGTGCGGCCGCGCGGAGGAGAGGCTCCGGCACCTCGGAGAAGGTGCGTCCCAGTTCGAGTGCGAGGGTGGCGAGACCCGCCTCGGCGAGCGCCTCGACGTACTGCTCCTGCGCAGCGGCCGAGGTGCCCCGCAGGCCCAGCCCCGTGGTGAGCAGCAGTTCGCCACCGGTGAGCAGTGGCCCCATCTCGAAGACCTCGGAGGAGTGCACCCAGCGGATCAGTGTCCGGTCGGGGTCACCGAGCAGGACCGCGGGCGACGCTGCGGCCACCTCGGGCAGCGAAAGCACCTGGGAGAGAGGGATGAGCACCGGGCCACGGTGGCGGGGGGAGGACACATCGTCAAGACCTCCACCCGAACGTTGGACGTCCTGCCCCTGAGGTCCGGTATGGCGCGGGTCACACACTGCTCGTTGATCACGCCCTCGTGCCCACCTCGGGTCGACGGCGACGACGACGGGACAGGACAGGACGGCGTGGACGAACACCTCTCATTCATGAAAATCGCGGTGGAGCAGGCGCGTGTGGGGCGGGACGAGGGAGGCATCCCCATCGGTGCCGCCCTCGTCGTGGACGGGGACGTGCTGGGGGTGGGTCGCAATCGGCGCGTCCAACTGGGCAGCGCGATCCGGCACGGGGAGACCGACTGCCTGGAGAACATCGGCCGGCTGCCGGCCGTGGTCTATCACCGCGCCACGCTCTACACGACCCTCTCGCCGTGCCAGATGTGCGCCGGCACGGTGCTGCTCTACGGCATTCCCCGCGTCGTCATCGGCGAGAACCGCACGTTCGAGGCCAGCGAGCAATGGCTGCGTGCCAACGGGGTCGATGTCGTCGTCCTGGATCTGCCCGAGTGCCTTGACCTGATGACCGACTTCATCGCGACCGAACCGTCGCTGTGGAACGAGGACATCGGTGTCGAGGACGACATCTGACCCCGCACTCCCCATCGACCTCAGGGACATCGACATGACCACTTCCGCGGAACCGGACCTCGACGACCACCAGCACGCCCTCGATCCCGTGCCGGACGAGCGCCGAGGGTCCACCGCCATGCACCAGTTCTGGATCTGGGCCGGCGCCAACATCGCACCGATCAACTGGGTGCTGGGTGCACTCGGCATCGTCCTCGGCCTCAGCCTCGCCGACACCGTCCTGGTGCTGGTGCTCGGCAACCTCGTCGGCATGGCCGTCTTCGGCTTCTTCGTGCTCATGGGGCAGCGCACCGGCGTGAGCCAGATGGTGCTCACCCGGAGCGCGTTCGGCCGTCGAGGCGCTTACCTGCCGGCCATCATCCAGGGCGTCACCTCGGCAGGCTGGTGCGCGGTCAACACCTGGATCGTTCTGGACCTCGTCCTGGCGCTGTTGGGACAGCTCGGGATCCACGGCGGCATCGCCATGAAGATCGCGATCGTGCTCGTCGTCATGGCGCTGCAGACATACATCGCCGCGAACGGGTTCCGGTGGATCGCCGCCTTCGAGAAGTACACCGTGCCCGTGACGCTGGTCGTGCTCCTGGGCATGACGGTGGTCGCGTGGACCAAGCTCGACGTGAACTGGGGCTACAGCGGCGCCGGACTGACGGGGGCCGCCCGGCTGAGCGCCATGAGCACGGTGATGACGGCGATCGGCATCGGCTGGGGGATCACCTGGCTGGCGTACGCCTCCGACTACTCCCGCTTCGTCCCGCGCTCGGTCCCCGCGCGCAAGCTGTACGCCACCAGCGTCCTGGGGCAGTTCATCCCGGTCATCTGGCTGGGCGTGCTCGGCGCCTCGGTGGCGACCATCGGGCAGGAGGCCGACCCGGGAAAGCTCATCGTGGCGGTGTTCGGCGCGCTGGCCGTCCCGGTCCTGCTCCTGGTCCTGCACGGGCCGATCGCGACGAACATCCTGAACATCTACAGCTGTGCGCTCTGCGCGCTCACGGTCGACCTGAAGATCTCGCGGCGAGCGATGGCCTATATCGTCGGCCTGTTCGCGACGGGCTTCACGATCCTGCTGATCTTCCAGGAGAACTTCGCCCACGCCTTGGACGGCTGGCTGGCCAGTCTCGTCGTGTGGGTCGCCCCGTGGGCGTCGATCATGGCGGTGCACTTCTACTTCATCCGCGGCCGGCGCATCGACATCGCCGCGCTGTACGACCCGCCGGGCCGCTCCCGTCTCGGCGACGTGCGCTGGGACGCCGTCGTGTCCTTCCTCGCCGGCATCGTGGCCACCTGGTTCTTCGAGTTCGGCATCCCCTCGGTGCTGCAGGGACCGGGCGCCAAGATGCTGGGCAACGTGGACCTGTCCTGGCTGGCAGGGGCTCTCGTGGCCGGTGGGCTCTACGCGCTGCTCGGGTCTCGCCGTGAGGCTCTGCCGGGGACCGTGCAGGCGCCGGAGCCGGCGGCGGCCATCGGCGACTGACGTCGCCCTCGACGCCCGGATCAGGGACGGGCGGTGGTGCGCTCGGCAAGGCGCACCCACCGCCCGTCGCGCACGGGCCACCTCTCCGGGGAGGGGGCGGGCGAAGGCCTCGGCCGGACGAGCAGCCGTCACGCGTCGCGGGTCCCGCCGCGCGGCAACCCTCCGCTCGATTCCCGCGGCCTGCACAGCGGACGCACGGGAATCTCACAGTCAGGCGGCGCACGGTGGAGCCCGGAAAAGGAGCACACATGAACGCTGTCGGCGCCCTCCTGGGGCTCGCCTTGTTGATCTTCGAGCTGATCCTGGTCGCACGGATCGTCCTGGACTGGGTCGGCGTGCTGGCTCCCGCGGGCGGAGGCGGGCTGGTTCGTGCCCGGGGGTGGACGCACGCCGTCACCGAGCCGGTGATCGGGCGCGTGCGCCGGGTCCTGCCGCCCATGCGGGTGGGCCCGGTGGCGATCGACCTGGCCTTCACCGTGGTCTTCCTGGCCGTCATCGTGCTGCGCAGCATCGTCCTGTCCCTCTGATCTGTCCCCCTGAGAGCGGGTGAGTCCCTCGGAGGGACCGGCGCCCTCCACGTAGCTGTCGGACCCTTCGGCGACACTGCACTGGTGAACCGCGTCGTCCTGCTGCGCCGCGGCGAGGGGGCCCTGGAGGCGCGGGAACACGCCGACGACGGGACGACGGTCGCGGTCACCCGGCTCTCGACCGTGGAGCTCGCCCGGTTCGTCCGGGAGCGGGAGTTCTCGCCGGTCCGCTTGGTGTGGGACGACACCACCCGGTGGTACCCGGCGCTCCTGGCGGCCGGTGTCCGGGTAGGGCGCTGCACGGACCTGCGGCTCTGTCATGCCGTTCTTCGGAGGTCGCCGTTCGTCGACCAGTCCCTGCTGGGCCATGACGAGACCCCGGGGTGGGACGCACTGGAGCCGGTGACGGTCGCCGACCACGCCCTCTTCCCGCTCGACGATCCTGCCGACCGTCTCGACCCGGTCGCCGAGCACGAGCGTCAGAAGGTGGCCCTCGCCGCGTCCGCGGAGCCAGGTCGCCTCGGCCTGCTGCTCGCGGCCGAGTCCTCCGGCGCGCTGGTGGCCGCGGAGATGACCCATGCGGGGCTGCCGTGGCGGGCAGAGGTGCACGACCGCTTGCTGACCGAGCTGCTGGGCCCCCGGCCAGGGCCCGGTCAGCGGCCGGAGGTGCTCGAGCGGCTGCTGCGGGAGATCCGCGGGGCTTTCCGCGCCCCTGACCTCAATCCCGACTCACCGGGCGGCCTTCTGCGCGTCCTGCAGGCCGCGGGATTGCCGGTGAGCGACACCCGCTCGTGGACGCTCGAACAGCTCGATCACCCCGGGATACCGGCACTGCTCGAGTACAAGAAGCTGTCGCGGCTCCTCCAGGCCAATGGCTGGGCGTGGCTGGAGGCCTGGGTGCGCGACGGCCGGTTCCGCTCGTACTTCGTGCCGGGCGGTGTGGTCACCGGACGGTGGGCATCCAACGGTGGCGGAGCCCTGTCGGTCCCCACGCAGGTGCGGCCGGCGGCGGTCGCCGACGCCGGCTGGCGGTTCGTCGTGGCGGACGTCGCTCAGCTGGAGCCGCGCGTGCTCGCCGGCATGAGCGGCGACACGGCGATGGCGGAAGCGGCGCGCTCGTCCGACCTGTACCAGGGCATGGTGGCCAGCGGCGCCGTGGCAACACGTGCCGAGGCCAAGGTCGGAATGCTCGGGGCGATGTACGGCGGCACCCGGGGGGAGAGCGGGCGCATGATGCCCCGGCTGACCCGCCGGTACCCCCGGGCCGTCGGGCTGGTGGAGGAGGCCGCCCGCGCGGGGGAGCGCGGCGAGGTGGTGCACACCGTGCTGGGCCGCGGGTCCCCGGCTCCCAGAGGCGCATGGGCGGAGCGTCCGGTCGAGCTGGGGGAGCCGCTGGATGAGGGGAACTCCCGGGAGGAGCGCGATCGCCACCGCCGCGCCTGGGGTCGGTTCACGCGCAACTTCGTCGTCCAGGGCACCGGTGCCGAGTGGGCCCTGTGCTGGCTGGCCGACCTGCGCAACCGGCTCTGGCGACTCGGCGACGCCGGAACGGTGAGCGAGCGGCCGCACCTGGTGTTCTTCCTCCACGACGAGGTGGTCATCCACACCCCCGAGCACCTCGCCGAGGCCGTCACCGAGGAGGTACGCCGCGCCGCGGCCGAGGCCGGGCGGCTCCTGTTCGGCACGTTCCCCGTCGACTTCCCGCTCGACGTCGCCGTCGTCGGGTCCTGGGCGGACGCCGATCGAGTGGAGCTGCCGGGGTCGCGGCGAGATCAGGACCGGCTCAACCCCGGGTCGCCGATCTCGCGGAGCATCGACGGCGGGGGCGGCACCTCGGAGACCGGCTCGACCAGGGGTACGAGCAGCGGCGCGGCCACATAGAAGGCGAACGCGGTGATCGAGAGCCCCGAGTCGTTGAAACCTGCGCCGAGGACCGCGAGAACGAGCAGAGCTGCCAGCAGCCCGCCGGCGACGCGGTGGTCGACGGCCGCCCTGAGAGAAAGCCATCCGCGCCGGTGACCGACATACGTGGCCAGTCCGAGGACGAGCCAGACGACGACGATCCACCGCGGCGCTCCGCCCATGAACGTCGCCGTGCTGCTGCCGAACTTGCGGGCGACCACCGTCCAGGCGGACCCATCAGCGATCTGCCCGATGAACCGGCCGAGATGGGTCCGCTCGGAGGGCGGCCGCGTGTAGTCGTAGAGAGCGAACGCCGCTGCCGTCATCACCGTGGCGAGCAGGGCGCCGAACGGGTACCGCCACGAGAAGCGGACCTTCGACACGACCAGCGCCAGCACGGCGACCGCGGGCAGAAGGCCCAGAACACCACCGAAGTCATCGCCCAGGCCCGGAAGCCCGTCCACGAGGAGAGCTACGGCCCCCAGGCCCACCACCGTCGCGGCAGCACGACGAGGGCTCGACCCCCGCACAACGGCCGCGGAGAGCATCAGGGTTCCGGCTCCCAGCAGGGCGAAGGCGACGTTGCCGATGCCGTGGAAGCGGCCGGCGACGATGGGATTGTCACCGAACGGTGCGTCGAGGGACAGCGGCGATCCCGTGGCCGCATCGACGATGATCACGGCGGCGGTCACTGCTCCTACGAAGGCCGCGGCACGCCATCGGTCGTGCCGGCTCCAGGGGCCGAATGCCGCGGCCGACCCGATCGCTCCGGCGAAAAGAGCGGTCAGCGGCGCCAGGGGCCAGGTCCCGACATGCCACCACGGAACCAACTGCGCCAGCCAGCCCGCGACCGGCACGCTGGCGATCACGGTGCTCACGACCAGCGGAAGGGACGCACGCCGCCACGCCCAGGCGGTGATCGTCGCGACGACGTACAGGAGAGCCACCCAGGCGACGGCTCGGTCGTACCAGGTCCCGGCCTGGATGTTGGCCGCGGACCGTTGGTCGAGCTCGACAAGGGCGGACAGTCGGCTCGCCGTCGATGCGTGGTCCGGGAGGGGGCTCCAGTGCACGCCGAGCATGGCGGTCGGGACGGGGGCTCCCGTGAGCCAGAGGACGGTCGGAGCGACATCGATCAGCTGTACGACGCCTGCCCGTCCCGTGGACGCGGAGCTGAGCCGCCCGGGCCCGAACGTCGGGCCCGCCGCCATCGCCACATGGAGAGGGGCTCGGCCCGAGGCCGCGTCGCTCACCCCGGCGACCAGCAGCGAAGCGTTCCCCGGGAGTGCCTGCAGAGCCGTCGCCACGCCGGTGTCGATCTGGCTCAATGCATCGTGCACCGCGCGCGTGTCCTGCCGGTCGACGTCGTAGAGCTGCGGTAACTCCACGACGACGACGTCGGCGTGCTGAAGGGCCGCAGCGACCGTGGGATCGCGCGAGTCGACCCTCCCGTCACCGCTCATCGCGCCGAGCACCGCTCCAGCTCCTCCGACCGTCGCCACGGTGCGTCTGGCCCGGTGCAGCGCGTCGCCCAGAGCACCGACCTGGGACCGATAGGCCCCCGACCGGTTGACGGCGTGGAGCCTCTCCAGCTGTCCAGGGACGGTGGGATCGGGGAGCACGCGCGGCTCGACGTCCGCACGTGCCCTGCTTCCCGTGTTGAAGGTCAGCCAGCCGGCTGCCCGCCGGGCGTCACCTTCGCCGGTCCGGTCGGTCATCGCGGCGACCGATGACCTGCCCGCCAGTCGCCACAATGCCGGAGTCAACCCGGGCTGGACGTCCTGCCACGTCAGGCCGGGCACGCCGACCACGACCACCGGTCCGCGGACGGCAGCGGCAGGGTCGTCGGCGGCCGCGGCCGACGCGGACGGCGCCAGAGTCGCGGCGATCAGGCAGGCGCCGGCCCCGGCACGGATCCAGGACCAGGACCGCCGCATGCGGTGAGACTCCCATCTGTGCGCAGCGCGGCGTCGACGTGGCTGCCGACGAGCGTCAGGAGCGTCATGATCCCGGCGCGGACAGCGGGACTCGGTACGTCAGGACGCGGGCATCCCCGCGTCTGCCCGTGTCGGGGACACGGGCAGCGGTGGTTGCCCTGCGGAGTCGCGTGACCGGCTGGTCAGCAGTTCCCGCCCGACCCAGATCGTCCAGCCCAGGACCCCCAGCAGGACCAGGGCCCAGGTGATGATGACGCTGGTGCCGTCGCCGCCCGTGGCGAGCAGGCAGAGGGCGCAACTGAGGCCCATCAACATCACCCGGCCGCGGACGCCGCTGCCCACTGCTGCCGCGAACAATCCCCAGACGAGGTACCACGGGTAGAGGGCCGGCGCGCTCAGCGCGAGGACCACCAGCGCCCACCCCACTCCGCGGAACGCCGCGGCACGGGTGCCGGAGGTGGCCTTCCAGAGCAGCAGGCACACCGCGAGTGCACCGACCAGCGCCGTGATGGTGCGGCCGATGGAGAAGGCGAAAGTCAGGTCGTCGGCGGAGGAATGCCCGGTCACGGCGGCGACCACATAGGAGACCCAGGTGCTGGGAGCGGTTCCGTTGCGAGATATCCCGGGAACGCCCAGCGCGGCCAGCCAACCGAACGGGTTCCGGCACAGGACCATGACCACACCGAGGACGCCCAGACCACTGCCCGCCAGCCGCAGGAAGGCTCCCCGCCGGGCCACCCCCGGTCCGGCGCGCAACAGGTCCAACAGGACGAACGCCACCAGAACCGCTCCCGGCAACTTGACCGCCAGAGCCACGACGGCCAGCGCCATCGCCGAGGCGTGGCGACCGGAGCGGGCGAGGACGACGACGAGGACCGCGAGCGCGCCGACCAGGACGTCGAGGTGAGCGCCGGACACCACATGGATCAGCAGGACAGGGTTCAGCCCGGTGACCACGAGCACCGCCACCCGGTCGGCGCGGGACGCCGCACGGAGGGCGAACGCGACGGCACACACGGCGCCGAGGACAGCCACGATCCGGATCAGCAGCACAGCGAGCGCCACGTCGGTCCCGGCCACGTTGACGAGCCCCCGCAGGAGTGCGACCTGCAAGGGGCCGTACGGGGTGGGTGTCCATCGCCACATCGGGTCGACGGCCGCGACGAATTGGTCGGACAGCCAGCCGGGCGTCGCTTCGTAGGGGTCGAGTCCCAGCGCGGCCAGCTTGCCGACGGCCGCATAGCTCTGCACGTCGAGGCTGCCCATGGGCCCGGTGACCAGCAGCGGGAGCGCCCAGACAGCGGCCAGGCCGGCCAACGCCGGGACTCTGCGCCGTCGCCGCACCGGGTCTTCGTGGTCGCCGTCCAGGCCCGGTCGGTCGATCTCGGCCGTCCTGGGACGCAGAGACCGCCACATCATCCACACCCACAAGGCGCAGTGCGCCCCGAGCAGCACGATCCCGGCGGCCACCCATCCGTGCAGCTGGCCCTGCTCCCGGTGCCGCCAGCCACCCCACCAGTGCGGCAGGCTGACCGCCTGCGGAACGCCCGCCCGGGCGACGACGATCACGAGGCCGACGAGGATGAGGAGCCCGAGGGGCCCCGCGATCAGGACGGACCTGGGCCATCCCGACCATCGGGACCCTGCGCCCGATCGTGCCTGTACGCCAAGCATGCCCCTCCCTGGACCCCTCGGGGGACCCGGAGCTGGGCCACCGGGCAGAGGCGACGGTATCTGACGTTCGCGCCAACTGTCCGGCACCGACGTCCCACAAAGGCATCTAGTTTCGGCGCCTTGCGTCAGCTCATCATGTGACGCGCCGTAACCCCAACCGCTGTCGGCCGTTGAACTGCCCAGAGTTCCTTCGGTTCCGATGGAGAAGCCAATGCGCCGTGTCACCGCGTGTGTCCTCGCCGCTGTCGTGGGTGTCCTGCTCGGAGCGCTGCCGTCCCAGGCCGCGACCCCGGGGCTCCGGTATGTCGCGATGGGCGACTCCTACAGCGCGGCCTCGGGCGTTCTCCCGCCGGATCCCGCGGCGCCGGCGTCCTGTATCCGCTCCACGAGCAACTACCCGCACGTCATCGCCGCCAGGACCGGCGCGCGGTTCACCGACGTGACCTGTGGCGCGGCAGAGACGAAGGACTACTTCACCTCTCAGGGGCTCGGCGTCGCCCCGCAGCTCGCGGCGCTGCGGCCGAACACCCAACTGGTCACCATGACCATCGGCGGCAACGACAGTGGCGTCTTCATCAACTCGATCGCCGAGTGCGGCGCCGCCGGCTTGTCGACCCTCGGCCAGGGCAGCCCCTGCAAGGACCGGTACGGGTCCTCGTTCCAGGACACGATCCGCACCACGACCTACCCGTCGCTGGTGAAGGCGTTGCGAGCCGTCCGGGCGGCTGCGCCGATGGCGAAGGTCGCCATCCTCGGGTACCCGTGGATCCTGCCGCGGACGGGTGGCTGCTTCGACAAGATGCCGGTCGCCGCGGGCGACGTGCCCTACCTGCGCGGCGTCCAGGCAACGCTCAACGACGCCGTCCGGCGGGCAGCCGCGGCGACGGGGGCGACGTACGTGGACATGAGCAGGGTGTCGAACGGCCACGACGCCTGCCAGGCTCTGGGCGTCCGCTGGATCGAGCCCGTGCTGCAGGGCACGAATGCGGTGGTCGTGCACCCGAACGCGCTGGGCGAGTCCCGGATGGCCTTCCAGGCCATGAAGGTGCTCGCCCTGGGCTGAGGCCGCCGGCGCACCTCGCGTGCGCCGGGCGACACGCTCGTGGCAGGCTGACCGCGACGGCAGTGAAGGAAGTCCGGTGAGAATCCGGCGCGGTCCCGCCACTGTCACCGGGGAGTGAACCTCGACATGCCACGGCCCTCTCGAGGGCCGGAAGGCGAGCGAAACGTCGATCCGGGAGCCAGGACACTTCCGCCGTCGGTCTGTCCAGGGCGTGGATACCCGACGGAGGTCGTGACATGGACGCACACCGCTTGTTCGTGCTCGCATGACCTGGCCCAGGCCGGTCCCGCTGATCGGTGACCGCACCCACGCCGCCCAACGCGCGGCGGACCCCTCCGGCTGGGCGTTCGACGAGGCCAGTGTCTCCGCCCTGCACGCCGTGATCGATGCCCGACGCGACATCCGCCGCTACCGGGCCGACCCGATCCCAGCAGAGCTGCTGCGGGGGGTCCTCGCGGCCGGGCACAGCGCGCCGTCGGTCGGACACTCGCAGCCGTGGCGCTTCATCGTCGTCACCGAGCAGGGCACCCGGGACCGGGCGGCGGTGCTTGCCGACCGCGAGCGGCTGCGGCAGGCCGACCTGCTCACCCCTGACCGCCGGGCGCGGCTGCTCGATCTTCAGCTGGAGGGCATCCGCGAGGCGCCGGTGGGCGTCGTCGTCGCCTGTGACCGTCGTGCCCCGGCCACAGGTGTGCTGGGCCGGGCGACGTTCCCCGACACCGACATGTGGAGCTGTGCCTGCGCGATCCAGAACATCTGGCTCGCCGCGCGGGCGGCCGGCCTGGGCATGGGCTGGGTGACCCTGTTCCAGCCGGCCGACCTGGCCGCGCTGCTGAATCTTCCGGACGGCGTCGAGACGCTCGGCTGGCTCTGCCTGGGCTGGCCCGACGAGCGCCCGCCCGAGCCCGGGCTCGAGCGGCACGGCTGGTCGCAGCGGCTCTCCGTCGACGACGTCGTCGTCGACGAGCGGTGGCCGGACGACGGGGACCCGGCACCACCGGTGTCCCATCTGGCTGCTCCCGACCAGGCGGCGGTGGTGGCCGCGCGGGACACCGGCGACGACCTGCTCGCGGCGCCCGAGTCCCTCGGGGTGCTCGATCGGGCCGTCAACCGGGTGCTCGCACTGGCCGGTCCCGAACCGGGCACCGGCACGCTGGTCGTCGTCGGTGCCGACCACCCCGTGGCCGCCCACGGGATCTCGGCGTATCCGACGTCGGTGACCTCCGACGTGCTCGCGGCGACCCGTGCCGGCGAGTCACTCGGCGCCGCGGCCGCACGGCAAGCCGGTCTGCGGGTCGAGGTCCGTCGCGCGGTGCCCCTGGATGAACCCGGCGACCTGCTGCATTCCGACGCCCTGACCCCCGCCGCGGTGGATGCGCTCGTCGACGAGGGCAGAGTGCTGGGAGGGCAGCTGGCGCGTGAGGGCCTGGTCTGCCTCGGTGAGGTGGGCATCGGCAACACCACCGTCGCCGCCGCGCTGTGCGGAGCCCTGCTCGGGCTCCGGCCCGACGAGGCGGTCGGCCTCGGCTCCGGCGCGGACGCCGCCATGCTCTCCCGCAAGCGGACCGTCGTCGGCGGGGCGATCGCCCGGGCCACGGCGCAGCACGGTGCCGCACTGGCCGAGCCGCTCACCGCCCTCGCCGCACTCGGCGGTGCCGAGTTCGCGGTGCTCACGGGGGTGACCCTGGGTGCCGCTGCGGCCGGCGCGCCCGTGGTGCTCGACGGCCTCGCCACGTCGCTGGCCGCGCTGCTGGCCGTTCGCCTCGAGCCCGCCGCCCAGGCTGCGCTGGTCGCGGGGCACCGCAGCCGCGAGCGGGCGCATGCCGCCGTGCTCACCGAACTCGGGCTGGAGCCGTTGCTGGACCTCCGCCTGCGCGCCGGGGAGGGCGTCGGCGCCTGCCTGGCCGCGCAACTGCTGCTCACCTCGCTGGGCGTGCGCCGGACGGCGGGGCGGACGTCGTGATCCTCGGTCGCCCGCGCCGGGTGCTGGTGCTCGGGGGTGCCCGCTCCGGGAAGTCGCGCTTCGCCGAGAACCTGCTCCGCCGCCGGGGCGACGTCGACTACGTCGCCTGCGGCCTGGTCCCGGACGGCACGGACGCCGAGTGGGACGACCGGGTCGCGGAGCACCGTGCTCGCCGTCCGCTCTCGTGGCGCACCATCGAGACGGTGGACCTGCCCACCGTTCTGGGCACCCCAGGACCGCCGGTGCTCGTGGACTGCCTGTCCACCTGGCTGGCCCGGACCATGGACCACTGCGGTATCTGGTCCGACGCTCCCGACGCGGAGCGGCGGCTCGCCGCAGCCGTCGACGCGGTCGTCGACGCCTGGGTGCGTTCCCGCCGGCGGGTGACCGCGGTCAGCAACGAGGTGGGCAGCGGCATCGTGCCCGCCACGCCGTCCGGCCGGCGCTTCCGGGACGACCTCGGCATTCTCAACGCGCGCGTCGCCGCGGGATCCGACCGGGTGTGGCTGATGACTGCCGGCCTCCCGCAGCGGCTGCGATGACCGAGCCGTCCAGCGACGGGAGAACCAGCGGCGGATTCCTGGCCGCGCTCGGCGTCTTCACCGTGCTGCCTGTCCCATCCCGCGCGCGCCGTCCAGGGGCAGGAGTGCTGGCCTGGCTGCCCGTCGTCGGCGCGCTGCTCGCGGTCCTCGCGTACGTTCCGGCGCTGGCCGTGTGGCGCGGTGCTTCGCACGGATCGCCGTTCCTGGCAGCGGCACTGTTCGTCTGCGGGCTCGCCCTGCTCACCCGCGGCCTGCACCTGGACGGGACCGCCGACCTCGCGGACGGGTTGGGCAGCGGGCACCCGGCGGAGCAGGCGCTGGCCATCATGCGGCGCCCCGACATCGGCGCGTTCGGCGCGGTGGCGGTCGCGGGCACCCTGCTGCTGCAGGTCGGGGCCTTGTCGGCGGTGCTGGCCGTGTCGTCCAGGCCCGAGGGGTTGTTCGCGGGGGCCCTGGCCGTCAGCACCGGGCGCCTGGCGGTGCTCCACGCGGCAGGCACGGGTGTTCCCGCGGCGTCGGGCTCGACGTTGGGCGTGCTCGTCGCCGGGGCCGCGTCGGCTCCGGTCCGCTGGACGGCGGGCGCGGCGTTGCTCGCCGCGGCCGGGGTCGGCCGGTTCCTGATCGGCGGGACGGCCGCCCAGGTGGCATGGGCGGTCGCCGCGGTACTGAGTGGCCTGCTCGCCGCCGCGGCCCTGAGCCGCCATGCAGTGCGCCGGCTCGGCGGTGTCAGCGGCGATCTGTTCGGCGCGCTCATCGAGGTCGCGACGACGGTGACGCTCGTCGTCCTCGCGGCGGAGGCTGCCTGGCGGTGACGCACCCTCGGGCGGGGGAACGGGCTCTCGCGGGAGGGAGCGAGTGATCAGCCCCGCCGGGCTCGTCCCCGGGGGCCGCCCTGCCGCCCACCGAGGGCACGCCCGGCGGCGCGGCCCGCGGCCCGGCGGCCG
>JAODNN010000042.1 GCA_025465355.1 Blastococcus sp. | reverse complement strand
TCGCGCAGCAGCGACTGCGCGAGCCCGGCGCCGTGCACCATCACGTCCCGGTCGCCGGCGGCGGCCTTGGCCTCGCGCATCGCGGTCGCCGCGTCAGGCACGTAATGGACCCAGCCGCTCTGCGGCTCCGGCGAAGTTCCGCGCGTGGGCACGAAGATCGGCACGCCGTGGTGGTCGCCGCCCCAGTGACCGGCGAAGTCGAATGTCTTGCGGCCGACGACGACAGCACCGGTCGCCATCACCTCGGCGAACACCTGCCCGCTCAGTCCCGACGGGGCGAAATGCGGATGCGCGGAGACGGGGTCGCCGAGCCACTCGTGCAGCCGGCTGCCGCCGGTCCCGAGCCCGTTGCCCGGGCCGTCGTCCGCGCCGGCGATGAAGCCGTCGAGCGACATCGACATGTGCAGCACGGACTTCGTCATGCTCATCTCCTCGTCGTCGGACAGCCCCGGTGCGGAGCCGGTCTCACCCGTACGTCGATCGCGCGGCGCCGGATTCGACAGCCGGATCAGACATTCGGTCAAGAAGGAGACACCCATCCTGCCGCGGCGACTCTCGGTTGCTCTTCTGCGCAGCAAGGCCGCGTCTGCCGCCGCGGTCGGCAACAGAGCCGACCTGGCCCCGGTGCGGTCGGGAGCACCGCAGTGTCACAGCCGTGACCATTCCCACGCAGGAGTGCCGTCCGGACCCGCGCCCGGCGGCCGTCCGGAACGTCCCCGACATTGAGGTGAGCGCGACATCAGCAGCGCTGACCAGCCACTCTCAGCCGACACGGACCGCGAGCGGCGAGTGTTGCGAGACGATCACGATCTCACTCATACGCGCTACCGGGACGGTGTACGTGAACCTCCCCCGGGTAAGCGGCGTAGCGTGGGAGAGGTCAAGAAGAGCAGCGGACCCACGACCGGCCATGGCCGGCGTCAGAAGTACGAACGATCAGTCCCATCCGACCAGCACCAGCCAGTGACGTCCCCTGCTTCACCGCTCCGCCGGTTACGTTCTCGCTTCTTCGGCGAGTCTTCGCAGCCGATGGCGCGGATCGGGAATCTGGGGGTCCATCCTGGCGCTGTGCAGGAGGCCGATCCGCAGCCGCGGGTCCGTGCGGTAGAGAGCGAGTGATGACCCAGATGACCCAGACGCTGACGACGACCCCGCCCGCCGACGACTTGGTCGTGCCCTTCCACTGCGACCGTTGTGGCGCACTGGCCAAGGTGCGTGTCGTGCTCGCCAGTGGTAGCGACCTCGTTTTCTGCGGGCACCACGCTCGCGAGTACGAAGGAAAGCTCCGCGATATTGCGGTCGACTTCATCGACACTGATGGTGAGCAGCAGGTGACTGCCTGACAGAGGCGCTATCGTCGCGCCCGCGATGACCGCCTCATTCGACGACGCCGTCGCGTCCGACTCCCCGCCCCGTGCGGATGTCGGGCCGGCGGCTTCGTCGTTCCCGGGGCCCCGGTTGGCGACCCCCGGAGGACTCCAGCATGTCCCAGCTCCACCCGTCCCACGACGAGACCGTGCGGATGCGCACCGACCGCCCGGACGGCCGTCCACCGCTCACCAGCAGCCGTCCGGCAGTGCACGACGACGCCGACGACACCCGCCCGGTGACCCGCGACTGGCTGCTCGGTGCGCCCGAGGAGGCACCCGCCGCCGGGACCGCGCCTGAGGCTGCCGCCGCCGAGGCCCTGCCCCGGTCGACCACCTTCCCGGACGTCGCGACCGACGGCGGGGGCACGGAGAAGCTCGACCTGTCCGACGTCGACCAGCGTTCACCTCAGGCGGATGCCGGCGACGGGGAGCCGCCGGCCGGCGAGGAGCCGCCCACCGATGGCCCGCATGGACCATGGTGGCGCCGCCGCGTGACCCTGGTCCCCGCCAGTGCCGTGCTGGTCCTCGCCGCCGCGTACGGCGTCGACCTCGTGACCGCTCAGGGCAGCATCCCCCGAGCCACCGTGGTCTCCGGCGTCGACATCGGCGGGCTCTCCCCCGCGGCTGCGGCCAGCGCCCTCGAGCACGACGTCGCGCCCAGGATCACGGCTGACCGGACCGTGGTCGCCGCCGGCGTCCGTACCGCCCTCTCGCCGGCCGCCGCGGGCATCACCCTCGACGTGCCTGGCACCGTCGACGCGGCCGCGGTGCAGCCGCTCAACCCGTGGACCCGGCTGGTCACGCTGTTCGGCCATCGCCTGGTCGACCCGGTGATCGCCACCGACCGGACGGCACTGGACGCCCAGCTCGAGGCCATCGCCGGTGGCGTCGACCGAGCCCCCGTCGACGCCACGATCGCGTTCGAGGGGACCACGCCCCACGTGGTCGCCCCGGCGAACGGGCGGCGGCTCGACCGGCCCGCGTCGGCGCGCGCCCTCACCCGCGCCGTCACCGCCGCCGGCAACCCCGCCACGGCGATCGACCTGCCGGTCGCCGTCTCCCCGGTGCACGTCGACGCAGCCGAGGCGCAGCGGGTACTGGACACGACGGTCACCCCAGCCCTCTCCGGGCCGGTCCGGATCGCGAGCACGGACGGCGCGACGTCCGCCGAGGTTCCGGTCACGGCGATCGCCGCGTCCCTGGTCTTCACGCCGAAGGACGACGGCACGCTCGCGGTCGCGGTCGACCCGGCCGCCCTGCAGAAGTCGCTCGGCGACCAGCTGAAGGTGTTCGGCAGCCCGGCCACCGACGCACACTTCACGATGTCCGGCGGCGCGGTGACCGTCGTCCCGTCGAGGGACGGGACGGGGATCGCCCCGAAGCACCTGGCCGAGCAGCTGCTGGCCGTCCTGACCAAGAGTGGCGGGGCGCGGCAGGTGACGGCCCAGCTCGGCCCGATTCCTGCGTCGTTCACCACCGAGCAGGCGAAGGCGCTGGGCATCAAGGAAGAGGTCAGCAGCTTCACCACGCACTTCACCAGCACGGCCAGCGGAACCAACATCCGCGTGGTCGCCGCCAAGGTCGACGGCGCGCTCGTCAAGCCTGGCGAGACGTTCAGCCTCAACGGGTTCACCGGGCCGCGGGGCACCGCGCAGGGCTACGTGCCCGCCGCCGTGATCAGCGGCGGCCAGCTGTCGAAGGCGGTGGGCGGCGGGATCAGCCAGTTCGCGACCACCATGTTCAACGCGATGTACTTCGCGGGCCTCCAGGACGTCCACCACAAGACGCACAGCTTCTACATCAGCCGCTACCCCGCCGGCCGGGAAGCCACGGTGTACGAGGGCCTGATCGACCTGCAGTGGAAGAACGACACCACCACGGGCATCTACGTCGACACCGCGTGGTCACCGGGCACCCTCACGGTCACCTTCTACGGGACGAAGCACTACGAGATCGAGTCGATCGAAGGTGCGCACACCAACCCGCGCCAGCCCGCCGTCCAGGACAAGGTGGACGACGGCAACTGCACGGCGCAGTCCGGGGTGCCCGGCTTCGACGTCACCGTGACCCGGGTGTTCCACGACCTCGGCTCGGGGGCCGTGGTCAAGCGGGAGAACTTCCACACGCACTACGCGGCCGAGGCGATCATCCACTGCGTGCCGCCGGCCGCTCCCCCGGCCACCCCGGGCGGCAGCACGCCGCCCCCGACGACGAGCGGCTGACGGCCGGTCAGTCCTGGCTCGGGACACCCGCTCGGTTCCCGACGTGCACACTGGGCAGGTGAGCGCCGTCCTCCCCAGTGGCTCCCCGACGCGAGCCGGGAACGTCGCGGGACCGATCGGGGGCGCCGCACCCTCCCCGCCCGTCCCCGCGGACGGTGTGCCACCGGCCGGCCATGGGGACCACGCCCACGGCGCGAGAGACAGGGGCCGGCTGGACAGGTGGCCGGCTCCGGTCCGGGTTCCGCTGCAGGTGCTCGGTCAGACACTGGCCAAGGCCTGGCGGGACCGCATCCTCGGGCTGTCCGCCGAGGCCGCGTTCTGGCAGATCCTGTCCGTGCCGCCCCTGCTGATCGGGCTGTTGGGTTCCCTCGGCTACCTCGGGCGAGTGATCGGCGCAGCATCGGTGCAGCAGGTCGAGGACCGGTTGCTGAACTCCGCGAGCAACGTGCTCACCCCCGACGTCGTCGACTCCCTGGTCCGGCCGACGCTGAGCGACATCCTCGGCTCGGGCCGCCTGGACGTGGTGAGCGTCGGTTTCGTCCTGTCGCTGTGGGCGGGCTCCTCGGCGACAGCCACCTTCATGAACACGATCGTGATCGCCTACAACCAGCGGGACGTGCGAGGCCCGATCCGCACCCGGCTGAAGGCCCTCTGGCTCTTCATCGTCGGCATGTTCCTGGCGGTGCTGACGCTGCCGCTGCTGGTCCTCGGCCGCGGGATCCTGGTCTCGCTGCTGCCGGCCGCCTGGCAGCCCACCGCGCAGGTGCTCGTGAACGCCGTCTACTGGCCGCTGGTGCTCATCGGGCTGCTCGTGGCGCTCACGAGCTTCTACCACGTCGTGCTGCCGCACCGGCTGCCGTGGCGGCGGCACCTGCCGGGCGCGACGCTCGCGGTCGTCTTCTTCACGGTCGCGGCTCTGCTCCTGCGGGCCTACGTGGCTGACATCCTGACCACGGCGCTCCCTTACGGTGCGCTCGCGGCCCCGATCGCGGTCCTGCTGTTCTGCTTCTTCTTCGGCATGGCCGTCCTGCTCGGCGCGGAGCTCAACGCCACGATCCAGGCTCGCCGGCCGGCGCCGCTGCTCCGACACCGGCGCCGCCGCCGGGAGCGGCGCGCGGCCAAGCTCGCCTCCGAAGCACGCAAGCTCGGCGTCACCTGAGCCGGCCGGGCGGCGCCGGGATCACTGCTTGCGCAGCTGCTCGTAGACCTCCTTGCAGGCCGGGCAGACCGGGCTACCGGGCTTGGGGCTCTTGGTCACCGGGAACACCTCGCCGCACAGGGCCTCGACCAGCGTGCCCATGACCGCGCTTTCGGCGATCTTGTTCTTGCGGACGTAGTGGAAGACCTCATTGGCGTTGCCGGTGTCCGAGTCGCGGACGTCCGGCCGCTCGAGGATGTCGGAACTGCTCACGGTTCACTCCCTGCTCGGCGGCGGTGGTCCAGCCTCCATGATGACAGGGTGCAGCCCCCTGCTTCCGTCGTACCCGCCCCCTCCCCCCGCACTGTCCTGTCACCGGAGGTCGATGACGCGCTGCACTCCGGCACGCCGGTCGTCGCCTTGGAGAGCACGCTGCTCGCCCACGGGCTACCGCGGCCGGACAACCGCGCCGCAGCCGACGACGTCGAGGCCGCGGTACGCGCCGGCGGGGCGGTTCCCGCGACGATCGCCGTCCTCGACGGCGTCCCGCACGTCGGGCTGACGCGGGACCAGGTGGACCGCGTGTGCGGCGACCCGGGGCTGGCCAAGCTCGGGGTGCGCGATCTCCCCGTGGCGGCGGCGCTCGGCCTCAGTGGGGCGACCACCGTCTCCAGCACCGCGCTGCTGGCCGCCGGTGCCGGGATCGGGGTGTTCGCCACCGGCGGCCTGGGCGGCGTGCACCGGCACGCGGCGGAGACCTTCGACGAGTCGGCGGACCTGACGGCCCTGTCCCGCACGTCCCTGGTGGTCGTCTGTGCCGGCGTGAAGTCGATCCTCGACGTCCCCGCCACCCTCGAGCGACTCGAGTCGCTGTCGGTGACGGTCGTCGGATACCGGACGACGGCCTTTCCCGGTTTCTACGTCGCGGACTCCGGCTCGTCCCTGGACTGGTCGGTCGACGACCCGAAGCAGGCTGCGGCGGTGTTCGCGGCCCGCCAGGAACTCGCGCCCGGGGCGGTCGTGGTCGCGAACCCGCTTCCGCTCGACGAGCAACTGGACCCTGCCCTGCACGACCGTGTGATCGCCGGCGCACTGGCCGCCGCCGAGGCAGCCGGCGTCCGCGGCAAGGACGTGACCCCGTTCGTGCTGGACCACCTGCACCGCGCCAGCGAGGGCGCCACCCTCGCCGTCAACGTGCGGCTGGTGCTGCGCAACGCCGAGCTCGCCGGCCGCATCGCCGCAGCACTCGCGGTCATCCCGAGTTGATCATCGGCATGTGGCGGTCCGACACGCCGACGGCGGCAGCCGTATGACGATGATCAACTCGGGAGTGCGGCCGGTCGTCGTCGTCGGGGACGTGGCAACCGACGTCGTGGTCGTACTCGCCGGGACATCGGCGCCCGGCTCGGATCGGCCCGCTGCCATCCGCACCCGGGGCGGTGGTGCGGGCGCGAACGTCGCGGTCCACCTCGCGCGGCTCGGCATCCCGGTCACCCTTGCCGGCTGCGTGGGCGACGATGCCGCGGGCGCGGGACTGCGAGCCGAGTTGACGGCGGCGGGGGTGGCCCTGAGCCTCCGGGTGGTCGGCGAGGTGGGCACCGGCACGATCGTGAGCCTGGTGGAGCCGGACGGGCAGCGCAGCATGCTGGCCGACCGTGGGGCCAACCTGGCACTGCGGCCCGCCGACGTGCCGGCCCCGCCTGCGGGTGCCCACCTGCATCTGTCGGGATACACGCTGCTCGACCCGGAAAGCCGCGACGCCGGCCTGACCGCGCTGGCGGCGGCCGCCGCTGTCGGCTGCACCGTCTCGGTGGACCCGGCGTCCACCGGGCCGCTGGCCGGCTACGGAGTCGACCGGTGGCTGGCCGATACGGCGGGTGCGACGCTGCTGCTGCCCAACGCCGACGAGGCGCGGCTGCTCACGGGGTGTGCCGATCCCTCCGACGCCGCGCGCGCCCTGGCGCGGGCGTACCAGATCGTGGCGGTGAGTCTGGGGGCCGACGGCGCGCTGTGGGCCTCGGGTGACACGTCGGTGCACCGCCCGGCGCACCCCACGGTGGTCGTCGACACGACGGGTGCGGGCGACGCCTTCGCCGCCGGGTTGCTGTCCGCATGGCTGGCCGACCGCGATCCGGTCGCGGCGCTGGAGGCCGGGCTGACCCTGGCGGCCGACGTCGTTCGCCGCCCGGGAGCCCGCTGACCAGGGCGCCGGGAGAACCGCTCAGCCGTCGATGATCCGGCCCGTTCGGGCGGGGTCCTCGAGCACCCGGTCGGCCGACGGTGCCGGGCGGGGAATCGTCACCCGCTTCTTCGGCGGCCCGTCGTTGGCCATGACGACGGCGATCCAGGGCAGCACCGTGCCGAGAAAAGCGAACAGCAGCATCAGCCACACGACGTGGTAGAAGACCGCAGCCAGGACGATGCAGACGCCACGTATGGCCATGGTGATCGCGTAGCGCTTCTTCCTGGCCGCGTGCTGCTCCGCCAGGCTCGGCGCGGCTTCGGTGATCAGCACCGGCTCAGGCCTGCGCGACCGCGGGAACTGCTGGCTCGAGGCCACGGACATCATCCCTCCGGCCAGGGTTGCAGGGACCGCCCCGTCACTCCCCCGGTCTCCAGCCCCATCGTGCCACCGCGGCGGCCCCGATGCAGTCGCCCCCAGCGCGGGATCGGGGACATGGCCGGCTGCTACGCGGGGGCTTGGGTCGCAGCCTTCTCCTCCCTGGCGGCCTGCTTCTGGGCCTGCTTGAAACTGCGGACCTCGGCCAGCGACTCCGGGCCGGTGATGTCGGCGACCGACCGGTGCGAGCCCTCCTCGCCGTAGACCCCCGCCGCCTCCCGCCACCCCGCGGGCGTGACGCCGTACTGCTTGCCGAGGAGGGCGAGGAAGATCTTCGACTTCTGCGCTCCGAAGCCAGGGAGCTCACCGAGCCGCCGGAGCAGCGTGGCGCCGTCCGGGGCATCCGCCCAGAGCGCCTCGGCGCGGCCGTCGTACCGCTCGACCAGCAGCCGGCAGAGAGCCTGCGTCCGGCCGGCCATCGAGCCGGGATAGCGGTGCAGCGCCGGCGGTCCCTGGAAGACCTTCGCGAGCTGCTCGGGATCGGCCCCGGCCAGCTCCGCGGCGGAGAGGGTCTCGACCCCCAGCCGGTCGGCCAGCAGCCGCGGCGCGGCGAAGGCGCGCTCCATCGGGAACTGCTGGTCGAGCAGCATGCCGATCACGAGTGCGAGCGGGTCGCGCCCGAGCTGCTCGTCGGCGGCTTCGTCCTGGGCGATGCGGCGGGTCGGCACTGTCGTCGTTCCTGCCGAATCGCCAACCCGGTACGACGGTCACCGGCTTCTGGCCGCTGGGCCGGCCACGGACTGCACACCGTGTTCGCCGGGGGCGGACAGGTGCGCGGACTCACTGGCGCAGACGACAACATGGACGGACCCTCGCCCGCTGGGGGCTGTCCGACGAGGCCGTCGAGC